>NZ_JASHKX010000051.1:0-46948 GCF_030058635.1 Rhodococcus sp. IEGM 1305
GCCAGGATGTATGCGCGGTCGAACTGCAGTTCCGGGTGGAACTCGTCGCCGAACTTGTAGCCCGGGCCGCCGGCGCCGGTGCCCGTGGGGTCGCCGCCCTGGATCATGAATCCGTCGATGACGCGGTGGAAGACGGCGCCGTCGTAGAACGGTCCGGAGTCGGTGCCACCGGCGTTGGCGGTGCTGTAGTCCTTCGAACCGTCGGCCAGGCCGACGAAGTTCTCGACGGTCTTGGGCGCGTGGTTGCCGAACAGCGCGATCTTGATGTCGCCGCGGTTGGTGTGCAGCGTTGCGGTTGCGGTCTGATGAGGTGAAGTCACACCACCATGTTGCCATTGTGGGGTTCCGTGTGGTTCCGCCGCGGTGACTCGAGTACTTCGGATCGGTTCGTGCTCCCGGTTCTTGTGACAAAGTGGGGACATGACACGAGCGACGGAGTCCCTCACGAATCTGCTTCCGACCGAACGCGCCGAGACCCTGCAGGAGCAGGTGTCCGAACGAGTCGAGACCGCTCTGGCCCACGTCGAGGATTCGGCTTCCCGCGTCAAGGAATCCGAGGCTGTCGATCAGGCGCGTCGCTACGCACGCTCGGCGGCACTCGCCACGGCTCGCGGCGCCGGCCGGCTCAGTCTGTTCCTCGGCCGTCAGGGGGCCTCGCTGGCCAAGAAGGGTTACGAACGCGCCCGGACGGTGCCGGTGAAGAAGGTCGCGCAGGATGTCGTTCGTCCCTTGACCTCGGCCGTGGCACCGGTCGAGGAGAAGAAGTCGCGAAAGGGCCGTCGCATCGCGATCGTCGTCCTCGTGGGTGCCGCTGTCGCCGGGGGCGCGGTGTTCGTCAAGAGCCGCCGCCGCGAGCAGCCGCGCGTCGCGTCCGCTCCCCCGAACCTGCGCGACCTCGACAACGCGGACACGCAGCAGCCCACGCCGCCTACGGCGACGAAGCCCCTCACCGCAACCGACCCGTCACTCCCCGGCCAGTAGCGCGCGTCTCCGGCATCTGCGAATCCTTTCGTTTCACGGCTTGTACCAGGGGTATCCCGCAGGCAGATGCGCACCAGCGCGAGGATCCGTTCCGAGGAGCAGACATGACCGCCAGACGTATCGTCCACCGCATCGCCGTCGTCACGTTTCCGATCGCCGCCACGGCGGCTCTGCTGACGGCCGGCCCCGCCGGCGCCGACCCGCCGCACCCGTTCGGCGGACCGGCCCTGACCATCGGATGTCCGAACCAGGGCAGCCTGATGTCGTTGACGGCGCTCACCGGACAGTCCGGGCCGGAGGCGTCACCGCCCATCGCCGACGGCGACATCCGTTTCGAGTCGCGCCCCGCCGCGCCACCGATCCCGGCGGCCGCGCAGGTCACCGTGGCCTGGGTCAACACCGACAGCGGACGTTCGGGGATCGTGAACCTCGGCGGCGTCTACCCCTTCCTGTCCGCGACGGTGAACACCGGCGTCGGGAACGTGGTGGCGACGGCGTTCGGATCGATCAACTTCGGCAGCAGCCCGATCTGCCAGGCGAACCCGGCCATCGGCACGTTCATTGCGTGAGTTCGGCCGTGTTGCAGCCGAACCGGCGCCGATAGTCGGCGGGCGCGACGCCGACGACCCGGTTGAAGTGGTGGCGCAGAAGCGCGTCGGACCCGAATCCGCTGCGTCTCGAGATCGCCTCGAGACCGAGGTCGGTGGCCTCGAGTAGCTGCCGCGCGTAGAGGACCCGCTGCGTCGTCAGCCACTTCACCGGGGTGGTGCCCGTCTCGGCCGCGAACTTGCGGGCGAACGTGCGCGTCGACATGGACGAGCGGGCCGCGAGCTCGTCGATCGTGTGCGGCAACTCGAGGTTTTCGCTCATCCACGCCATCGTCTCGCTCAGGCTGTCCGACGTGCACGCGACCACCGGCTGCTCGATGAACTGGCGCTGCCCTCCGTCGCGCTGGGGCGGCACGACCATCCTGCGGGCGATCGTGTTGGCGACGGTGGAACCGAGCTCCCGGCGCACCACGTGCAGGCACGCGTCGATGCCTGCCGCGGTGCCCGCACTGGTGACGAGGTTGCCCTCGTCGACGAACAGGACGTCGGGGTCGACGGTCGCGGTCGGGAACCGGGTGGCCAGTTCCTCGACGTACTCCCAGTGGGTGGTGCACTTGCGCCCGTCCAGGAGCCCCGCCTCGCCGAGCAGGAAGACACCCGAGCACAGACTGAGGACGATGGCACCGGCATCCGCGGCGCCGCGCACCGCGTCGAGCACCTCCACCGGGAAGTCGGACTGCGCCCCGGGCGGCGGCACCACGACGAGATCGGCGTCGCACAGGGAATCCAGTCCGTAGTCGGCGGACAGCGTGAGTCCGGGCGTGATCGACGCGAGTGGTTCGCCGGGACGGATCCCGCAGATCCGGAAGTCGAACGGCGGAACCCCGTGTGCGGTGCGGTCGATTCCGAACACTTCACAGACCACCCCGAACTCGAACATCGAGACACGGTCGAGGAGGAGCGTTGCGACCTTGGAGATCATGACCCCAGTCTAAGTGGCGATATCTTGCCGGACCATGTCAAAACGGCCAATCATTCGCGGACCGGCCCGCAGATCGACACGAGCGCGCGCGCCAGCGTGGCCTGATGCAGTGGGTCGAGACGCTGTTCGGCAGCCACCGCGACCGCCGCGTCCACGAGAGCGGGCACGCAGCCCGGACCGGCGAGCACGGCCTCCTGTGCCCGCAGCTGCAGCAGAATATCCGTGTTCTGGCGGTCGATCACCGGACGGACCTGCGTCAGGTCGGGCCGGACGGTCGGCGCCGCGCCGGGTGCGACGCTCCACCAGCCGAAGAGGGCGCGCTGCACCACCTTGTTGGCCTCGATCTGGTCCCGGAAGATCTGCTGCACCCGCCCCGCACTCAGACCCTCGTCGGCCGCCTGCGTGGCCACCGCACCCAGGACCTGGGCCTCGCGCGCGGGATCGTCGATCGGCGACGGCGTGCCCCACTTGGCCGCCGCCACCGCGTCTGCCGTGGCGAGGCGCAGCGAGACCGCCCGGGCGATCGGTTCCAGGGGACGGGTCTGCGCACCCGCGGGCACGGCACCGCCTACCGCCGACATCGCGAGCATCACCGCGGCGACGACCGCGCGGCGGGCGACTGCGGGCCGGACCGTGGTCATGGTGCGAGTGTAGGGCCGGTCAGTCGTCCAGCCCGGCGACTCCGCGTTTCCAGTACCCGGTGAACAGCGAATCCATCCGGTCCCGGCTCCACGCGCGCAGAGGCTTGATGTCATTCGCCTCGCCTGCCGCGAACAGGAAGCAGCGGCCGTCGGGCAGCGCGAGCGACTGCACCGTCGACGCCAGGGCGGACTCGCTGCCGTCGCGCACGAGCCACGTCACGTCCACGTTCTCGCGCACGGCCAGCGGGTAGCCGTGCTCGACGTCGTCATCGGTTTCGATCACCACGTGCGCCGAGACGTCGGCCGGGGACTCGTCGAGCCACCGCGCGACCGCCGGTAGTGCGGTGGAATCGACCGCGAACACGTAGTGGTTGAAGTTGTGGGCGAAGGCCTTGGCGCCGGGCGGTCCGGCGATGGTCACCTCGTCGCCGATCGCGACCGTCGTCGCCCAGGAGGACGCGAGCCCGCCGTCGTGCAGCACGAAGTCCAGGTCGAGTTCGCGGGCGTCGGCGTCGTAGCGGCGGACGGTGTATTTCCGCGTGGTCGGGAGCGGTCGCGGCCAGTCGAGCATCATCGCGTCGTTCACCACGGGCACGCGGCGGGTGCCGTCCGGATCGGGGAACACGATCTTGACGTGATCGTCGGCCTGATAGGTGTGGAATCCGTCGAGTCCGGGGCCGCCGATAGTCAGACGCACCATGCGGGGTGTGACGTACTCGCGTGCACGGACCGTGACCATGCGGACTCCGATCGGGTATCCGATTCGTGCGGTTCCCTCACCGTTGCGGTGGTGGGATGCGACGCGGCTGCGCGGGTCGAGGCGTTCACGGGCTCCGGGATCGAGTGCGGTCATGAAGTAAGGGTAACCTCACCCCGCTCTGGTCCGCACAGCAGTGTGCCCCGGACTCTTCCGAATCCGGGGCACACTGTTCTGTATTCGTACTTGTGGAGCCTAGGAGATTCGAACTCCTGACATCTGCCTTGCAAAGGCAGCGCTCTACCAACTGAGCTAAGGCCCCGTTACCTCGTGCCACACCTCGTTGCCGCGGAGCAACTTGGACAGTCCGATCGCCACCAGCACTCCGGCTCCTACAAACAGGAGGACCTTCATGCGAATGACCTTTCACCGGCACCAGGAGTGGGCCTAGGAGGACTTGAACCTCCGACCTCTTCGTTATCAGCGAAGCGCTCTAACCGCCTGAGCTATAGGCCCCTGAAGTCTGGAAACTCATCTCGCGCAGTTCCCTGAACCGAGTCGGAAGATTACCCCACCGGACCGGCAACTACCAAAACCGGTCCGGCGAGACGCTCTTTTCCCAGCTCAGCCCCCGTCGTTTTCCGCGTTCAGTCCCGGTCGGCGAGCGTCACTTCGACACCCCCGACGAGGTCGGAACACAGGTTGTAGATGAAGGCGCCGATCGTCGCCAGCGCGGTGAACAGCACCATGTTCGCGAGACCGATGACGGCGGCGTATCCGAAGACCTGACCGGCCGTCACGAGCCCGTCAGAGCTCGACTCCGCGACGATATCGGTGAACGCGTTGTTCAGCCGGTCCCACACGCCCATCCCGTCCAGGACGATGTACAGCAGACCGACGGCCACCATCCACACGAAGAACAGCGACACCGAGATGACGGACGAGATCTTCAGCGTCGACCACGGATCGATCTTGCGGACCTGCACCGTCGCCCGGAGCGCCTCGCCCTCCTCGACCCGCTGCGGGGCCACGGCGATCTTCGGCTGCTGACCCGTGGCCGCCGCCCCCGGCAAGGGGTGCTTGGCCTCGGACAGGTCCGGCATGTCCTTGGGTAGCACGTCCCGGTTGATGTGCCGGGTGGGTCCGTCGATCGCGGACGCCTTCGCCTTCGCGGCCTCCCGCTGCGTCACGGCACCGGCCGCGGCTGCGCCGGATACCGCACCGACCGCTGCGGTGGCCGCGGTCGAGGACGGTGTGCGATCGGAACCCTGCTTGGGTGCGGGCTGGCCCTTCGCCGGCGCCGACGGGTTCTGTGCGGGCGCCTTCTGGGTGGGCACGGCCTGGGTGGGCGCACCCGCGTTCTGCGCGCCCTGGGGTCGCTGACCCTGCGCCTGGGGCTGCTGCGTCTTCTGCGTCGGAGCGGTCTGCGGCTTCTGGACGTCCTGGCCGCCGGGAGCCTTCGCTGCCGCGGCACCCGCCGCAGCCGCTGTGCCCGCGCCGTTGGACGCGTTCGGCTGACCCTCCGGGCGCGGAGCCTGCTTGGCACCGGACCCGCCCTGCACGGGCCGCTTCAGGTTGGTCTGCGGCTCCCGCTGCATTCCGCGCTGCCACGGCGGAGCCTGATTTCCCCGAATGGACTGCACACCCTCGGTGGGAGCACCACCCGCGGGAGCCCGGTTGCCGGGCGCCTGCTGCGGCGGGCCCTGATGCCCGGGAGCCTGCTGATTCGGAGCGTGACCCTGCTGCGGCGGCACGGACCGTCCCTGCGGGGTCTGCGTCCGCGGACCCTGATGCTGGGGCGTCGACGGAGACCGGGCCGGATCGGCCGGAGCCTGCCGATCCGGTCTCGCGTCGGGAGCGCCGCCCGGCCGGGCAGCCGGCCCCGCCTGAGCGGGACCACGACCGGCGGACGCCTGCGGCCCCTGCGGCGCGGAACCCTGCTGCGGGTTCGGTCGCGCCGACCCGTTCTCGGGAGTGCGGGAGGCCTGCTGCTCGGTTTTCGCCTGATTGGCGGAACCCGGGTTCTGCCGGTCACTGCCTGGCTGGTTGGGAGTGCTCACTAGGACTCCTTAGCTCCTTTGCCGCTGCTCTCGGCGTTGTCGTCGGGTTCGTCGGGTTCGTCGGCATTGCGCGCGATCGCGAGCAGGGTGTCGCCTTCCCCGAGGTTCATCAAACGAACGCCCTTGGTCTGCCGACCGGCCTTGCGGACCTGCTTGGCGGCGGTGCGGATGACGCCACCGCCCGACGTGATCGCGTAGAGCTCGTCGTCGTCGTTCACGATGAGCGCTCCGACCAGGGTGCCACGTTTCTTGTCGTATTGAATCGTGAGTACACCCTTTCCGCCGCGACCCTGGACCGGGTAATCCTCCATACCGGTGCGCTTCGAGTAGCCACCCGACGTCGCCACCAGCAGATAGGTGCCTTCGCGCACGACATTCAGCGACAGCAGTTCGTCGTCGCCGTTGAATCGCATGCCCTGGACACCGGACGTGGCGCGGCCCATCGGACGCAGCGCCTCGTCGGTGGCGGAGAAGCGGATCGACTGTCCCTGCGCGGAGACGAGCAGCAGGTCGTCGTCGGAGGAGCAGAGCACCGCGCCGACCAATTCGTCCTCGCCGCGCAGGTTGATGGCGACGATGCCGCCGCTGCGGTTCGAGTCGAAATCGGTGAGCTTGGACTTCTTCACCAGACCGTTGCGGGTGGCGAGAACCAGGTAGGGGGCGTCCTCGTACGTCTTGATCTGGATGACGCTCTGGATGCGCTCGTCGGGCTGGAACGCGAGCAGGTTGGCCACGTGCTGTCCGCGGGCCGTGCGGCTCGCCTCCGGCAGCTCGTACGCCTTGGCCCGGTACACGCGGCCCTTCGTGGTGAAGAACAGCAGCCAGTCGTGGGTGGAGCTGACGAAGAAGTGCGAGACGATGTCGTCCTGCTTCAGCCCGGCGCCCTGCACGCCCTTGCCGCCGCGCTTCTGCGAGCGGTACAGGTCGGTCTTGGTGCGCTTGGCGTAGCCGGTCTCGGTGATCGTGACGACGACGTCCTCGCGGGCGATCAGATCCTCGTCGGCCACGTCGCCATCGGCGGCGATGATGCGGGTGCGGCGGTCGTCGCCGTGCTTGTCGACGATCTCCTTGAGCTCGTCGCGGACGATCCGGCGCTGACGCTCGGGCTTCTCGAGGATGTCCTTGAGGTCGGCGATCTCCAGCTCGATCTCGGCGAGTTCGTCGATGATCTTCTGACGCTCGAGGGCGGCGAGGCGACGCAGCTGCATCGCGAGGATCGCGTCGGCCTGGATCTCGTCGACGGTGAGGAGCTCGATCAGCCCGGCCCGCGCGATGTCGACGGTCTGCGACGCCCGGATCAGCGCGATGACCTCGTCGAGGGCGTCGAGGGCCTTCACCAGTCCGCGCAGGATGTGAGCGCGTTCCTCGGCCTTGCGGAGCAGGTACTCGGTGCGCCTGCGGATGACCTCGACCTGGTGGGCGACGTACAGCCGGATCATCTGGTCGAGGCGCAGGGTGCGCGGCACGCCGTCGACGATGGACAGCATGTTGCAGCCGAAGCTGGTCTGCAGCTGGGTGTGCTTGTACAGGTTGTTGAGCACGACCTTCGCGACCGCGTCACGCTTGACGGTCACGACGATGCGCATACCCGCGCGGTCCGAGGACTCGTCGTGGATGTCGGAGATGCCGGCGATCTTCGCGTCGCGCACCTGCTCGGCGATCGACGTGATCAGGTTGTCCGGGTTCACCTGGTACGGCAGCTCGGTGATGACGATCGTGGTGCGCCCCTTGGCGTCCTCCTCGATCTCCACCACACCGCGCATGCGGACCGAACCGCGTCCGGTGGTGTAGGCGTCGTGGATGCCCTGGCCGCCGACGATCAGGCCGTGCGTCGGGAAGTCGGGTCCCTTGACGCGTTCCATGACCGCGGTGAGGGTGGACTCCTCGTCGGCTTCCCAGTTCTCGAGCGCCCAGTAGATGGCCTCGGCGACCTCCCGCAGGTTGTGCGGCGGGATGTTGGTGGCCATACCGACGGCGATGCCGCCGGAACCATTGATCAACAGGTTGGGGATACGGCTGGGGAGAACTGACGGTTCCTGTGTACGACCGTCGTAGTTCGGGGTGAAATCGACCGTCTCGTGGTCGATCTCACGCAGCATTTCCATGGCCAGCGGAGTGAGCCGGCACTCGGTGTATCGCATCGCGGCGGCGCCGTCGTTGCCGCGGGAACCGAAGTTGCCCTGGCCGTCGACGAGCGGGTATCGCAGCGACCACGGCTGCGCCATGCGGACGAGCGTGTCGTAGATCGAGGCGTCACCGTGGGGGTGGTAGTTACCCATCGTCTCGGCGACCGGTCGCGCAGACTTCACATAACCGCGATCGGGCCGGTAACCGTTGTCGTACATCGCGTACAGAACGCGGCGGTGCACCGGCTTGAGGCCGTCGCGCACGTCGGGCAGCGCCCGGCCCACGATCACGCTCATCGCGTAATCGATGTAGCTGCTCTGCATCTCCTGCTGAATGTCGACGGGCTCGATGCGGTCGTGCCCCGGTCCCTCCGGCGGCAACGTTGTGTCAGTCATGAGCTCCTTCTTCTACTCGGCTTGACGTCTCCTCGCGGACTCGCGGTCCTGCACGACGTCGCGCAACCACCCGAGTCTATAGGTGCAGGTCAGCTGTGAGGGTGAAGGACTCGGGTGCGCTCATGAATCGGTGCCGCAGGAGTCGTCCGTTCTACTGGAGTTCGAGCTCCCTGCCCTGGGTTTCGGCGGCGAGGGATTCGGCGGCGAGCATGTCGGCCTCGAGTTCGAGCTCGGCGGCGACGCGGTCGGGCGCCATCAGCAGGGCGGTGATCGGGATCGTGACGACGAGCATGCCCAGCACGAAGACGGGGAACAGGATCGAGAACACTTCGAGCCCGTCCGGGCGCGCCACGGACGGGTCGACGGTGACGCTCAGCCCGAACACCCCGGTGTAGTGCATGGCCACCAGTCCGGCCGCCACGATCACCGACGCCACGAGTCGCAGCGTGCGGGACTCGAGGGCCGAGATCGACCACATGATTCCGGCGCCGACGACCAGGCCGATCACGGCCGACGCCGCCGTCAGCACGATGTCGGAGTCCACCGAACCCTGGATCTCGAGGGAGGCGACGATCGCGAGGTCCATTCCGGTGAAGCCGACGCCGAGGAGTACCGCACCGCCTGCGAGGCGGCCGATCTCCACCGATGCGCTCGGCAGCCGGTGTTTCGTGGGCGGCGGGCTGATGATCAGCAACGCCACCGCGGCGGCCGCGACGGGCACCACGAACGAGACCGCGATCCACAGGACGTCGTAGCGCACCACACTGCCGTAGACCTCGAACCCGACCATCGCGATGTAGTGCGGCAGCCAGGCGCCGATGCCGCCGATGGACAGCGCACCCCACGCCAGCCAGAGGTACCGCTGCCTCGGATTCGGCGCGGTCACCGCCTTGCGGGCGCTGGCGATACCGACGAAGACGCCGATGAACGCCGTGACCGCGGCGAGGGCGACGATCCACGTGCCCATGGAGAAGTGCTGCAAGTCGTCCGACATGTTTCGAATCCTCAGTACGCGGCCGTGTGGAGCTTGGTCAGTGCGTATTCGGTGATCGCGACCAGTGCGCGTTTCGCCGATTCCCGGTCACGCGCGTCGATCGGGATGATCGGCACCTCCTCGGAGATCGCGAGGGCCGCACGGATGTCCTCGATGGGGTAGCGCGGGGCGTCGTCGAATTCGTTGATCGCGACGAGGAACGGCAGCTGCCGGGCCTCGAAGAAGTCGACGGCCGCGAAACTCTCGTCCAGCCGGCGGGTGTCGATCAGGACGATCGCCCCGATCGCACCGCGGATCAGGTCGTCCCACATGAACCAGAACCGGTGCTGACCGGGGGTTCCGAACAGGTACAGCACCAGGTCGTCGGCCAGGCTGATGCGACCGAAGTCCATGGCGACGGTGGTCGTGCCCTTCTGCGGTGTCGCAGCCAGGTTGTCGACGCCGTCGCTGGCGTTGGTCACGAGCGCCTCGGTGCGCAGCGGGACGATCTCGGAGACCGCCCCGACCAGCGTGGTCTTGCCGACGCCGAACCCGCCGGCGATCACGATCTTGGTCGAGGTCACCCGATTGCGGGGATCAGATTTCGCGAAGTCCACTGAGGACCCTTTCGATGAGTTCACGACGTTCGGAGTCGGTCGAGTCTTCCTTCAGGGTGGCCAGGATCTGCAGATGACCGGCCTCGACCAGGTCGGCGACCAGGACGCGTGCCACCCCGAGGGGGACGCCCACCCGGGCGGCGATCTCGGCCACCGAAGGCGACTGCTGACACAACGCGACGATCGCCGCGTTGACGTCGTCGAGTTCCCACTGCCGGTCCACCGACTGCGGCAGTGCCTGAATCAACGCTTCGAGCGCGAGCTCGACCGCAGGCCGGGTCCGGCCCGACGTCAGCGAGTACGGGCGCACGATGTTCGGGCCCGGCTGCTCCGAGTGGTGGTCGTTCATGGGCATGGGCTGGTCAGAGACCCTGCGGGGTGCGGGCCGTGGCCTGCACCGATGCGCCGACGCGGTCGACCAGGATCGCCATCTCGTAGCCGACCTGCCCGATGTCGCACTCGGCGTCCGTGAGGGTCGCGAGGTGCGAGCCGTCGCCGACGCTCATGAGCAGTAGGTACCCGTGCTGCATCTCGACCACCGACTGCAACACTCCGCCGCCTTCGAACAACCGGGACACACCGGCCGACAGGCTGGCCAGCCCCGAGGTGACCGCGGCCAACTGCTCGGCCCGGTCGATGGGGAGATGGGCGCTGGCTGCCATCAGGAGACCGTCCGCGGATACGAGCACGGCGTGGGAGACACCGGGCACGTCACTGGCGAAGTTCGACACCAACCAGTCGAGCGGTCGCGTGACGTCGGATCCATGAGCGGTGTTCATCGGTCTCCTTCAATGCTGTTACGTTCCGCGAGCCTCGTGGCCCTGCCGTTTCGGACGCCCTGCTGGTGACGACTGAGATTCGCGCGAATTGTCTCAGGGTCACGCACCCGGCGCAGTGTCCCCGTATTGTGCGCGCCTTCGACCGTGCCGGGCACCAGCCGGTCGCCGGGACGCCGCTTCGGCAGTCCGATCTCCGGGTCGACCTCGACGGGAGTCTCGCTGATCCGTTCCGCGGCCGACCATCCGGCGTCGCCGGCGGAATGCCAGACGCCGGGTGCGCCTTCGGCGCCGGTCGGATCGGTCAGCCAGTCGGACACCATGTCGGAGAAGATCGGGGTGCCGCCGCCGGGGCGCGGTGTGGCCTCGGACGGTGGCGGATCGATCCGCGACTGGAAGAACGACGCGGTCTTCGCCGAGTTGGTGCGGTAGCGGTGTCGCACCGGTGCCTGGTCGTCGCCGTTCGACGACGGGGGCGCCGGCTGCTCCGCGGTCCGCGCCTCGATGCGGTTCTCGCTGCGGGGTGCGTGCGGTGCGTGCTGCGGCTGCGATTGCGCCGGTGCCGTCTCCGGGGTCGTCGCCTGCGGCCGCCGCACGGGCAGCTTCGGCATCGCCCCGGATCCACGGACGTTGACGGTGTCCTGAGACTGCGCGGCCGGTGCCCCGGCCGACGATCCCGCGCCGGCCGCGATGCCACTGGCACCGGGCTGACGTCGGGGCAGGCTCGTGCCCGACGCCGTCGTCACCGCACCCGCAGGTGCCGGGCTCGGCGCGGGCGGAGGAGTGGACGGGGTGCGGGTCGGCAGTCCGTTGCGGGTTGCCGGCTGCTGTCCGTTGTCCTTGCGCGGTGCCGGGGCCGCGGGTGCCGGAATGGCGGTCCGGACCGGTGCCGCGGGGATCTTCCGTTGCGGTCCCGTGTCCTGCCGGGCGGCCTGCGACACGATCAGCGCATTCGGGATGTGAATGCTCACGGTCACGCCCGGGTTGCGGGCGGTGTCGAACGTCGACCGCAGGCGCACGGTCAGGCCGTGACGCTTCGCGAGCCGGCTCACGACGAACAGACCCATGTGGCGGGCGGTCTCGGGACCGACCTCACCACCCGATGCCAGCCGCTCGTTGACGGCGCGCATGTCGTCGGCCGGGATACCGATACCGCGGTCCGCGATCTCGAGCAGCACCCCGCCGTCCACGGCGCGAGCAAAACTGAACGTTACGACCGTGTCGGGCGGCGAAGCGCGCAGCGAGTTGTCGACGAGTTCGGCGAGCAGGTGCACGACGTCCGTGACGACGGTGCCGCTGAGCGCGCCCTCGGGGGTCGCACCCATCTGCACACGCTGGTAGTCCTCGACCTCGGAGATCGCGGCACGCAGCACGTCGCCGAGCGGGATCGGCGCCGCCTGCGAACGACGCACGCGGGTGCCGGCCAGAATCAGCAGGTTCTCACCGTTCCGACGCATACGCGCGGCCAGGTGGTCGAGCCGGAACAGGCTCTCGAGTCGCTTCGGATCCTTCTCCTCGAACTCGAGATTCTCGATCAGGCCGAGCTGCTGGTCGACGAGCGACTTGCTTCGGCGCGCGAGCGTTTCGAACATGTCGTTGATCTGCAGGCGCAGTTGTGCCTGCTCACCGGCGAGCTTGAGTGCCTGCCCGTGGATGTCGTCCACGGCGCGGGCGAGCTGGCCGATCTCCTCGGAGGAGTGCACGGCCACCGGCTCGAACGACAGTGCCCGCGGATCGTCACTGGCCTTGATCTGCTCGATCGCCTCCGGAAGGTCGCGGCGGGCGGCCTTCAGCGCGCCGTACCGCAGGCGGCGGATCGGACCGATCAGCGACCGCGACACGAGGAGCGCGAGGACGAGCGCGGCGAGCAGGGTTCCGAGGACGATCGCCGTGTCACGCAGCGCGGCGGACCGGGTCTCGGCCGCGCGGACCTGCACGGTGGACGCGATGTCCTTCGCCGCTTCGCTGGTCAGCTCCTGGTAGACGTCACGGCTCGCGATGAGCGAGGAGCGCAGCTGCAGGATGGGCAGCATCCCGCCGCGCGCCGCGTCCGCCAAACCCTGGTCGATGAGGGCGTTGCGGTCGTTGATGTTGTTTCGCAGCGTCTCGAGACGGGCATCACCCTTGGGGTAGTACCGGTCGAGGACGTCGAGGAGGCTCGATTCGGCGCCGGCGGCCGCGACGACGGCCGAGGTGGGGATGTCGCCCGTGCGGGCCTTCTCCCGTCCGTCGGGACCGGCGTAGACGTCCTTCACGATCACGAGGCCCATGGCCTGTTCGAACAGACGACGCTGCGCCTGCCACGCGTTGGTCAGCTGGTAGCCCTTGTCGACGACTTCGCTGTCTTCGATGGGACGCACGATGTCGTCCACTTCGCGGATGAAGTCCGCGGCGAACGCGCGCTGGCGTTCCGCGAGGAGGTCGGTGGCGACGCCCGGGGAATCCATCAGATTCAGGAGGGCGCGGCCGTCCGAGACGGTCTGGTTGATGGAACTCGCGACGGCGGGATCCAGTTCGGGGTTCCGAGCCTGTTCGGACACATCGTTCATCAGGGCTTCCGCGTCCTCGCGGTCCTGCTTGGTGAGGGTGCCCGAGGCGTAACCACTGGTCACGGTACCCATCGAGGCCTCGAGGGCCACGATGTCCGGGACGACGACGATCTGGTCGGCCGCCTCGGTGAAGTGGACGGCGTTACTCAGCTCGCCCTGCACACGGAGCCCGCCGAGCACCATGGCGACGGTGACGGGAACTGCGAGAACCGCGGTGACCTTCCACCGCAGGCCCCAGCCCTCGATATCCCAGAACTTTGCCCGGGGCGGCGAATCGTCGCTCATCCCACGCTTCCTTTCCAACCACTCATAGCTTGTCGCTCTGTGCTCGTGACCGCGTCTGCGGCGGGACAGTCGTACCGGTCCGGACGACACGCGTCGACAGAGGAAAGTGATCGATCAGTTGCGCTGTGCGCAGCGCTGCCCGACGCACCGATTTCCGAATGTAACGAGTTCATCACATCCCCATGGGGAACGTTCTTACCACAGAAATTCCCCGATCCTTACTTCCAAGTAACATGCGCACCACCGATCCCAGACGTTGCCGTCGCGGGTGGATCAGCGGACCAGGCTACACAGAATCGCGGTTCACAGTCGAGGACGGATTTCTGCGCGACCCGGTCCCGCAACCGGCCCAGACGGGTGCAGCCACCGGGGTCTTCCGACCGCCGGTGGCTGCATGACATCCGTAATCTCTTGTGCCGGATACCTAGACGTCGAGGAAGCGGACGTCCTTGGCGTTACGGGTGATGAAGCTTCGCCGGGCCTCGACGTCCTCACCCATGAGAACGCTGAACAGCTCGTCGGCTGCGGCTGCGTCGTCGAGCGTCACCAGACGCAGGACGCGCACCGTCGGATCCATCGTGGTCTCCCACAGTTCCTTGGCGTTCATCTCGCCGAGACCTTTGTAACGCTGGATGCCGTCGTCCTTGTTGATCTTCTTGCCGGACTCGAGGCCGGCCTTGACCAGGACGTCGCGCTCGCGGTCGGAGTACGCGAACTCCGGCTCGCTGCGCTGCCACTTCAACTTGTACAGCGGGGGCTGCGCCAGGTAGACGTGGCCGTGCTCGACGAGGGGCCGCATGAAGCGGAACAGCAGCGTGAGCAGCAGCGTTGCAATGTGCTGACCGTCGACGTCGGCGTCGGCCATCAGCACGATCTTGTGGTACCGCAGCTTCGCGATGTCGAATTCGTCGTGGATGCCCGTGCCGAACGCGGTGATGATCGACTGGACTTCCGTGTTCTTCAGCACACGGTCGATGCGTGCCTTCTCGACGTTGATGATCTTTCCGCGCAGCGGCAGGATCGCCTGGTACATCGAGTCGCGGCCGGACTTGGCCGAGCCGCCTGCGGAGTCGCCCTCCACGATGTAGATCTCGGACTTGCTCGGATCGTTGGACCGGCAGTCGGCGAGCTTGCCCGGCAGGCCGCCGAGGTCGGTGGCGCTCTTGCGGCGCACCAGTTCGCGGGCCTTGCGGGCGGCGACGCGGGCCTGTGCCGACGACACCGCCTTGTTCACGATGGTCTTCGCGTCGGCCGGGTTTGCTTCGAACCAGTGCGACAGGTGCTCGTTGCTCGCCTTCTGGACGAACGACCGGACCTCGGTGTTACCGAGCTTCGTCTTCGTCTGACCCTCGAACTGCGGTTCACCAACCTTCACGGAGATGATCGCCGCGAGACCCTCACGAATGTCGTCACCCGTGAGCTTCGGGTCCTTCTCCTTGAGGAGCTTCTTGTCGAGCGCGTACTTGTTGACCGTCGCCGTCAGAGCGGAACGGAAGCCCTCTTCGTGGGTGCCGCCCTCGTGCGTGTTGATGGTGTTCGCGAACGTGTGGACCGACTCCGAGTAGCCGGAGTTCCACTGCATCGCGATCTCGAGTTCGTGGCCGGTGCCCTTCGCGGTGAATCCGACGACGGAGTTGTGGATCGGCTGCTTCGTGCGGTTGATGTGCCGCACGTAGTCCTCGAGGCCGCCCGGGTAGTGGTAGACGCGGGTCTTCACCTTGTGCACGGCAGGCGCATGCGCCTCGGCGGACTCGTCCTCGGCGGTCTTCGGCGCGTCGGCGACCTGGCTGACGACCTCTTCGGTGACCTCGGCGTCGCTGACGCGCTCGTCGGTGAGGGTGATCGTCAGGCCCTTGTTGAGGAAGGCCATCTCCTGGAGGCGGCGCGCGACCGTCTCGAAGCTGTAGACCGTGGTCTCGAAGATGTTCGGGTCGGCCCAGAACGTGACCGTGGTGCCCGTCTCCTTGGTGGCCTCGCCCTTGACGAGTTCGCCCGGCTTCGAGTCGGTGTACGTCTGGTTCCACTGGAAGCCGTCACGCTTGATGTCGACGTCGAGCCGGGTGGACAGCGCGTTGACGACGGAGATACCGACACCGTGCAGACCGCCGGACACGGCGTAGGAGTCGGAGTCGAACTTGCCGCCGGCGTGGAGCTGGGTGAGGACGACCTCGACGGTGGGGACACCGGAGGCGTGCATCCCGACGGGGATGCCTCGACCGTCGTCGACGACCTGGACGCCACCGTCTTCGAGCAGGGTGATCTCGACCTTGGTGGCGTGGCCGGCCATGGCCTCGTCGACGGAGTTGTCGACGACTTCCCAGATCAAGTGGTGGAGACCGCGTTCACCGGTGGAACCGATGTACATACCCGGTCGCTTACGAACAGCTTCGAGTCCCTCGAGGACGGTGATGGAAGAAGCGCCGTAGTCCTTGCTGGAGGTGCTTTTGTCTGACTTCTGGGCAGCCACGGGTGGGTAGCTCTCCTTCTCCGTCCAATGCCCGACGCAGGCGCCCACCGCCCTGGTCGGGCACGCGGGAGACGAGAATCGGGAATCTTGCCGCTAGTTACCTCGGCCATCTTACTGGTACGTCAGCGCCAGGAGCGGGCTATGACACCCCTGAGCGCCCCGTAGACGAATTTTCAGGGCGTCTCGGGAGTGAAAACCTAGGCAGAAGCGCTCTCGGACGGGCCGTCGGGGAGATCCGCCCACCGCCGGTCCTCGACGTCGAGCACGAACTCCGCGGCGAGTTGCGCGATGTCCTCGGCGTGCGAGATCGGCGACCAGTGCCCGGCGTCGACCTCTCGACGCCGCAGGTCGGGCGCCCATTTCTCGGTGTCCTCGTAGCCGACGGGCCGCACCGCCTTGTCGTTCTTGTTCAGGATCAGCTGGACGGGGACGTCGGTGTGCCGCTCGCGCGGCCTCAGCAAACTCGTCCGGATGTTGGCGCGGTACAACTTGAGACCGTTCACCATGTCGTCCGCCAGCGTCGGCGCCGGACGCACCAGCGCGGGGTCGAGGCGGTCGAAGAACTTCAGGAACGCCGGCCAGTGCCGGGAGAACCACAGCCGCAGCGGCAGCGTCGCCAGGCCCGGGATCTGGAACAGCACGGTGTAGCCGGACGCGACGGCCTGCGCGAGCGGCCCGCCGAAGCTCCGGTCCGAGATGCGACGGCGCATCCACTTGCCGAGGTGATCGAGGTTGGGCCCGGAGACCGAGGTGAACGACGCGATCCGTGCGCGGGCTCCCGGTTCGCAGACCGCCTCCCACGCCTCCACCGATCCCCAGTCGTGGGCCAGCACGTGCACCGGCCGGCCCGGGCTGACGGCGTCGATCACCGCGAACAGGTCGCCGGCCAGGGCGGGCAGTCGGTAGTCCTCGACCCGGGTGGGCACGGTGCTCCGGCCTGCGCCGCGGCTGTCGTAGCTGACCACCCGGAACCGTTCCGTCAGGAACGGCACCACCCGGTTCCACAGGTCGTGGGTGTCGGGCCAGCCGTGCACCAGCACGATCGTCTCGCCGTCGGGGTTGCCCTCCTCGAACACGGCGAGTTCGACGGAACCGTTGGTGATCCGCCGGGCGGTACCGGATGTGGATGGAGTCATGGTGGGGTCCTCTGGTCGTGCGGGTTCGGGTACGGGATCGACGGTGGGAACTACAGATCGAGGACGAGACGGCCGCTGTCGGCGCGGGACACGCAGATCAGCATCTCGTTCTCCTGCTCGGCGTCGGTGAGCCGCGTCTCGCGGTGATCCGGGGTTCCGGACAGCACCTTCACCCGGCAGGTGCCGCAGAATCCCTGCTGGCACGAGTACCCCACTCCGGGCATCGTCTTCTTGATCACCGTCAGTGCGGATTCGTCGGCGGGGACGGTGAGCACCTCACCGGTGCTGAGAAGCTGCACTTCGAATTCGGTGCCGTCGAGCACCGGCGGTGCCCCGAAGCGTTCGAAATGCAATGCGGTGGCGGGGCTTCCGGGGAACGCGCGGCGTACCGACTCCAGCATCGGTGTCGGTCCGCAGCAGTAGACGGCGCCGCCCGGCGCGGCACGCTCCAGCAACTCCCCGGCGGTCGGCAGACCGAACTCGTCGTCGGGTCGGATGAAAACCCGTGACCGATCGAATGTTTCGATCTCGTCGAGGAACGGCATCGACTCCCGCGACCGGCCGGAGTACACGAACTGCCAGTCCATTCCGAGGTCGCGCGCCGCCCGGACCATCGCCAGGATCGGCGTGATACCGATTCCGCCGGCGACGAAGAGCGCACTCCCCTCGCCGACGAAGGGAAACCCGTTGCGGGGCCCGCGCACCGTCACCGGGGTGCCGGGTTCGAGCGCGTGCATCTCGAGGGATCCCCCACCGCCCTCGGGGATCCGGCGGACGGCAACACTGTAGCCCGTGCGGTCGGACGGGTCCCCGCACAGCGAGTACTGACGTCGCAGCCCGGACGGCAGGTGGAAGTCGAGGTGCGAACCCGGCTGCCACGCAGGCAGTTCCGCACCGTCCTCGGCTTCGAACCGCAACTGGACGACGTTCTCGTCCCGTGCGACGACGTCGCGTTGGGAGACAAGCAGTTTCATCGCCACGTCCGGGTTGTGACCGGCGACGCCCGGGTTGTATTCGTATGCGGTGAGAACGCGGAGGTACTTGGCGGCCACGGCCTCGGTGATCCGCATGGCGCGGTCGGGGCGCGGTCGCCCCTTGATGTCCAGGGGAGCGTCGTAGCGGGGCAGGCCCTGCCCGGTGAGCACCTCCCGCACCTGCGACAGCTTCATCGTTCGGCCGCCTGAGCCGCGGGCGAGGAGGCCAGGTACTTCACGGCCTGCGCCGTCGAACCCTCGTTGCTCGGGTGGTACGAACGCGTGAAGTACGTCGACATCCGCTTGCCGAGTTCCCGGGCCGTCGGGAGGGTGCCGCGCTTGCCTGCCGCGAAGAAATCGGTCAGGTGCGGCTTACGCCGGTGCGCCGACCACTGGGCGAGCTCCGGATCGTTGCGCATGAGGAAACGGGTGCCGCGCACCCACAGCCACACGATCACCGGGGTGACGATCACCTGGGTGCGGATCCGCCGGGACTCACGCTTGTCGAAGTACCGCATGACGTCGTATGCGACGGAGCGGTGCTCCACCTCCTCGGCGCCGTGCCAGCGCAGCAGATCGAGCATCGTCGGATGCATGCCGGAGCGGTCGAGTCCCTCGGCGTTGAGCACCCAGTCGCCGAGGAACGCGGTGATGTGCTCGATCGCGGCGATGACCGCCAGCCGCTCGATCAGGTAGTTCTTCTCGCGCAGACCGGTGAGCGGTCGCGGGCCGAGGATCTTGGAGAACGTCCATTCCATCTGCTCGGTGAAGGGTGTCGGGTCGAGACCCTTCTCCTTCAGGTGCACCAGAACGCCGGTGTGGGCGTTGGCGTGCATCGCCTCCTGGCCGATGAACCCGACGACGTCGTCGCGGAGCTGCTCGTCCTCGATCAGCGGCAGTGCCTCTTTGAACGTCTCGACGAACCACTCCTCGCCCGCGGGCAGGAGGAGGTGCAGGACGTTGAGGACGTGCGTGCTGAACGGGTCGCCCGGGATCCAGTGCATGGGGAGGTTCGACCAGTCGAACTCCACGTTCCTGGCCTGCAACAGGATGTGGTCCGGTTCGGGGATCGCGTTCCGGGGTGCAGTCGGGGCGGACATCTCGTTACTCCTTCGTGCCGGCGGCTGCGCCACGACGGAGGCCTGTGGCACAGTTCACTCGAAAACCTGGAGTAACTGTAACACCGGGTAATAGACAAAACCAGGAACCGAACGTCCGCTCCGGCCTATCCGTACGTGTCCCGGGGGCCGCGCCCCCGGATGTGCCGTTCCCCTTTTCGCCAGCTCGGAGCGGTCGGACCGGTGATCCGCAACGACTTCACGACGCCGTCGCCGACGGCCGCGGCGATCTTCGCGAGAATCTGCGACTGCATCATCCGAAGCTGCGTCGCCCAGGCCGTCGACTCCGCGGAGACGCTCAGGATCCCGTCCCGCAGCCCCGTCGGTTCGGCGTGCGCGGCGATGTCCTCACCGACCACCTGCACCCACCGACCGAGGACCGTCCCCTCGGACACCTTGGGCGACCAGCCGCGCTGTTTCGCGATCGCGTTGGTCAGTGCACCGAACGGCTGCGGATCGCGGTCGTCCGGTCCCGGACCCGACCATCCGCGTCGACGCCGGGCGCGCAGGGCCCGGACACCGGTTCCGGATCGGCGGCCCTGACCGACGGATTTTCCGCTCGCCTTCGCCGCGGCACGCGCCTCTTCGAGGGCGCGGCGGGCGAGGTCGATTCCCTTCACCTCCGGTTCGGGGGCCGCAGCCGGTGCGGTGGGTTCGAGATCATCCGTCACTGCGGTCCTCCGGCTCTTCCACGATGTGCGATATCCGTCCTCGGTCGGTGTCGCGGGCCTCCACACCGAATCGGACGGCGTCGAGTTCCTCCGGAACATCTTCCGGCACGGCGGCTGTGATCAGCACCTGTTCCGCGTCCAACGCGACCTTGGCGAGTGCGCGCCGTCGACGACGGTCGAGTTCGGCAAACACGTCGTCGAGCATGAGGACGGGATCGCTGCCGTCCGAGCGCAGCAGGACAAATCCCGCCAGCCGCAACGAGAGCGCGAACGACCACGACTCACCGTGACTCGCGAATCCCTTCGCCGGGGTGTCGCCGAGGTGCAGTTCGAGATCGTCACGATGCGGTCCGACGAGACACACACCGCGCTCGATTTCCTTGGAGCGCATCACGGACAGCTCCTGGAGGAATCGCTCCTCGAGAAACGCGATGTCACCCGCCTCGGGCACTCGAGCCGGTTCGGTGAACTCCGGTGGCAGCGAGGAGCCCAGACTCGAGCGGTAGCGGATGCTCGCGGGCCTCGATTCCGGCGCCAGCGATTGGTACGACTCGGCCAGGTGGGGAGCGAGATCGTGGACGAGGTGGAGCCGCC
Source organism: Rhodococcus sp. IEGM 1305 (assembly GCF_030058635.1). NCBI lineage: Bacteria > Bacillati > Actinomycetota > Actinomycetes > Mycobacteriales > Nocardiaceae > Rhodococcus > Rhodococcus sp. IEGM 1305. The sequence goes on from NZ_JASHKX010000051.1 coordinate 20,592, forward strand.
CGGCGAGCAGCTCTGCGCCGTGTGTGGCGAGATGACCGTCCCAGACCTCCAGCGTGGCAAGGGCACTCGCGCCGTCTTCGCTCGGCCGGCCGCTGCCGCGGGACACCCGTCGCAACGCGCCGCCCGCGGTCTTGAGCAGCGCCGACCGCTGCCGCAGCACCCGGTCGTAATCGGCGCGTACCGCCGCCATCCGCGGAATACGGGCCGTGAGGAGTTCGTCGAGGTAGCGTCGCCGATCCCCCGGGTCACCGCGGACCAGCGACAGATCCTCCGGCGCGAACAGCACCGTCTGCAGAATCCCGAGAATCTCTCGCGGCCGCCGGGTGGGTGACTGGTTGATTCGTGCCCGGTTGGACTTGCCCTCGTTCAACTCGAGATCGACGGTCAGTTCCCGGCCGGCGTTGACGACGGTCGCCCCGGCGAACGCCTGACCGGTACCCGTCCGGATCAGCGGGGCGTCCGAGCTGACCCGATGAGACGACAGGGTCGACAGGTAGCCGAGCGCCTCGAGCACGTTCGTCTTGCCGTGACCGTTGGGTCCGACGAAGACGGTGCAGCCCGGACGCAGGGTGAGACCGAGAGCGTCCCAGGAACGGAAGTCTCTGAGCGAGAGTGCGCGAACGAACACCTACGTTCCAGAACCGGCTTCTGCCTCGCCTGCCGCCGTCTTCACGGCGTGACCACCGAACTGGTTGCGCAGCGCCGAGACGGCCTTCATCGCGGGGGAATCGTCCTGACGGGACGCGAACCGCGCGAACAACGCGGCCGAGATCACCGGTGCGGGCACGGCATGGTCGATCGCCTCGAGTACGGTCCAACGACCCTCACCGGAATCTTCTGTGTAACCGGAGATCTCGGCGAAATCGGGATCCTCACCCAATGCCTTGACGAGCAGCTCCAGCAGCCACGACCGGACCACTGTGCCCTTGGTCCACGCGCGCAGCACACCGTGGACGTCCGTGACGAGGTCTTCCGCCTCGAGCAGCTCGTAACCCTCGGCGTACGCCTGCATCAGTCCGTATTCGATGCCGTTGTGGATCATCTTCGCGTAGTGGCCTGCACCGACCGGGCCGGCGTGGACGAAGCCGTCCGCGCGCTCACCCTCGGGGCGCAGAGCGTCGAAGATGGGCAGCGCCCGCTCGACGTCCGCCTCCGATCCGCCGACCATCAGGCCGTAGCCGTTCTCGAGTCCCCAGACCCCGCCGGACACACCGCAGTCGAGGTAGCCGATGCCGCGGGAACCCAGCATCTCACCGTGGACTTTGTCGTCGGTGTATCTCGAGTTGCCGCCGTCGATCACCAGGTCGCCGGTCTCGAGCACCGACGACAGCTCGGTCACCGTGTCCTGGGTGATCTTTCCCGCCGGAACCATCACCCACACGACTCGGGGAGACTCGAGTCGTGTCGCGAGTTCCGCGAGCGACGCCACATCCGTGACCTCGGGGCGGGGGTCGTAACCGACCACCTCATGCCCGTGCGCGCGCAACCGCTCGCGCATGTTGAATCCCATCTTTCCGAGCCCGACCAACCCGATCTGCATCGTGATCTCCGTCCACTCGTGAGATTTCGTTCGGCAGTGCTGGTTTCGCTTTCGCGAAACCGTCAGCCCGGGAGACGCACCGGCATCAGCAGGTACGTGTACGCGCTCTCCGGCGCCGCGAAGTTGCCGGAATCGTCGGGCTCGATCTCGTCCTCGGTGGCCGGGCGCAGCACGGCGGGGCGGCTGGGGGTCGTGAAACCGAACAGCACCTGCTCGCTGTGCAGCGAGGACAGTCCGTCGATCAGGTAGCCGGGGTTGAAGGCGATCGTGAGCGGCTCACCCTGGAAGACCGCGTTCAAGCCTTCCTCTGCGCGACCCGCATCGTCGCCACCCGCGGAGAGGAGAAGTCCCTCGGTGGAGAACTGCAGGCGGACCTGCGCGCCGCGCTCGGCGACGAGGGCAACACGCTTGATCGCCTCGACGAGCGGAGCGATTTCGACGGTGGCCAGTGCCGTGTGCTCGGACGGCAGCAGCTGCCGGAACTTCGGGAATTCGGCGTCCAGCAACCGGGTGGTGGTGCGGCGGCCGTCGTTGACGATGCCGAGGAGCCCGTCGTTGCCGACCGCGGAACCCGAACCGAGCGCCAGCTCGACCGGCGAAGTGGCATCTCCTGCAAGCGTTTTCGCCGATTCGGAGAGCGTCTTTGCGGGGATGAGGACGGCCGCGGTGGTGTCGGGGTTCGCCGGCGACCACTCGAGTTCACGGACTGCGAGACGGAACCGGTCGGTGGCGGCGAGCACGATCGCGTTGCGTTCGATCTCGACGCGGATGCCGGTGAGCATCGGCAGGGTGTCGTCCTTGCCCGCCGCGACAGCCACCTGACTGATCGCTTCGGAGAACACGTCGGCGGGAATCGAGCCGGTCTGCTGCGGCAGCTGCGGAAGCTGGGGATAGTCCTCGACCGGCATCGTGGGCAGGGAGAACTTGGCGCTTCCGCACGTGATCAGCACGCGGGTGCCTTCGAGGGTCACGTCTACCGGCTTGTTGGGAAGCGACTTCGTGATGTCGGCGAGAAGCTTGCCGGAGACGAGGACCTGACCGGCGCTTCCGACCTCGGCTGCGACCCTGACCTGGGCCGACACCTCGTAGTCGAATCCGGAAACCGTCAACCCTTGCTCGGTCGCGTCCAGGAGAACACCGCCGAGAACGGGGACAGGAGGCCGCGACGGCAGACTGCGAGCGACCCATGCCACTGAATCAGCGAATTCTTCCCGGGAGACACGAAACTTCAGGCTTCCAAGCTCCATCGCCGGGTTGTTCCTCTCGGTAGGCACGGTTGTTCGCCACGGTCGGGCCGTGACCACAGCACTGCAGTCTTTCACAGAGCGGCGATGCATAACCGTATGCCCTCGAGGACGAAGTTGAAAGCGGAACCGTCGCGTCCTCGAGTCGCCGACCGAGGCCTGTGAACCGACGCTGTCCCCAACCCTGTTTTCAAAGAGGTTTTTATAAGAATTAATGAGAAGTACTATTAGGTCCTGTGGAATCTGTGGACGAAGGCGTGTAGCCGCTGGTCCGTCCGCGTCGTCGTGTGGGGAATTCTCGAGGACAAACTCGAGGACCAATCCGGCACCCATGTGGACTACTCGAGGTTGTTCAAAGTTCTGCACGTTCTGTCCACAGAGATTCCACCTCATCCCCACACTTATCCACAGGTGTGCATGCTTTATCCCAGGTCCCGGCGTCGGCGTGTTGCATCGGCGTGTCGTGTCGGCGAGGGTTCGCGCAAGCCTCGAGTAGACCCTCGAGCGGTACCTCGAGGACCCGCTCGAGCCAACCCTCGAGGACCGGCTCGAGGAGCCCCTCGAGTTGCCCGCGAGACTGCGGTTCCCCCGAAACGACCTGTGCCCCCGGTAGGCGAGCTACCAGGGGCACAGGGGAGGCAGGTGTCGGTGACTACCTCTTGGAGCGCTGCTTGATCCGGGCGGTCAGCTCCTGGACCTGGTCGTAGACCTTCCGCCGCTCCGTCATCTCCTTGCGAATCTTCTTGTCCGCGTACATGACGGTGGTGTGGTCGCGGCCGAAAGTCTGCCCGATCTTCGGCAGGGACAGATCGGTGAGCTCGCGGCACAGGTACATGGAGATCTGGCGGGCGGACGCCAGCGGACGTGCCTTACCGGGGCCACAGAGGTCGTCGATGGACATGTTGAAGTACTCCGCGGTGACCGCCATGATCGTCGCCGCATTGATCTCGAGACTCGACGAGTCCGGCATCAGGTCGCGCAGCACCACCTCGGCGAGCGTGAGGTCCAGGGGTTGCCTGTTCAGCGACGCAAACGCCGTCACACGAATGAGGGCACCCTCGAGTTCCCGGATGTTGCGTTCGATCCGGGAGGCGATCAACTCGAGGACGTCGTCGGGCACCTCGAGCCGGTCCATCCGGGCCTTCTTGCTGAGGATCGCGATGCGGGTCTCGAGTTCAGGTGGCTGAACGTCGGTGATCAGGCCCCATTCGAACCTGGTACGCAGTCGTTCCTCGAGTGTCGCCAGCTGCTTCGGCGGCCGGTCGGACGAGACGACGATCTGCTTGTTCGCGTTGTGCAGGGTGTTGAAGGTGTGGAAGAACTCCTCCTGGATACCTTCCTTGCCCTCGATGAACTGGATGTCGTCGACCAGCAGCACGTCGGTCTCGCGGTAGCGGCGCTTGAACGCCACCTTGCGGTCGTCGCGGAGGCTGTTGATGAAGTCGTTGGTGAATTCCTCGGTGGAGACGTACTTCACCCGCATCCCCGGGAACAGCCGCTGGGCGTAGTGGCCGGCGGCGTGCAGGAGGTGCGTCTTGCCGAGGCCGGACGCACCCCACACGAACAACGGGTTGTACGCGCGTGCCGGCGCCTCGGCGATGGCGACCGCCGCGGCGTGGGCGAACCGGTTGGACGAGCCGATCACGAACGTGTCGAATGTGTACTTCGCGTTGAGGCTGTTCCCCCCGGTCGCCGACGGTGCCGGGCCGGACGGGGGCTTCGTGAAGTACGACGGCCAGGATTCGTGGACGCTGGCGAGGGCCTCGCGGTCGTCGTCGACTTCCTCGAAGTCCGTCGTGTCGGAGTAGGGCTGATCCTCTCCGGAACCGAACCGGCGCCTGCGGAACGACCCGGAACTGGTGACGGAGGGCTCGAGGTGGCGAGGCGTGTGGAGAGGTTCCGGCTCGGGCCGGTGGTCCCGGCTCGGCGGATCGGATTCGGGCTCGTCGTCGACCGGGGCCGCGATACGCACACCGAGGCCTTCGACCTGCTCACCGAGATGCCGGCCGAGGGCGTGGAGGATCGGTTCACGGAGATCCCGTTCGATCGCCTCCTGCGCGAAGGGCGACGGAACGGACAGGAGCGCGAAGCCCTGTGCGAGCGTCAGCGGTTTGACGAGCGCCAACCACGCCTTCTGTCCCCTCGTCAGCGGCGGCAGATCGCCGCCGGGCGAATCGGATGTGAGGTCTGCGACGACGTCGATCCAGATCCGTGCGAGCGCATTCGGATCGTCGTTCACGTGGTTCCTCCCCAGTGTGTTCGCGGACTCGGCGCCAGCGGTGCCGAGTCGTGTGTCGGTGCCGTCGTCGAGGTGGAATCGGTAACTTCCCCGACCTGAGGATGGACCCCGTACGGACCTACGAATATGCCATCTGAACTGTGTTTCCACACAATTATCCACAGATGTGGACAAAGTGCAGACGCCCCCTGTCGAGACGCCGTTGCATGGAGAGGAGTCCAGATCCGGCGCGCTGACCTGCGCTTATGCATGCGAAACCTGGATGAGCGGGTTCACGGACCCGGGAAGTGAAGGGTGTCAACAACCCTCGTGGCGATCCGAAGCGGCACACCATCTGTGCCCTGTGGATGAATTGTGGTGAATATGCAGATGAGAACGGTGAAGTCGAGAGCCGGGCACTCGATCAGGGTTCATCGGCGAGACCATGCATAGACGCTAGCAACAGTGTCGGCAACCTCACAGCGGTTTGGCACATTGGAAGTTGGGGTGCAAGCATTTGTCGATCCTCGGCGTGTCGGTCAACCGATTCGCGGGGGAATCGCAGGTGAGCGAGTTTGACCTGACCGTGAGTGGTAAGTACTCTCGAACAGTCACCCTGTGGTGAGGTGGCGGTTTCGTGCTGGCTCGAGTCCAGTTTCGAGGTCGTTCCATCCCCACCCTGTGGATGAACACCTGAGTTTTCGCCAATGTTAGATCCATGACGCCGGGAGGCGTCGATGAACTTCGAGGAGTGTTGACCGTGGCCAAGGGCAAGCGGACGTTCCAGCCGAACAACCGACGCCGCGCGCGCGTTCACGGCTTCCGTCTTCGTATGCGGACCCGTGCGGGTCGTGCAATCGTTTCGGCGCGTCGCCGTAAGGGCCGCGAATCTCTCACCGCCTGATCCCGACACTGGGTTCGGGAGCTCGGGGTGTTGCCTGAGCCGCACCGATTGCGTCGTCATTCAGATTTTTCGTTGACTGTGCGACGTGGTCGTCGGATGGGAAGACGCGACCTGGTTGTGCACGCATTCGACCGTGCGCAGGCAGATGAGCTGGTGAGTAGCGGCGGTCCGCGATTCGGACTGGTTGTGAGTAAGGCTGTCGGGCCGGCGGTGATTCGACATCGAGTCGCACGCCGGCTTCGTCATATCTGCATCGACCTCGTGGACGTGGTTCCACGGGGCACCGATGTGGTGATTCGGGCTCTTCCGGGAGCTGCGACTGCAAGTAGCCGGGACCTGGAGAAGCAACTTCGTGCAGGTCTCCTTCGATTGGACCTTCTTGCGCCCGTGAGTACCTCCGCATGAAAAGCGCACTCCACGAGTCGCGCGCCGACACGGCCGAGGCCACCTCCTCGGCCTCTTCCGCGTGGAAGTCGGTCCGTGCGTTACCAGCGCGCACTCTCATTTTCTTCATCGAGCTCTACCGGACGTATGTGTCGCCCCTGAGGATGCCGACCTGCCGGTTCATGCCGACCTGTAGCGAGTACGCGGTGGAATCCCTGCGTACCCACGGGGCGATCAAAGGCCTTTTTTTGACGGTGGTTCGGTTGGCGAAGTGTGCCCCCTGGCACCCTGGTGGGTGGGACCCGGTCCCTGCCCGTCGCGACCGTCATGCGGGTGGCCGTCGTTGCTGTCCGGCGAACGTGGACGAACAGAGGAGTACATAGAGCCGTGCTCGACTTCATTTACTATCCGGTGTCCGGGATCCTGTGGGTCTGGCACAAGATATTCGGTGCCATTCCCTTCCTCGGGCCGGACAGCGGTGTCACATGGGCACTTTCCGTGGTGTTCCTCGTGTTCACGCTGCGTGCCGTGCTGTACAAGCCGTTCGTGAAGCAGGTTCGCACGACGCGCCAGATGCAGGAACTTCAGCCGCAGATCAAGGCTCTGCAGAAGAAGTACTCCGGCGACCGCCAGCGTCAGGCCGTCGAGATGCAGAAGCTCCAGAAGGAGCACGGGTTCAACCCCATCATGGGCTGCCTCCCGGTTCTCGCGCAGGCTCCGGTCTTCATCGGCCTGTTTCACGTGCTTCGCTCGTTCAACCGCACCGGCACCGGATTCGGGCAGCTCGGCATGTCGGTCGAGGCGAACGCGAACACGCCGAACTACTTCTTCAGCGTCGAGGACGTGCAGTCCTTCCTGAGTGCTCGACTGTTCGGCGCTCCCATCTCGGCCTGGATCACCATGCCGAAGGAACAGCTCGACGCGTTTGCTGCCTACGGCCCGATCCCCACCGTGCTGAACATCGCCGTTGTCGCAGTTCCGCTGATGGTCATCGCCAGCATCGCGACCCACTTCAACTCGCGCGCTTCTGTGGCTCGGCAGAGCCCCGAGGCCGCCGCCAACCCGCAGTCCGCGATCATGAACAAGCTTGCGCTGTGGGTCTTCCCGCTCGGTGTGCTCGTCGGTGGTCCGTTCCTCCCCATCGCGATCCTCCTGTACTGGGTGAGTAACAACATCTGGACGTACGCGCAGCAGCACATCGTCTTCCGTCGCATCGACCAAGAAGAGGAAGAGAAGAAGCAGGCTGCCATCGCACGCCGGGCGGACAACGCTCCGAAGCCCGGTGCACGTCCCGATCTCACCAAGAAAAAGAAGAAGTCCGCGACCGCAACGGACGGTTCTTCCTCAGCGGACGAGCCGGAGATCGTCGAGGGCGTCGTCGAAGACAGCGCCTCCGATCAGGTGAGTGGTGACGGTTCGGCTGCGGGTACGTCGAAGCCGAAGCCCGGTGCCCGCCCCCAGTCCAACCGCGGAAAGTCCCCCAAGCGCAAGCGGCGCTGATTCAGAAAAGAGAACGAGCATGGCTAGTGAGCCTGACATCGCAGTGGACGGAGATGAGACAGACGTGACTGCAACGACGCAGAACCCGGACACCGAGGTGGATTCCGATTCTGACGACTACCTGATCGAGGAAGGGGAAATCGCTGGCGACTACCTGGAGCAGCTGCTCGACGTACTCGACTTCGACGGCGATATCGACCTGGACGTCGAGGGTGACCGTGCTGTTGTCAGCATCGACGGTGGAGACGATCTCACCAAGTTGGTCGGGCGCAAGGGTGAGGTGCTGGACGCACTCCAGGAACTGACTCGCCTCGCCGTGCAGCAGGCGACGGGCGAACGTAGTCGCCTGATGCTCGACATCGCCGGATGGCGTGCCGGCCGTCGCGCCGAACTGACCGAGCTGGGTTCCTCGGCTGCCCGCCGCGTACTCGAGAGCGGTGAACGCGAGGAGCTCGCTCCGATGACGCCGTTCGAGCGCAAGATCGTTCACGACGCGGTCGCGAAGGTCGATGGCGTGTCGAGCGAGAGCGAAGGCGCCGAGCCTTCACGTCGCGTGGTCGTCATCAAGGACTGATCCACAGAAGCATCACCAAGGCGGGGCTCCCGGATCCATCTCCGGGAGCCCCGCCTTTTCGCTGTCCGTATGTCGCGATCCGTCACTTTGGCTTCGTTTCGTTTCACGTGAAACACGCACCCCTCCCCTCCCCCACCGAGAGGTCGGGTGTCCGCGGCGAGATTTCGTGCGCCACCGTCGCGTGACTGCGCTGTCTCAGGACTTCGTGGACAGTGCGGGCGGGCAACTACGCCCCCGGTCCGCCGACCTTCGCCCCCGATCGTGCCGTCTACCTTCGCCTTGTTCACCGTCTGGATGAGGGTTTCCAGGATGGACCAGAGCACCCGCAGCTCGGTCTCGATCGCGGCGTGCGCGCGAGCGCTTCGACGAGATGACTCTTCCCCGTCTCGGACGTCCCGGAGGCGGCCGAGTCCACCCGGTGATGCGCCCCATCGATCAGCGGCGGGAAGCGGAAATCGCTGACGATATCCCCCGCAAGTAGGTGGGGTCGCCGGCATCGTCTGGAACTCTTTCAACAACCCTCGGCGGCCCAGGCCGAGTGGACTCGAGCCCGGGTCTTATGTGCGGGGTCAAGATTGGGATGCCGCACCTCGCTCAGTTTTGAGGGGGCCGCCCGCACGTGAATCCGTCGGGGCGCTGTGGGCGAAGCGATCGGCTTACTCTCCTGCCGCCGACGACTGCTGGGATCGTGGAGAAGGGTGCGGGGTCCATCGAAGCTCTCCTCTGCTCATCCGGCGATGGTGAGCGGAACGATCCGCAAGTGTCCGCGATGTCTCGAGACATACCACTCACGCGTCAGTGGTTCGGTGCGATGAGTTTCGATGCTTCTCGAAGTCCACATCATTGAAGCGATCGAAGCGGTGCCGTCGACTGGATGGAGTGAACGATGAGCGAGGACGAACGACAGATCCGGGATCTGATCGACCGTTGGGCTGAGGCTGTGCACAGTGGCGACATGGCCGGGGTTCTCGCGGACCACTCCGACGACATCGTGATGTTCGACGTGCCACCGCCATACGAGGGCGCTCGTGGAATCGATGCGTATCGCGAGACATGGCCGCCGTTCTTCGAATGGCAGTCGCAGGGTGCCAGGTTCGAGATGCTGTCATTGGATGTGACGGCCGGCGAGGATGTTGCGTTCGCGCATGCGCTCCTCCGCTGTGGAATGGAAGCGGAGCTCGCCGACAATCCGGAGAACCGGCTCCGCCTCACAGTGGGGTTGCGAAAGGAAGACGGTCGTTGGCTCGTCGCTCACGAGCACCACTCCTTCCCGGACACCACGGTCTGACCATCGCGTATGTGGAGTCCACGGGCCGTCCATTTCGGACGTTTTCGAAGGAATTTAGGTTGTAGTTTCACCCACCCAACCACACCCGGGAGTTTCGTCACTGTGATGATTGAAAACTCGGGCTTCGTCGGAGTGAAGCTGTCGAGAGCTAGCGTCGAGTAGGCGTGGATGGCTTCGCCTTAGTTGGGAGGTCGGCCATTCGCTGGACCTTTGCGTATGCCGAGTTGGGACGGCGGCCGGGTAATGCACGGACGGGGTCGGTTCTGTTCCACGTGAAACACAGGACAGTTGTTCCACGTGAAACTGCCCGCGCCGAATGCGATCAGACGGACCAACGTCCCGGGCGCGCACCGGCGCAGAACAATCTCGGGCCGGGACACGGCCGGCCCCAGATAGACCCCTTGCGATCCGTCGCCTGTTCCACGTGAAACATGCGCGCGTCGATCGCCCCGCTGTTGTTGATCCGCAGAACCAGATGACGCGATGTGCGCGAGATCCATCGCAGAGAGGGTTCACCGGCGAGGCGACGGCGGACCGCCGAGTCGAACGGGCGCTTCACCGACAGTGCACACCCAACCCCTCCCCGCCCCCACCGGAAGGGGGTGCGGCTCGACACTGTTCCGGCGTTGCGCGTTCGAGTTAAGGGACATAGTCGTGACGGAGGGCGGATAATAGAGAAGCTGTGTTTGTTGATTTCGCGTTATTCGCGGGAGGATGTTTCACGTGGAACCGAATGGTGGAGAGCCGGCCGAATGGGACGAACAAGCGGCGGCACGCCAGGTGTTCGGTGAACGATTCGATATCGCGGAGCGCTACTACAAGTCGCTGGCGACCGACGGTGTCGAGCGGGGGTTGATCGGGCCCCGGGAGGTTCCGCGACTCTGGGAACGCCATCTCCTCAACTGTGCCGTCGTCGGTGAACTGATCGCCGAGGGTGAGTCGGTCGTCGATGTCGGCAGTGGTGCCGGGTTGCCCGGTATCCCACTCGCGATCGCCCGACCCGATCTCCGGATCACGTTGGTGGAGCCGCTGCTGCGACGGTCGGTGTACCTCGCCGAGTTCGTCGAGTCGAACGGTCTGGACGTGCTGGTGGTCCGGGGCCGGGCCGAGGAGTCGGGTGTGGTGAAGGAAGCCGGCGGCGCAGACGTCGTGACGTCCCGCGCGGTGGCGCCGTTGGAGAAGTTGGCCAAGTGGTCGCTGCCGCTTATCCACGAGCATGGGAGAATGCTCGCATTGAAAGGTTCGAGCGCCGCCGAAGAGATTTCCCGTGATCGCGCTTCCCTGACTCGGTTGGGTGCTGGCAAGCTGGATATCGTGGAATGCGGAGTGGGCCTGCTTCCTGTCCCCACCGTTGTCGTTCGGGCAGAACGTGTACCGAAACGCCGTCAGCGTCGATGACGATGTCCACGGTGACTAGGGAGTGAATATGTCGAGTAACGAGCGATTCCCAATTGAAGGAGTAGTCAATGTCGGGTGGGCCTGAATCCGCCGTTTCACGTGAAACAGTTTCACGTGAAACCGACCATCAATCCGACCAGGCGACGAGCTCCGGGAACGGAGACGACGGATTCACGGCCCCCTACAACGGAATCTCCGTCGAGGAGACTCCGATCGGTGCCGCCGCGCACCGCGCGAGTCAGGTGCTGCACCCCCACTCGGTGAGTCTGCCGAAGCCGCCCGAACGGCGGATCCTCACGATCGCCAATCAGAAGGGCGGCGTCGGCAAGACGACGAGTGCGGTCAACCTCGCCTCCGCCCTCGCGGTTCAGGGACTCACCGTTCTGGTCATCGACCTCGACCCGCAGGGCAACGCCAGCACGGCGTTGGGCGTCGCCCACCACTCCGGTGTGCCGTCCAGCTATGAGCTTCTCCTCGGTGAGGTGACGGCTGCGGAGGCGATCCAGAAGAGTCCGCACAACGACCGGCTGTTCTGCATTCCGGCCACGATCGACCTCGCCGGCGCCGAGATCGAATTGGTCTCCATGGTCGCCCGCGAGGGACGGCTCAAGGGCGCGCTCTCGGAGAAGGCTCTCGGCGAGGTGGATGCCGACTTCATCCTGATCGACTGCCCGCCCTCGCTCGGACTGCTCACGGTGAACGCGATGGTCGCGGCCAAGGAAGTTCTGATCCCGATCCAGTGCGAGTACTACGCCCTCGAGGGTGTGGGACAGCTGCTGCGGAATATCGAACTGGTGCAGGCACATCTCAACCCGGATCTCCACGTGTCGACGGTCCTTCTCACGATGTACGACGGGCGCACCAAGTTGGCCGACCAGGTGGCCGAAGAGGTCCGCACCCACTTCGGTGACGCCGTCCTCCGTGCCGTCATTCCCCGCAGCGTGAAGGTGTCCGAAGCGCCCGGGTACGGCATGACCGTGCTCGATTACGACCCCGGCTCGCGGGGTGCCATGAGTTACCTCGACGCGGGACGTGAACTCGCAGCACGCACCGCACACATCACGAAGCAGGAGCAGCGATGAGTCAGACGCGTAAGGGTGGACTTGGCCGTGGACTGGCCGCGCTCATTCCTACGGGACCGACCACGACGGGACCGGGGCTGGGCAACGCCGCCGCGGACGTCGTGATCGGCGCGGACCGACGCACCGTACTGACCGCTCCCGCGCCGAACTCGTCGGACTCTGCGACGGACGAGAAGACCGCTCCCGCGTCCACGGGAAACAATGGAGGGAGCAACGGCGCCGACGGCGAATCCGGGAACGGTGCTCAACCCCTCCCCTCCCCCACCGGGGCGGTGTACCGGGAGATCGCCCCCGACCTGATCGAGCGGAACCCCAAGCAGCCGCGTCAGGTGTTCGACGACGACGCTCTCGCCGAACTCGTCCACTCGATCCGTGAGTTCGGGTTGATGCAGCCGATCGTGGTGCGTCCGCTCGACGACGGCAAGTTCCAGCTCGTCATGGGCGAGCGTCGGTGGCGTGCCAGCCAGGAAGCCGAGCTGGAGACGATCCCGGCGATCGTTCGCGAGACCGGCGACGACGCCATGCTTCGCGACGCGCTCCTGGAGAACATCCACCGCGTGCAGCTGAACCCGCTCGAAGAGGCCGCGGCGTACCAGCAGTTGCTCGAAGAGTTCGAGGTGACCCACGAGGAACTGGCGGCGAAGATCGGTCGCTCGCGTCCCGTGGTGACGAACATGATCCGACTGTTGAAATTGCCGATTCCCGTGCAGCGCCGCGTCGCGGCGGGTGTGCTGTCGGCCGGGCACGCTCGCGCCCTGTTGTCGCTCGAGGCCGGAGCCGACGCGCAGGAGGTGATGGCGGCACGCATCGTCGCGGAGGGCATGTCTGTTCGCGCGACGGAGGAGGCGGTGACGCTCGCCAACCGCAGCGACGACCAGGCGGCGCAGCCCGCCCAGCGCCGCAAGCCGATCCAGATGCCGGGCCTGCAGGACGTCGCCGAGCGGCTGTCGGATTCGTTCGACACGAGGGTCACGGTCAGCCTCGGCAAGCGCAAGGGCAAGATTGTGGTCGAGTTCGGTTCGGTGGACGATCTTCAGAGGATCGTTGGGATGATGGAGGCACAGAAGGCCGATTCATGAGCGCCTGAGAGAGGTAGAAGTACCCGCGGGTGATCCGTCACTGTGACAGTGGCCGCTGACGGACCGACTCCAGCAGAACTATCGGGGGCGAAAAACGTTGAATACCAGAGGATGTCGAATGATCTGCGGTAGTGACATATGGAGGCTGAGCTAGCCAGTGTCGACTCACGTCACATCGCTCACTCTCGACGGCTTGGACAAGCTCTCCGCCCACGCTCGTCGCTGTGTCTTCTGGGAAATGGATCCCGCGGCGATCCACAGTTCGCGCGGATTCTGCGATCAGGAGTTCGAGAAGGAAGCCTGGCTCTCCATGGTCATGCTCGAATGGGGATCGTGCGGACAGGTGGCCGTCATGGACGGCAAGCCGGTCGGCAGCGCCCTCTACGCTCCCCCGCGGACCGTGCCGCGCGCGCAGCTTCTCCCGACCGCTCCGGTCGGTGCCGACGCCGTCCTCCTCACCAGCCTTCGGCTCGAGCCGGCCGGTGAAGAACAGAATCTGGGAACCACGTTGATCCAAGCCGTGGTGGCCGATCTGGTGCGCCGCGGTGTTCGCGCGCTCGAGGCGTTCGGTATCCGCAACACCGACGGAACCGGGCCGATCGACACACACGGGATGGCGTCAGCCACAGCGGCCCGCGAGTGCTCCCCCGAGGAGTGCATGATCCCCGCCGAATTCCTCGAGGACAACGGCTTCGAAATCGTCGCGCCCCATCATCGGTTCCCGCGCCTACGGCTCGAGCTGAATCGGGATCACGGGTGGAAGGAAGACGTCGAGGCTGCCCTGGAGCGTCTCATCCACACCGCGACGGTGAGCATGGTCGACATCGGGGAGCGCACACCCGTCGGTGCGCACTGAGCGTTCGGGAACGAGACGTCAGGAACGTTCGGAGGAAGACAGCTCTTCGGCGAGCAACTCGGCGAACGTGAACGTTCCGGTCGGCTGATCGTCCTGACCGAGCAGGTACAGACGCTTCACGGAGATGAGGATCGCTTCGGCGATGGCGTCGCGCGCCCGCGGGTTGGAGAGCACCGCGGCGTCGAGGTCGTTGGTGAGGTACCCGAGGTCGATCTGCACGGTCGGCATGTTCGTCAGGCGCAGCAGGTCCCAGGTGCGACCGTGGGTCCGGCAGTCCTGCAACGGCGTGCGCGCCACGATCTCCCGCTGAATGAATCCGGTGAGAACCTGACCGATCATCGACGTAGAACCGTGCGAGTTACCGAAGTGGAAGCTCGCGACACCGTTGGCGGACGGGCTGGTGTTGCCATCGCAGCGCAGCGAGATCATCAGGTCGGCATCGAAGGCGTTCGACGTGGATGCGCGTTCGATGTCCGTGGGATTGGCGTGGTGCGGGCGGGACAGGAACGTCTCCATGCCCGTGGCGGCCATGCGGCCCTCGAGGCGGCTGGCGAGGTCCCACAGGATGTCGGACTCCGAGATCGTGCCATACGCGGACCGGACGATGGTGCCGTAGGTGTCGCCGCCGAGGCCCGGATCGATGACGATCCGCTTGCCGCTCAGCTGGGGTCCCGAGCTGCGAACCATTTCCTCTTCGCTCATCGCGTGCGGTGAACCACCGGTGACGCGGGTGCCGAGCAACTCGAGCGACCGCAGGGTTGCCGGACCGCAGATGCCGTCGGCGGCGATCCCGATCTCCCGCTGGAACGAGGACAGCGAATCGTGGGTCTGCGGTCCGAAGAAGCCGTCGACGCGTCCGACGTAGAAGCCGAGATCCTGCAGGCGGGTCTGCAGGGTGGCGACATCGTCGCCGTAGAGCGGTGCGGACAGCTGGTAGATCAGCGTGCGCGCGCCCAGGCGGTACGACGCCTCTTTCATGGACCGGTAGGTGGCAGGACCCACGATTCCGTCGACGAGAAGCCCACGCTGCTGCTGGAAGGCCCGTACGGCGCTGTCCAGGTGATGATCGAACACGGCGTCGGGGGCGATCCAGTGCGAACCGTTGGTGCCTTCGCGCCGGGTGTCCGCGATGCCGTTGTGCAGGAAACCGAGACCGGCCAGAGTGCCCCGAATCTCAGCAACGGCCGGACCATGGTCGCCGTGACGGAGTCGGTGCATGTTTCAGGGCCTCTCAGTCCGAATCAACGAGTACATACGAGTCTCGGTACAAACAAAACGATCGATGTGTTCCGGTCGGTCTAGCTGATGCGACTGGAGCACATCGATCGATTGTCTCAGAGATTCCCACAAAATCGGGAATCGTGCCGGGTGTTCGGGTGTCGATCAGAGAACGTCGGCGAGCTCTTTCAGCAGCGCAGCCTTGCCCTTGGTGCCGACGATCGTGTTGATCGGCTTTCCGTCCTTGAACAGGATCAGCGTGGGAATCGACATGACCTGGAAGTCGCGGGCAGCGCCCGGGTTCGCGTCGATGTCGAGCTTCGCGATGGTCAGCTTGTCGCTGTGCTCACCGGCGATCTCCTCCAGGACGGGGGCGATCATCTTGCACGGGCCGCACCAGGTGGCCCAGAAGTCGACGAGGACAGGCTTGTCACTGGAAATGACGTCTTGCTGGAACGAATCATCGGTGATGGTGACGGTATTCGACACGGGGATTTCCCTTACTCGAGGTGGGTGTGTGTGGGTGAGGTCAGGCGTCGACCGGCGAGCCGGCGGCGGCGACAGTGTTGGCAGTGATGTCGCCGCGCTCTGCCAGCCAGCGCTCGGCATCCATCGCCGCGGAGCAACCGGTGCCGGCGGCGGTGACCGCCTGCTGGTAGATGTGATCGACCAGGTCGCCGGCGGCGAAGACACCGTCCACGGAGGTGGCGGTGGTCGGCGTCTTGACGATCACGTAGCCGGCGTCGTCGAGGTCGACCTGTCCCTTGACGAGCTCGCTGCGCGGGTCGTGACCGATGGCGACGAACATGCCGGTGACGTCCAGCGTGGAGGTCTCACCGGTGACGGTGTCGCGGATCACGAGGCCGGTGACGCTGTTCTCGCCCAGCACCTCGACGGGCGCCGCGTTGGTCACGAACCGGATCTTCGCGTTCGCCTTGGCGCGCTCGAGCATGATGCGGGACGCACGGAACTCCTCGCGTCGGTGCACCACGGTGACGCTGCGGGCGAAGCGGGTGAGGAAGGTGGCCTCCTCCATGGCGGAGTCGCCGCCGCCGACCACGACGATGTCCTGATCCTTGAAGAAGAATCCGTCGCACGTGGCGCAGGCGCTGACGCCGCGGCCGAGCAACTTCTCTTCACCCGGAATCCCCAGGTAACGGGCTGCGGCGCCCATTGCCAGCACCACCGCGTGCGCCTGGTAGGTCTCGCCGTTGACGACGACCTTCTTGATCGGGCCCGTGAGGTCGAGTTCCTCGACGTCCTCGGTGCGGATGTCGGTGCCGAAGCGCTTGGCCTGCTCCCGCATCTGATCCATCAGGTCGGGTCCCATGATTCCCTCACGGAATCCGGGGAAGTTCTCGACCTCGGTGGTGGTCATGAGGGCGCCACCGAACTGGGTCCCCTCGAACTGCAGCGGTTCGAGTTCCGCGCGCGCCGCGTAGACGGCAGCGGTGTATCCGGCAGGTCCCGAACCAACGATGATGAGTTCATGAACCGTCGATGGAGTGGTCATGCGGGCCTTCCAGTAGTGAGGGGTGCTCAGTCGTATGGATCAACACAAGACTAAAGGGTGTTGTTCCCCGACTGCAGGTGATACCGGTCGCTCCCCCCGCAGGCGCCCTGATCAGCGCAGAGTCTCCCGGATGACGCAGCGGGTGCCCGTGTAGATGGTGGGCATGCATTTGTTGCAGTGGATGCAGAGTCCCTCGGCCACGTGCCGGTCGCGGAACTTGTTGACGAGGTCCGGGTCGCGGAGCAGGGCGCGCGCCATCGCGACGAACTCGAACCCGTCGCCGAGTGCGTTCTCGATGGTGTCGAGCCTGTTGATGCCGCCGAGGAGGATCAGCGGCATCGACAGGGCCTCGCGGAACTGCCGGGCCATCGGGAGGAAGAACGCTTCCTCGAACGGGTACGTCGGAAAGATGCGCGGCCCGTAGACCTTCAGACCCCAGCCCACCAGCTTGGGCTGTGAGGCAACGAATTCCGCCATCGGGACTTCGCCGCGGAAGAAGTACATCCCGTTGAGCAACGAGCTGCCCCCGGTGAGCTGCAGTGCGTCGAGATGCCCGTCGGCTTCGAGGAGCTGCGCGATGCGGAGACTGTCGTCGAGCCACAGCCCTTTCGGGACACCGTCCGTCATATTGAATTTGGCCGTGACGGCCACCGAGTCGCCGACGGCGTGGCGCACCCGCTCGACCACCCGTCGGGGGAACGCCGCCCGCCGCTCCAGGCTGCCCCCGTACTCGTCGGTCCGCTTGTTGAGGTTGGGGCTCATGAACGAGCTGAGAAGGTAGTTGTGCCCGAGGTGGACCTCGATCGCGTCGAATCCGGCCTCGACGGCATTCCGGGCCGCGTCCTCGAAGTCGCGGGTGACCTGGTCGAGTTCTTCTCGGGTGGCACCCTTCACCAGACCCATGGCGGGCGGGCTGAGGCGGGTGGACGGCGCGAGGGTCTTGGTGCGGTTGGACAGTGTGTTCGCGACCAGACCGGCATGACCGATCTGCGCCGCGACCAACCCGCCTTCGGCGTGAACGGCGTCGGTGAGTCGGCGTAGGTCGGGGACGCGGGCGCGGTCGAGAACGAGGGTGTTCGCGTGGACGCGTCCGCCGGGTGAGACGGCGCAGTACGCGACGGTCGTCAGGGCGGCGCCACCGCGAGCAACCTCGGCGTGGAAGTCGACGAGCTGGTCGGTGACCCGGCCGCGGGGCATGACGCCCTCGAACGTGGCTGCCTTCACGATGCGGTTGCGCAACGTCAGGGGACCCAGGCGGGCCGGCTCCCAGATCCCGGGCCGGGGTGGTGGAACGGTCATGGTGGTCTGCCTTCGAGGGTGGTGGTGGGAGGGCGTTTCAGGCGAAGGTCGCGGCCAGCGCCGCGCGGGCAGGCCGCCAGGTGAGCCCGAGCTCGTCGCGGGTTCGCGAGTCGTCGGTCGGGGTCGCCGAGGTGAGCAGCCACGCTGCCTCGTAGCTGAGCCCCGCGCTGAGGGGCGTGAACCTGCCGACCACGTCGGCGATCCGTCCGAGCGCGCGAAAGGTGCTGCCCGACAACGGGATGCGCCGGAGGCGACGGCCCGAGGAATGTTCGAGGACGTCGATGAGGTGGTTGAACTCGACGAGTTCGCCGCCGCAGACGTATCGCCGGGGTCCGCGGCCGGGGTGCATCGCGGCGGTGTGGACCGCGGCCACGTCGCGCACGTCGATCATCTGCATGCCGCCGTCGAATCGGGGCGCCACCCCGCCGCTGACGATCGCGCCCCATCCCTGTTCGGTGACGCCCTTGGTGGATCCGAGCCCGGGACCGACGACGCTCGTCGGGTAAGTGATGACCACGGGGGCGCCCGCGTCCTGGAGTGCGCGGGCGATGCGGTCGGCGGCCGCTTTGGTGCGGCCGTACGCGCTACGGCCAGACGCCGTCGGACTGTCCGGTCCGATGACGGCGTCGGGTGACGGAAACAGGGCA
Source organism: Rhodococcus sp. IEGM 1305 (assembly GCF_030058635.1). NCBI lineage: Bacteria > Bacillati > Actinomycetota > Actinomycetes > Mycobacteriales > Nocardiaceae > Rhodococcus > Rhodococcus sp. IEGM 1305. Next base: position 39,336 of record NZ_JASHKX010000051.1, read on the forward strand.
CTGAAACTCGCGACGTGGATGATCGGGTCGAGTCCGAGGAAGGCCGCCCGGGTGAGGATCGCGGCGGTGGCCTGCGTGTTGATCTCCCACATCAGCTGTTCGCGACGATCGTCGGTGCCCACTACCCCGGCGGCGTGGAGTAGCGCTTCGCAGCCGTCGAGGAGGCGTGCGACCACTTGGGCGTCGCGGATGTCGCCGACCACCTGCTCGATCCGCGCGGCGTCGTCCCCGGCTGCCACGAGCAGGGTGTCGGGAGATTCGGCGGGCGGCACCAGCAGTCGAACCGTGTGGCCGGCGGCGAGGAGCGCCAGCGTGGTGTGGGCGCCGACGTATCCGGTGCCGCCGGTGACCGCGATCTTCATGTGTTCGTCCGTTTCAATTACGGTGCCACTGGACTCGTAATAGGTACGATATAGCGCGGAAGGCACTTCTGTCCCACAATTCGAACCAATGAATGCAACTGGAACCGGCCGCCCCCGCGACCCGCGGATCGACACCGACGTCCTCGCGGTCACCCGGGCGATGCTCGTGGAATCGGGCTGGGATCAACTGAGCATGCGGGCCATCGCGACGCGGTCCGGGGTGAGCAGGGCCTCCATCACCCGACGATGGCCATCGAAGGCGCATCTGGTTCTCGACGCCATCCTCGGTGCGACACCCGACCTGACACCGTTCGAGGGCACCGACCGCGAAGGCTGGATCCGCTGGGTGGTGACCGGCAGTGCCGAATTGTTCTCGCGACCGGAGGTGCGAGCGGCCACGCCGGGTCTGCTGGCAGCGATCCGCGACCACGACGACCTCCGTACCGCGCTGTGGCGGGGATTCAGCGGGCCGAGTACTCAGCTGTTCGAGAGCGAGGTGGACCCGGCCGGGTCGAGCACCGCGACGGCCGTGCTGGTGCTCGCTGCCGGCGCCGCGCTGTTCACCAGCCTGATCGCCGTCGAGGACGACACTCCGGAACTGCGTGGGAAGATCCTCGAGCTACTCCTGCCGGTCGCCCGTTCGGAGCGGGAACGATCGTGAGGATCAACCGATCTCGGTGACGGCGATCGTCGCCGGATCTCCCGCGCCGCACTCACCGCCGACCACCAGGGCCGTGATCTGCGGCGGACGCGGCGCGGCCACCAGCAGTAGTACCCCGGGAACACCGTCGAGGCGAACCTCGCCGGAACCGAGCAGGGGGCGGGACGGTTCGATACCGTTGGCGCGCAGGCATTCCGACAGTTGTGCGGGATCCTCGAGTGGTCCGAGCTGCCGCGAACCGATCACGGTGAGGAGGCGTCCTGAGTCGAGACCGGTGCCCAGATCGAGAACGGCTGGTGCCGGCGAGGTTTCGGAACTGGGCAGGGCGACGACCGGGGTCTCGGGTTCCTGCCTGTCCGGCGTGACGACCGCGACTGCCACCACGACCGCTGCCGCCGCCGCGAACGTCCCCGCGGCCGCGGCAGCCCACTTCCGTCGCCGGGTGAGTGGGACCACGGTGGCCTCGGCAGGTGTGTCCCGCTCCGCGGCGAGAGCACGGTTGATGCGGTCGGCGACGTCGGCGGGAATCGGGGTCGAGACGGAATGATCGCGTCCGAGCGCGCCCAACTGATCAGTGACCCGGTCGAGGGCGTCGATCACGGCCATCGCCTGCGGGTCGTTCCGGACGAGCGGCCACAGGCGATCGCTCACCGAGTCCGGCAGCACCCCGGCGTGCAGATCGGCCAGTAGGTCCTCGGAGTACGGCGGTGCGGGCAGCGCGGCATCGGACGGATCGGGTTCACGGTCGGCCATGGCACCTCCTCACCGAGTCGTTGTGGTCCGGGACGACAGGACAGTTCCCCGCTCCTACTACGTTTTGACGCCCCGGAGTCATGATCGGTTCCCCTCCACCCGAAAATATTCGAGAGAGGCGGCCAGCTTCTTCCGGCCGCGGGCGCAGCGGCTCTTCACGGTGCCTTCCGGAACCCCGAGAAGCGCGGCCGCCTCACTCGTCGAACGGCCCTCGAGGTCGACGGCCACGATCGCGGTCCGCTGATCCGGTGGGAGCTGCGCCAGTGCGCGCTCGACCACCATGCTGAGCTCCACCTCGGAAACGTAGTCGCGGGTATCGCTCGGTTCGTCGTCCTCGTCCGCGGACAGGGACACCGCCGGACGAGCCTTGTTCCGGCGGATGCGGTCGAGGCAGGCGTTGACCACGATCGTATGCAGCCAGCTCCGGACCGCGGCGTCCCGGCGGAACGAGCCCGCGTTGCGATGCGCGGACAGCAGCGCCTCCTGCAGGGCGTCCGCCGCATCCTCGGTGGTGTAGCTGGTGCGTTTGGCGACGTGCCACAGGTGGTCGTAGTGCCGCGAGAGCAGTGTCTCGAAGGCGTGCCGATCGCCGGCGACGTGCGCAGCCAACAGGTCGACGTCCGAGGGCTCACCCTCGGAATCCCCCCGGAAGATTCGCACCGGCGGATGTTAGCTCAGGTCGCCGATCCGCGAGCACCGGGCGCCGACTACGTCGCGGCGTTGAAACCGACGTCGGCGATGGACGATTGGTTCTTGCCACCGGAATTAGTCAGGCCGGTGATCCACACCAGGACGTTCTTGGTGGGTCCCTCCGACTTCACCGGGATCTCGGTGACACCGTTGCCGAGGACCTTCGAACCGAGCACCTGCGTCTGGTCGAGGGTCGGGTTCTCCGACGGGGCGCTGCGAATCTCGACGTTGGTGCCCGGTGTCGGCGAGTTGATCCACACGCTCGACAGTGTCGCCGGATCGTCCAGCGTGACCATCAGGCCCACACCGTTCTTCAGCGCGGGGAACGGCTGGAAGTACGAGTCGGTGCTCCACACGGTGGACGTGTTGCCGTCGACGGCCAGCCGGGCGTTCGCGGCCGAGTCGGGGGTGCCCTGCGGCGAGAACACCGTCGCCCCCGAGGGGCTGACCGGCGCGACGTTCGCCGCCGGGGCGGGCGCGGGGGCGGGGGACTCGGGGTTGGGCGGGGCCTCGGCCGACGTGGTGAGCCCGAAGTCCTGTTCGGTGAGCGGCGCGTCGGAACTACTGCCCGTGAGGAACGTCGCGAGCCAGAAGCCCAGGAGCGCCAGCACGATGATCGTGACGACCGCGAGGCCCACGAGCGCCGCGATCATCCGGTTGGACTTCTTCTTCTCCGCCTCCAGTGCTTCCGGGTCGGCGAGAGCGTGACCGGTCGTGCCGGGGGCCCGCTGCCCGAGCCGCAGCACGGGGATGAATTCGGTCTTGTCGTTGACGACGGACGCCTGGTCGAGAATGTGCTGCACGGTGGCCGCCGTGCGGATTCCCCCGTTCGGCTCGAGTGAGCGCAGCGCCACCGCGGAAATCTCGAACGGGACCTCCGGGCGGATCACCCGCGGTCCGATGGGCTGCCCGCTCGAGTCGCGGTCGGCCAGTCGCATACCGCCGACGCTGCCCGGACGGTGCGAACCCGACGGGTCACCCGCGGGAGCGGACGGGTCGCCCAGCGGCCAGCGGGCGGTGATGAGGGCGTAGAGCATGGCGCCCAGTCCGCGCACGTCGGTACTCGAGTCGGAGTCGGCGAGCGTGGCCGGGAACGCCAGCACGGCATCGCCGTTGATGCTGATACGGACGCGGTCGGGGTGGTCGATGGACAGTGCCCCACCGGCCCGGTGCGCGGTCTCGGCGGCCGCGGCGAGTGCGCGGATGGCACTGGCGGCGCCGATCGGAGACGGCTTGGTGTCGGCCATCTCCCGCAGCGAGCGTCCCGGGGTCCACTCGGCGACGACGATGCCGCCGGAGCTACCGCGGACCACGTCCAGCACGCGGGCGAGACCGGGCGAGTTGATCCGGCCCAGTCGCAGGGTGCGCGACAGAATGGCTTGCGGGCCTTCGGGACCGGCCGAGGTGGAGCGCTGTTCGGCGTCCACGAACGTCAGCGCCACCTCGCGGTCGAGCTTGACGTCGAGTGCCTGCCAGAACTGCAGTCCCCGCGAACCGCCGTGCGGTGTCAGCAGGCGGTACCGACCGCCCGCGACGGACGCGCCGGGAATGAGCTTGGGGCCACGGGGAGTACGACGCGGGCCTGCGCCGGGCTCACGTCCGGGTGCGGGGGTGATCGGGATCACTCCGGTGTCGTAACTGAGATCCCGTGCGGGGGCCGCGCCCATGTGACGTGTGTCTCCGCGCGATTCGCCGGAGTCTTTGGTGGGAGTCTTCGGCGCAGCCTTCGTCTGCGCATCCGCAGGATCTCCGGTCTCCTTGCTCTGCCCCGTTTTCGGAGTGTCTGCGGAGCCCGCGGACGTGTCTGCATCCTTCTTCTGCGGTGCGGCGGCGCCGGCCTGCTTGCCGGACTTCGCGGAGTCGGTGGAGGCCGACTCGGACGAGATCCGGGTGGTCGGGGCGTCGACGCCGTTGGGGGCGGCGGCCGAATCGCGTTCGGACGCTTGCACCGTAGAACCTCCGGCTCTCTTGCTGCCGGCCACGTCGTCGTCGCTCACCCTCACTCCTTCATTCTCGAATGCCCAACTCCGACCAGTACCGGGCGGCGATCCGACCCGCTCGTGTCCAGGGTACGGGAGTCCACCGGGTCGTTCGATACCACGCGGCTGTCCCCCGAAGTCGTGCGGTGTGGCGCGGACCACGGGAATCAGTTCTGTTTCGGCCTCTGCGAGCGGGTCGACCTCCGGTTCCGGTGCGGCGCCGCGACCGCGCAACGCGCGAACCTTGCGGGCGACGGCGACGGTGATGGACACGATTTCGGGGATCTTCGCGAACCAGAGGATCACGAAGGTGACGACGAGCATCAGGACACCGCTGATCATGACCCGGACCATCGAGCCCGGACCGCCGAACAAACTGGTGAGCCGGTCGAGCCCGAGGAGGCGGTCGGCGCCGAGCATGACGAGCGCACCCGCCATCGACGCGAGCACCACCACCCACACCGTCTTGCCGACGTTCGCCATCTGCAGGTTGCCGAGACTGCGGTGCAGCAGCCAGCCCCCGACGAGCGCGCCGGTGATGTAGCCGAGGCCGTTGGCCACGCCGAGCAGGATGACCACCTGGTCGTCGCTGGAGGCGATCATCGGGGTGAGCGCCGACAGCGCGATCTTCACCGCGGTGATGCCCAGGACGATCCACGTCGGGGTCCAGGCCTGCTCGCGGGCGTAGAACACGCGGAGCTGGATCAGCACCAGGGAATAGGGAATGAGCGTGAACGCGGACCAGCTGACGGCCTGGCCGAGGCGTTCGGCGTCACCGGTCCCGAAGTTGCCGTACCCGTAGAGCGCCTGGCCGATCTCGGGGCCGGCGAACGTGAGGAACGTGATGATCGGGATGAGGGAGATCATCGTCAGGCGGGTGGCGACGGACAGGTCGTCGACCACGGCGGGGGTGTCGTCGGCGGCGGCGTTGCGGCTGAGTCGCGGCATGATCGCCGTCAGCACCGTCACGCCGAGCACGCCGTACGGCAGCTGCAGCAGGAGCCACGCGTTGTTGTAGATCGCGGGACCCGACGCGTCCGCGTGTGACGAGATGCGGGTGGCGACGATCATGCCCGCCTGGCTGATCAGCACGTACAGGATGATCGCGACGGCCATCCCGCCGAACTGCTTGAGCCGGTCGTCGAGGCCCCACAGCGGTTTCAGCGAGATGCCCTCGCGCCGGATCGCGGGCACCAGGCTCATCGCCTGCACCACGACACCCAGCGTGACGCCCACACCGAGGACCAGCAGTTTCGGGTCGCTCATCCGCACCGGATCGAGGGTGATCTCCCCCGGTGTCGCGTAGTAGATCACCAGCACGGTGAGCATCACGACGTTGTTCAGCACCGGAGCCCAGGCACCGGGTTTGAACACCTGCCGGGTGTTGAGGATGGCCGTGAGCAGCGCTGACAGTCCGTAGAACAGGATCGCGGGCAGGAGGAGATAGGACAGAGCTGTGGTGAGGGACGTGTTCACCTTGCCGTCGGCCGACAGGAAGACGTGGGTGGTGAGTACGGGTGCGGCGGCGGTCGCCAGCAACGCCGCTGTGCCGAGCAGCACACACGTGGCGGTGAACAGGCGTCGCACGAACGCCGCACCCTGATCCGGGTCCTCACGTTCGGCGCGCACCAGGACGGGCACCACGATCGCGGTGAGCACCGCTCCCAGCACGAGCTCGGAGATCATGTTCGGGATCTGGCTGGCGACCGTGAACGAGCTGGCCACCGACCCACCCAGCAGCGTCAGGACGAGGAGCTGCTTGGCGAATCCGGTGATGCGGCTGACGAGCGTCGCCACCGCGATCGAACCGGTGGACGCCAGCAGTCGCGAGTTGCTCTGCTTCTGCGGCGCGGTCGAGGGCCCGGAATCCCGGACCGGAGGCGGCGAGGGGTCGACACGGATGGCCGCGAACTGCACCGTCGGTGCCTCGTCCGGCCGGATTTCCCGAGCCCAGTGGTCCCGCTCCCACGGGGCGACCCGGGGATGGGAGCGATCGGGAAGCCTCTGGCCCCTACTGGGCAAGTTCCCGGTCATGAACGTTCGTACCCTTCGTCAGCTGGATCCGGCTGGCCGCGGAATCGATGCCACAGCCGACGGCCGGCGAGGAACAGCAGCAGAGCACCCGCGCATGCTGTCAGTATCGCCAACGCCTGCCCGTACGCGTTGGACCGTACCGTCACGCTGGTCGGCTCTCCCAGTTGCTGTCCATCGGCGGTGGTCAGAGAGAATTGGACGACGAGCTTGCGGGAGTCGTTGGCCTCGGTGGGAACGGTGAGGGTGCGACTGCCCCGCGGGGGCAGCGTGGTGGGGCCGATGTCGGTGATGGTCATCCCCGACGGCGCATCCACCTGGAGACGGACGGTGATCCCGACCGGCAGGTCGTTCCTGGCCACCAGCAGCAGCGGGCTCTGTTCCGACGCCAGCGTGTAGACGCCGCCCGGCGACACGACGGTGACTGCCCCGAACAGGTCGTCCATGGTTTCGGCCACCTCGTCGGCGCGCACGTCGGACGCCTCTTCCGCGGACCGCCGTTCGTCGTCGCGGCGATGCGCGAGGCTCATCGAGCGCAGCAGGTCCTCGCGCAGCGGTGCGGTGAAGCGTTCCGGGGTGAGCGGGGCCTGCGGGTCGTCGACCAGCGCGGCGTTCAGTGCCTCGATGCGGGGTGTCTGCGTGCCGGCGGCGTCGCGGATATGGGCGGGGACGCCGTCCTCGGCGGCCTGATCCGGGTACTCCAGGGTCGCGACCTCGGGTGATCCGGGCTGTCGTCCCAGCATCGCGGGCAGCGGCCGGGGCGTCGCCAGGCCCGAGCGCATCAGCGAGGAGACCGTGGACAGCAGTGTCTTCGCGTCCTCGGCGCCCGCCGTCCAGAGCTGCGGCGGCACCACCATCAGCGAACGCGGGGTGCCGGCAGCCCGTGCGGCCTCGGGTTCGAGGGCAGACCACGACACCGCACCGAGCGCGTCCTGCAGCCGGGCGGTCTGCGAATCGTCCGAGAGGTCGTACCGCGCGCGCTGCGGGGTGTACGAGGGGGTCTGCGGTGTCGTCCCCATGGCCGCGAGCGCCGTGCCGACCGAGGGATCGAACAGCAGCGCGTCGACGCTTCCGGTGGCCGCGGGCGTCTCGGTGGCCGCCGGGGTCGTCTCCCCGTTCGCGGGAACGGGCGCGGGG
>NZ_JASHKX010000007.1:0-262475 GCF_030058635.1 Rhodococcus sp. IEGM 1305
GGTCGGGGCGCCGCGGCACGCGGAGACCCCGACCCGGAAATTTGAAACAGCCCCCCGGCGGTTAACAAGTACTCACGGGCGGCGGAGTCGCACGAGGGAGTAACGTCGGGAACAGAACATGAATCCGACCTCGAGTGCGAAGGAATTCCGATGAATCTGGCCTTGACCGACGAGGAGCTGGCGTTCCGCGACGAGATGCGAACGTTCTTCACCACGCAGATTCCGGCGGAGATCCGCGAGCGGTATGCGCGTGGTGAAGAAGTGGGGAAGGAAGGGTTCATCGAGTCCCAGAGGATTCTGAACGCCAACGGGCTCGCGACGCCGCACTGGCCGGTCGAGTGGGGCGGCCGCGACTGGACTCCGGTGCAGAAGCACATCTGGCTCGACGAACTGCAGCTCGCGTCGGTACCCGAGCCGCTCGCGTTCAACACCAGCATGGTCGGCCCCGTCATCGCGGCCTTCGGTTCGCAGGAGCAGAAGGAGAAGTTCCTTCCTCCGACCGCCAACCTCGACATCTGGTGGTGCCAGGGATTCTCCGAACCCGAGGCAGGCTCCGACCTCGCGTCGCTGAAGACCCGCGCCGTCCGCGACGGCGACGACTACGTGATCAACGGCCAGAAGACGTGGACCACCCTCGCGCAGCACGCCGACTGGATCTTCGTCCTTGCCCGCACCAACCCGGACGCCCCCAAGAAGCAGGCCGGCATCTCGTTCATCCTCGTCGACATGAAGACGCCCGGCGTCACGGTGCGCCCGATCAAGCTGATCGACGGCGGCTACGAGGTCAACGAGATCTTCTTCGAGGACGTGCGCGTGCCGGCCGAGAACCTCGTGGGCGAGGAGAACCAGGGCTGGAGCTACGCCAAGTTCCTGCTCGGCAACGAGCGCACCGGTGTGACCCGGCTGGGATTTTCCAAAGTCCGTCTCGCGCAGGCGAAGGAACGCGCAGCCGAGATCTCGGTCGGCGAGGGGACGCTGCTCGACGATCCGCTGTTCGCCGCCCGGATCGCCGAACTGGAGAACGAGATCATCGCGCTCGAACTCACCCAGCTGCGGGTGGTGGCCAGTTCGGCCGACGGCAAGCCGAACCCGGCGTCGTCGCTGCTGAAGCTGCGCGGGTCCGAACTGCAGCAGGCCACACTCGAACTGCTGACCGACGTCGCGGGACCCGACTCCCTGCCCTTCGCCGCAGGTGACGGCATCGCCTCGCCGCTCTGGGCGCAGCGGACGACTCCGACGTATCTGAACTACCGCAAGGTTTCCATCTACAGCGGATCGAGCGAAGTGCAGCGCAGCATCATCGCCTCCTCGATCCTCGGATTGTGAGGGCGTGACATGGACTTCGAACTGACCGACGAACAGAAACTGCTGCGCGACACCACCCGCGAACTGCTGGGCCGCAGCTACGACGCGGAGAAGCGCAACGCCGTCACCGACACCGAGCAGGGGTGGAGCCCGCAGGTGTGGAAGCAACTCGCCGAGGTGGGACTGCTGGGCCTGAGCTTCGACGAGGAAGACGGCGGAATGGGCGCCGGACCGGTCGAGGTCGCGTCGGTGATGACCGAGATCGGCCGCCGCCTCGCGCCCGAACCCGTCCTCGACGCCGTGCTCGTCCCCGGCGGTCTGATCGCTGCGTCCGGCAGCACGGAGCAGCGTCGCCGGATTCTGCCGGACGTGTCCGAGGGCAATCTCCTGCTGGCCTTCGCCGATCGGGAACCGGGTGTGCGCTGGCCGTCCACCCAGGTGTCCACGACCGCGAAGAAGGACGGCGACGCGTGGACCCTCACTGGTACCAAGAACCCCGTTCCGCACGGCAGTAGCGCGAACACCCTGGTCGTCACGGCGGCACTCCCGGACGGTGGGGTCGGACTGTTCCTCGTCGACGCCGATGCCAGCGGCCTGACCCGCACCGCCTACGCGACCCACGACGGATTGCGGGCCGCGCAGGTGGAACTGTCGGACACCCCGGCGGAGCCTCTCGGTGCGGGCGGCGACGCATCGTCGGCGATCGAGAGCGCGCAGATCCGGGCGCAGGCGGCACTGTGTGCGGAGGCCGTCGGCGCGATGGAGGAAGCGCTGCGACTGACCACCGAGTACCTGAAGACCCGCAAGCAGTTCGGTGTCCCGATCGCGAAGTTCCAGACGCTCACGCACCGTGCGGCCGACATGTACGTGCTGCTGGAACTGGCTCGCAGCATGAGTCTCTACGCGACGATGTCGCTGGCCGACGGAGCCGCCGATCCGGTGGTCGCCTCCCGCGCCAAGCTGCAGATCGGCCGCTCCGCCCGCACGATCGGGCAGGAAGCGATCCAGATGCACGGCGGCATCGGCATGACGGCCGAGTATCCGGTCGGCCACTACGTGAGCCGGTTGACGGCCATCGAGCACACCCTCGGCGGGTCCGACGACCACCTGCGGGTGCTCGCGTCGGCGACCACCCAGGGGACCATCAGCATCATCTAGCCGCCCCCGTGAGTACTTATACCGCCCGCGGTTAATAAGTACTCACGGGTCCAGGTCTCGGATTGGTATCGGAAAGAGCGTTTACGACGTGTCGCACAGAGACTCCAGTGTGACGCGGCTAACGTTCTGCGCGCACACCAGAACTCACGGGGGATGTACGTAATCTCGGTGAAGGAGCATTGCCATGGGGTCCGGTCCAGTCAAAGCGATCATGTGGAGCCTGCTTTTCGTGGGACTCGTCGGTGCGGGAGTCGGGATCTCCGAACTGCACGTTCCCTGGACGGTCGCATCGCTGATCGTCGCCTCGGTCTCCGGACTGGTCCTGCTCAGGATCCGCGCCGACGCGCACCCCGAACTGCACAGCGACCGCCGGATGGCTGCCGGCTGACCCGCGGTCACTCCGTCTGAAGACCGTCCGCCCACCTGCCGATGTCGCCGCGTTCGAGTGCGAGCGCCAGCAGTTCCGGGAACTTGTCCGGGGTGCAGGCGAATGCGGGAATGCCGAGCACCCCGAGGGCCGCGGCGTTGTCGTGATCGAACGACGGGGCGCCGTCGTCGGACAGTGCCAGCAGAACAACCACCTGGACGCCCGCGTTCGTCATCGCCGCCATCCGCCGCAGCATCTCCGCGCGGATCCCGCCCTCGTACAGGTCCGAGATCAGCACGAACAGCGATTCGGTCGGTCTGTCGATCAGTGACTGGCTGTAGGCGATGGCCCGGTTGATGTCGGTGCCGCCGCCGAGTTGCGTGCCGAACAGCACGTCGACGGGATCGGACAGCTTGTCGGTGAGGTCGACGACCGCCGTGTCGAACACGACCAGCGACGTCTTCAGCGCGCGCATCGAGGCGAGGACCGCGCCGAACACGGACGCGTACACGACGCTCGACGCCATCGACCCGGACTGGTCGATGGCGAGGACGACGTCGCGGTGCACGGCCTGCGATCGGCGGCCGTATCCCAGCAGCCGCTCCGGCACCACCGTCTTGTACTCGGGGAGGTAGTGCGCGAGGTTGGCGCGGATCGTGCGATTCCAGTCGATGTCGCGGTACTTGGGGTTGGTGATGCGGGCCGACCGGTTCAGGGCACCGGTGACGGCGGTCCTGGTCTTCTGCGCGATCCGTTCCTCCACCTCCCGGACCACCTTCTCGACGACCATCCGGGCGGTGGCCTTGCTGGTCTCGGGCATCACCCGGTTCAGGCTCAGCAGCGTGCCGACGAGGTGGACGTCCGGTTCGACGGCGTCGAGCAGTTCGGGTTCGAGGAGCAGCTGGGTGAGGCCGAGCCGGTCGATGGCGTCCTTCTGCATCACCTGCACGACGCTGCTCGGGAAGTAGGTGCGGATGTCGCCGAGCCAGCGCGCGACCTTCGGCGCCGATCCGCCGAGACCCGCGCCGCGACGGCGGCTCTTCGTCCCTTCGCTGCTGGTGTCGTACAGGGCGGCCAGAGCGCCGTCCATCGCCGCGTCCGCCTTGGACGCGAGACCGCCGGTGGATTCCTCGGCGGCGTTGCCCAGCAGCAGCCGCCAGCGGCGTAGCCGCTCCGCGTCTTCGGTCACGACGTCACCCCCAGAATGTCCGCGACGGTCCGGATCGCGATCGTGCCCCGACGAGCGTCGACCTCGGCGCGGGCATCGGCGGTGGACCCGCCCTCCACGGACTGCCCGATCGCCCGGCGTTCCCCGGTTTCGAACCCGCCGAACGTGCGCCGCAGCAGTGGCAGTACGTCGACGAAGTCCTGCTCGCGCAGCCCCGACACCCATCCGTCGAGCAGTTGCAGCAGTTGCCGGTCGTGGACCAGCAGCAGCCCTCCGCCGCCGAGGAAGCCGTCGACCCACCCCGCCTTGGCGGAGGGATCGGCGCCGACGGACAGCGCCCGCGACAGTCGGGTGGCGGACTCGGTTTCGCTGACGGTGCCTGCGTCGCGGAGCAATCGGACCATGCGCCCGATCACGAGGCCGTTCACGTCGCTGCGGTCGACGAGGCCTGCGAGTGTGCCGAGCCACCGCGCCGACGCACGATCGTCGTCGCGCAGCATCACCGCCGCGTGGACGTCATCGACGGCGCGGCGCAGGTCGAGTGCGCTGTCGTCGTCCAGACCCGATATCGCGGTGGGCAGTCCGGCGCAGATGCGGACGAGCAGGCTGTCGGTGACGCGGGTGAGGGACGAGACGTCGGTGCCGCGGACGTCCCCGTATCGCAAGGTGCGGGTGAGCGCGGGCAGGGCATCCATCAGGTGCATCACGTCGTGGTCGAGTGTGGCCGCCGTCTCCAGCGCCCGCAGCAGTTCGGCCAGCGCATCGCCGAGATCCGACAGGAGGGCCTGCTCGAGCAGCCCGGTGAGCTGGGCGAGCGAGACGTCACCGGCCGACGCCTCCTCACGCACCTTCGCTGTCGCCGCGGCCTCGACGGTGGTGCCCCACAGCGACGCCTCGATGATCGACACCGCCAGTTCGGGTTTCCAGGTGAGGGACCACGTCTCACGGAATGTGCCGGTGCCGCGGATGTCACTGTCGGCCGGCGTGCCCCAGTCGACACCGAGGATCTGCAGGCGGTGCAGGAGCCGGGACCGCGCGACGTCGTTGTCTCGGCGCAGGTCGAGGTCGATGGTCTTCTCGGTGGCCTGCTGCTTGAGGCGCAGCGTCTTCGCCCGCGCCCGCAGGTCGGCGTCGAGGGGAACCGTCGGGGTGTTCTCCGGGACGGCGCCGAGTGCCTCGCCGACGACGAGTCGCCGTGTGATGAGGTCGAGCAGGACGTCGTCGCCGTCGCACATCACGGCGCGGGTGGCCTCGGTGACCTCGGAGAGACCGGCCAGCGGCCGCGCACGCATCGCCGCCAACGTGTCTGCGAGACGGACGGATTCGATGACATGCGCACTCGATACCGGAAGGTCCTCGTCCCGCAGCACCCGCGCGACCTTCGTGAGCCATCGGGTGATCGTGCGGTCCGGTGCGGTGAACAGGTGGTGATACCAACCGGGGGAGGTGATCCCGGCGCCGTATCCCGACGCCGCGGACAGTCGTGAATGCGTCCACGGCACCCACGTCAGCGAGGTCTTGATCTTGGGGATTCCCTTGAGGATTCGCGCGTCCGCGGTGGCCGGACCCAGAGGACCGGCGAGTGCCGGGGCGTGCCAGGCGCCGCACACCACCGCGATCCGCTGGGCGCCGCCCTTGATCACCTTCCGCAGCGTCTGGCGCATGTACGCCTCGCGCCTGCTGGTGGGCTCGTCGAGTTCGACGGTGTCCCGCAGAGCGGTCATGGCCTCGGTGATCGCGTCGAACGAGTCGGGACCCGAACCCGATTCGATGACGGCGTCCCACCAGCGTTCGGTGTCGTCGTAGCCCGCCGCAGCGGCCAACTGGGTCAGCGGATCCTCGGTACGGGGCTCGGCGTCGTCTGCGGCGAGGGTATTGGCGGCGGGAAGGTCGCAGAAGCGGACGTCGACGCCGCGCCCGGCCGCCCACGACAGCGCCTGCCACTCCGGGGAGAACACGGCGAACGGCCAGAACGCCGCCGTCCGGGGCTCCCCGGTGGCATACGCGAGCAGGGCCACCGGAGGTTCCATGGTGTCGGAGGCGGTCAACGCGACCAGCGGATCGGCGTCCGCGGGCCCTTCGATCAGGACGGCGTCGGGGACGAATTCGTCGAGCGCGCGCCGCACCGATCGTGCCGAACCGGGCCCGTGGTGGCGGATGCCGAAGACACGGACGTCGGAGTTCACCCGGTGACCTCGCGGCACGCCCGGTAGAAGTCGGCCCAGTCCTCCCGTTCGCGGACCACGGCCTCGAGGTATTCGATCCACACGACCTTGTCGGCCACCGGGTCCTTCAGCACGGACCCGAGAATGCCGGCGGCGACGTCGGACGGGCGGAGCACCCCGTCGCCGAAGTGCGCGGCGAGGGCGAGTCCGTTGGTGACGACGGAGATCGCCTCCGCCGTGGACAGCGTTCCGGACGGCGACTTCAGCTTGGTACGGCCGTCGCCGGTGACGCCCGACCGGAGTTCGCGGAACACGGTGACCACGCGCCGGATCTCGTCGACGGTCGCCGGAATCTCCGGCAGTTCCAGCGAGGACCCGAGTTGCTCGACGCGCCGCGCGACGATGGCGACTTCGTCCTCCTCGTCGGCGGGCAGCGGCAGGACCACCGTGTTGAACCGTCTGCGCAGAGCGGAGGACAGTTCGTTGACCCCGCGGTCGCGGTCGTTCGCGGTGGCGATCAGGTTGAAACCCTTGGCGGCCTGCACCTCGGTGCCCAGTTCGGGGATGGGCAGCGTCTTCTCCGACAGCACGGTGATGAGCGCGTCCTGCACATCGGCGGGAATGCGGGTGAGTTCCTCGACCCGTGCGATTCGCCCGCCCTGCATGGCCGTCATGACGGGGGACGGAACGAGTGCACCCGCTGTCGGGCCCTCGGCGAGAAGCCGCGCGTAGTTCCAGCCGTACCGGATGGCCTCCTCCGGCGTCCCCGACGTTCCCTGGACGAGCAGGGTCGACTCGCCGGAGACCGCCGCCGACAGGTGTTCGGACACCCACGTCTTGGCGGTGCCGGGGACGCCGAGCAGAAGCAGCGCGCGGTCGGTCGCGAGCGTCGCGACGGCCACTTCGATGAGTCGGCGGGGACCGACGTACTTGGGGGTGATGACGGTGCCGTCGTCGAGTTCGCCGCCGAGCAGGTACGTCACGACCGCCCACGGAGACAATTTCCACGACGGTGGCCGGGGCCGGGTGTCGTGCGCGGCGAGGGCGGCGAGTTCGTCGGCGTAGGCCTGCTCGGCGTGGGGTCGTAGCAGGTCGGCCTGGGCGGCCGCGATCTCGGTCACTCGAGCTCCTTCAGGACTGTTCTGCGGTGGTCGATGTTGGTGGCGACAGTGGCGAATGCCTGGTGCCAGCCGGGATCACGGGTGCGTTCGGCGGCTGCTCGGAGAAGCGGCGCCGCAGCGAACGGGAAATGCGTCTCGGCGCTGCGGAGGGTCGAGTAGTGGCTGTGCCGGGAGAACTGCCCCAGATCCTTGCCGGTCTCGGCGTGCCGCCCGGCGACGTCCTCGAGGCGAGCGATCACCCGCTCGGCCAGGTCGAGCGGCCAGGGGTGGGGCAGACCGTCGAACAGGGCGGCGCCGTCGACGCCCAGCAGGTAGGAGTCGGCGCGACCCGACAGGATGTATGCGAGGCGTTCGCGGGCGGGGACGATCGGCACGACGCGCCGTTCGGTTGTCCGTCCCTCCCGGTGTAGCAGAGCCGACGCCCAGCGCGGATTGCGCTGCAGCACGGTCGCGGTGGTCCACGCCTCCATCATCACCTCCCGCCACTGGTCTTCGATCCGAATCTCCAACGCGGTGGAGGCGGAGCCGATCATGCCTTCCCACACCGACAAGGGGGCGGCGGTGACCACCATCCGCAACCACCAGCTGCGGATTCCCTTGTTCTTGAAATGGACGTCCTCGATGCCGTCGCGACGGGCCGAATCGTCCAGGGAGCCGGGCATGTTCACCACGAGACGGGTGCGCAGCGGCTTCTTCTCCACGCGCACCCATGCCCGGGCGCGAGCGGCCATCCGCTCGGCGTATGCGGAGTTCGGCAGCTGGCGCAGCAACTGGACCGCCTGCTGGCGCACTTCTTTCCGCCGGTCGTCGAGTGCGTGCTCGAGCAATGCGGAGTCGGCATCACTCAGCCCCGTTCCCAGAACGGCGATGAACGCCGCCCGGTGCTCGCCCCGTTCGGAATCCCAGGTGCGGCTCAGTTCGGTCATCGCGATCGCCGGGTTCACCGCCCGCATCGCCGTGAGCCATTGCAGTCGTTCCTGGTGTGCGCCGTGCGTCCACACGTCGGTGCGATCGGATCGGCGGACCAGCATCGACCAGTCCGGGTTCTGCGCGGCGAGCCACTGGCCGCGGGGGCCCACCAGTCGGAGGATGCTCTCGCGGTGGGCGTCGTTGGTGCGGGCCACAGCCATCAGGTCGGCGACGAGATGATCCGGCGCGCGGTAATTCCGCTCGGCCACGACCGCGAACCACTCGGTGAGCGTCCACGACTTGGCTGCGAGCAACTGCATCAGGTGCGACGCGGACGCGGGCGGCAACTGCAGCCGCGGATCGTCCTCGGCGGGGGCGGGCAGCACGCGCGCGGAGGCGGCGACCCCGCCGTCGCGGTATGCGTTCTCGAGCGCGGCGGCGCCCAGCAGGGTCTCCGCCGGATCACCGCTGACCGCTTGCGTCAGTTCGCCGGTGGCCAGATCCTCGAACGAGGGGGTGGACCGTGCCGTGCCGAGCAGGGCGGCGGACAGGAGTTCGCTCATCGCCGGCTCCCCGCCGCCGCGGGCGAGGGCGTGCCGGGCCCGAGCGGGTACACGTCGCCGCGATCGAACACCGAGACGGGAACCAGCGATTCGCTGGTCCACTCCCCGAACACGGTGACGGGACGGCCGCCGGACATTCCGAGGAGCCGCCACAGGACCGGGTCTTCGCCGGACAGCGGCAGCGCGCGCCCCTCCGCGTCGACGAGAAACCAGTGCCCGTCGTCGATTGCCGGGGTGACGCCGGTGAGCAGCGCCGGCCACGAGCGGACCCACGGGTCGGCGCCGACCGCGGCGGCGAAGTGGTCGAGAGCGGTGTCGATGTCGCTCGGTGCGACGGTGGTGAATGGTTCGGGGGTCTCGTGGGCGTCGCCGAACTGGGCGCGCAGCGGCGCGGCGCCGGGGTAGAAGTGCACGGTGGCGTCGACGAGCGAACCGAGCGGCGGGACCACTGTCGAGAAGTTCGCGGAGCCGTGCGCGAAGTCCAGGAGGATGGCGCGGCGACCGTGGTTGCGGCCGATCAGCCACACCTTGCGGGTGAAGAGGCGCTTCTCCTCGGTGGTCTGCATTCCCAGGACCATCCACCGGTCACGGACTCCCGGCTCGCCGCGCACGCTGTCGGTTGCCACGGGGTACCCCACGTGCGAGCGCACCGACGCCTGCAGTGGTTCCGGTAGTTCGCTCAGACGGCGATGGGCGACGACGAGGAGGTGCAGCCTGGCGTACTCGCGGAGCAGCCGGTCCGGCCAGTCGGCGCGGGTGGCCACGACGATCGGCAGGCGACGCAGGGCGGACGCGACGCCGGGCGCCTGCGCGTCGACCATGCGGGCGGCGATGGCGTCGAACGCGGATGCCGAGATGTCGGCTGCGCCGAGCCCGCCGCGGATCTGGTCGGTGAGCCACAGGTCGAGTTCGTCGAGGCCCGCCGCCACCCGCTCGGTCCGGCGTTCGGTGGCCTTCGCACCGGCCGTCGTGGTGGCCGCAGCCGCCGGCGCGGCTGCCCGCCCCGCCCTGCGGCTCAGCCACTCCGCCGCGAACGGCGGCGGTTCGGATTGCTCCGGGACCCGGCCGTGCGACCAGATCAGCAACAATCCGAGCGTGTGTTTGCAGGGAAATTTCCGGCTCGGGCACGAGCAGTTGTACGCCGGCCCGGAGAGATCGACGACCGATCGATAGGGGCTCTTGCCGCTGCCCTGGCACAGTCCCCAGAGCGCGCCACCGTTGCTGCCCGTCTCCGACCACGCGGCCGACAGCTTTGCGGCGGCAGCGAGCGAGCCGGCATCGGGGGCGACCGATGCGACCTGTCCCTCCGACCAAGGCGACGTCACTCCGCCACCGTAGGGGAGTTGTCCGACAGGAAGGGAGGAGGGTGCTCGGAATTGTCGGCCAACTTCGGTGTGGACGTCGGTCTCCCGTGTCAAGCTGTCGTCAGGTACGACAGCGAGGGAGTGGGCCGGTGATCCACGGAAGGTATTTCGAGTTCAAGGGTCGTCCCGCCGTGCGGTTCCGGTGCACGTACCCGTTCCCCGTCCAGAGGCTGTGGGAGGCCGTGTCGGAGCCGGACGAGCTCGCGCACTGGTTTCCGTCACGGGTCCGCCTCGACACCTACGCCGGCGGCGACATCGAGTTCCTCCCGGAACCGCACAGCGACCCCGAGACGGGGACGGTCCTCGTCTACGGCGCCCCGTGCACGCTCGCGTTCACGTGGGGCGGGGACGAGATCCACTTCGAGGTCGAGCCGACCGCGGACGGGTGCGCCCTGACGCTCGTCAACGTTCTCGAGGTCCGCAACACGGCAGCCAGGAACGCCGCCGGGTGGAGTGTCTGCCTCGCCGACCTCGACCGGCACCTCGACGGCTCCGACGCGCCCGGTCACCGTGGAGATGCGTCCGCGGACTGGCGCCCGTTTTATCAGACCTATTTGGGGGAGGGGATGCCGTCGGGTGCGCAGATCCCCGGGGAGTCCGCCTGACCGTGGCCGGCGACGGTCCGGCGTCGAGGGCGTTCGAACAGGCTCTCCACGTCGGATGCCGGCTCGTCCGGCTCCTCGACCGCGATGTTCCCGCCGGTCCTCAGCCATCCGTTCCGCAGCGACGATGTCAACCAGTTGTCCAGCGCGGCTTGGGTTTCGAACTTCAGCACGATCACGCAGACATCGGAGGTGCTGCTCTCCTTCAGCCATCCTCCGCCGAGGAATCCGGGAAACAGCCGGGCCAGCCCGAGTCCGGTCTGGATCCAGTCGGCGAACTCCTCGTCGCAGCCGGGAAGGACCCGGCGGACGATGGTCGTCGTGACGGACGCATCCACCGGCCCGGCTGTTCCGGCGCCCTCGGCCGCGTGCTCCATCGTTTCCTACCTCGGTTCCGCTCACCCCCGTGACACGTGCCACCTCAAACTACCAGCGGTTACGACGTCACAGGTCGTAGAAGGGCGCGGCGTACCTGAACGTGCCGGTGATGCTCGGATTCCAGCGTGCGAGCCGGCGGACCTGGAAGTGGGACGACCACGAGGGCTGGTCCGGCTCGATCCCGACCGACGTTCCGGAGACGAAGCCGAACCGCGGGTAGTAGTCGAGGTGACCGAGCAGTGCCACCAGGGGTTCGTCCCTGGCGTCGGCGCCGCCGAGTGCGGCGTGCATCAGTGCCGAACCCACGCCGTCGCGCTGGAGGTCGGGGAGCACGCCGATCGGGCCGAGCGCGAGTACGTCCGTGGAGTCGACGGTCGCGCGGGTCAGGCACACGTGGCCGGCGACGGACCCGGCCAGTTCGGCGACGAGGGACAGCTGCGGAATCCACGCGTCGCCCGACCTCAATCGGGTCACGAGGCCGACCTCGAGGGGAGTGTCGCCGTCGAAGGCCTGCCGGTGCACCTCCGCCACCGCGGCGATATCGCCCGGATTCTCGCGTCTGATCAGCATGCGGACAGAGTGTATCGACGGGCCCGCGGCCGCAACGGATTTCTGACGGCGCCCGTTGTCCGGCCGGTAGCGGTGGACGGAAAGCGTTCTCCAATTGTGACCGTGTGACGATTCGGGCCGAATGAATTTCCGAACGATCGATAGCAGTATGGGCAGAACGTGAGTCGAGCGAAGGACAAAGGGAATCGGGGTGCGGGTGGTCGAGGCCAGAGTGGTCGGATACAGTTGCGGTGTGCAACACAACGAGGTCGAGCCGGAGGAAACGCCCGCGTCGGGCGTGGTGGCCGTCCATGACGAACTCGTCCGCCTCGTCCGTCAACTGGTTGCCGATGACCGTCCTCCCGTCGGATCCCCGACGTTCGCTCAACATTCGCTGCTCTCCTTCGTCGCCCGCAATCCGGGATGCCGGGCCACCCAGATCTCGGACGCATTCGGCGTGCACCGCTCCACCGTGTCGCGTCAACTCCGGGGCTGCATCGACGAGGGGTGGGTGCACGCCGAGCCGGGACCGCTCCGCAGCGGTCATCCGTTGAGCCTCACCGACGGCGGCGTCGCGGTGCTGGCCGGCGCCGACGCACGCCGCGTGGAGGAAGTCCGCGACCGGGTGGCCACGTGGTCGGACAGTGAAATCGCCGCGTTCGCCCGGCACCTCCGGAAATTCCGCCAGGGCGGCGACACAGACCACGACAGCATCGGAGACGACACCCGTGCGTGAGTACACCAGCGCCCCGACGTTCACCGTCTCCGACCACGAGAACGCCGTGCTGAGGGTGTTCGCGCACGCCGAGAGCCATCCGGATCGGGTGATGTACACACGTCCCGAGTCCGGTGGGTGGGTCGACGTGACGGCCAAGGACTTCGGCGCGCTCGTCATCGGGGTCGCGAAGGGTTTGATCGCCAACGGTGTCCAGCCCGGCGACCGTGTGGCACTGCTGTCGTCGACGAGATTCGAATGGTCGCTGCTCGACTACGCGATCTGGGCGGCCGGCGCCGCGTCCGTCCCGATCTACGACTCGTCCTCGCACGACCAGATCCGGTGGATCATCGAGGATTCAGGGGCGGTCGCCGCGCTCGTGGAGACTCCGGCCCACGCGTCGAGTTTCGAGGGTGACGGCATCCCCTACACGCTGAAGCGCATCCTCACCATCGACGAGGACGCGGTGGGCACGCTCATCAAGGACGGGTTGTCGATCGACGATTCCGAGGTGTTCAAACGGGTGGTGGCGCTGACCGCCAACGATCTCGCCTCGCTCGTGTACACGTCCGGGACCACGGGCCGTCCCAAGGGCTGCACCCTCACCCACCGGAACTTCCTGTCGGAGGTGCGGGCGTTGCTCGCGGCACCGATCGGTGACGTCGCCCGGCCCGGCAACCGCGTCCTGACGTTCCTTCCGCTGGCGCACGTGCTGGCGCGCGCGGTGTCGCTGGCGATGTTCGAGGCCGGCGCGACGCAGGCACACTGGTCCGACTTCGGCACGGTCACGGGCGAATTCGAACGTTTCCGGCCCAACACCATTCTCGGTGTACCCCGCGTGTTCGAGAAGGTGCGGGACGGTGCGGCGCGCAAGGCGGCGTCGGCGGGCGGCCTGCAGAAACGGATCTTCGACTTCGCCGAGACCACAGCGGTGGCGTACAGCGAGGCCCAGGACACGGGCGGTCCGTCGCTGCGACTCCGGCTCGAGCGTGCGCTCGCCGACAAACTCGTCTACGCGAAACTCCGTGCCGCCCTGGGCGGCGACTGCTGGTGGGCGATCTCCGGTGGCGGGGCCCTCATCCCGAGGCTCGGTCACTTCTTCCGCGGCATGGGAGTTCCGGTCTACGAGGGCTATGGTCTCACCGAATCGACTGCCGCGCACTGCGTGAACGTCCCCGGCGCTCAGAAGATCGGGACGGTCGGTCAGCCCCTGGACGGCAACAGCGTGCGCATCGCCGCAGACGGTGAGATCGAACTGCGCGGCGGCGTCGTGTTCGGCGGCTACTGGCGAAACGAACACGCCACCCGGGACGTGCTGGACGACGGCTGGTTCCGCACCGGCGATCTCGGCGACCTGGACGACGAGGGCTACCTCACCATCACCGGCCGCAAGAAGGATCTGCTGATCACCGCCGGCGGCAAGAATGTGTCGCCGGGGCCCCTCGAAGACCGGCTGCGCTCGCACACCCTCGTCTCGCAGGCGGTCGTGGTGGGCGACGGCCGCCCGTTCATCGGTGCCCTGCTGACGGTCGATCCGCAGGAATTCGACAAGTGGAAGTCCGCGCACGGCAAGCCGTCCGACGCTACGGTGGCGGACCTGCGCGACGACGAGGAGCTGCGCGGGGACCTGCAGGACGCGGTGGACGACGCGAACACCACCGTCTCGCACACGGAGTCGATCAAACGGTTCGTCGTCCTCGGCCGCGACCTCACGGAGGCCGACGGAGAGCTGACCGCCACCCTGAAGATCAAGCGTCCCGTGGTGACCGAGCGCTTCGCCGACGACATCGCGAGCCTGTACCGGCGGGGCTGACCCGTTACGGTGGCTGCATGACAACAGCTTTCGTTCTGTCGGGTGGGGCGAGCCTCGGTGCCATCGAGGTCGGCATGTTGCAGACCCTGATCGGCAGGGGAATTCGGCCGGACCTCATCGTCGGCACGTCCGTCGGCGCGCTCAACGGTGCCTGGCTCGCCGGCGGCTCCTCCGACGCAGATCTGCGTGCACTCGCCGACCTGTGGCGTGGTCTCACCCGCAGTGCGGTGTTCCCCACCGGATTGCTCACCGGATTCACCGGTTTCGTCGGCCTCCGGAACCATCTGGTGTCCAACCGCGCCATCCGGAGGCTGCTGGAGCAGAATCTGCGGTTCGAACGGATGGAGGACGCGCCGATCCCGCTGCACGTCATCGCCGCCGACGTGCTGACCGGCAAGGACGTCCGGCTGTCCACGGGGCCGGCCGTCGACGCCGTCACCGCCAGCGCGGCGCTGCCCGGCATCCTCCCACCCGTGGTGATCGACGGCCGGGCGCTGATGGACGGCGGGGTCGTCAACAACACGCCCATCTCCCATGCAATCGAATTGGGGGCCACGACCGTGTGGGTACTCCCGACCGGATATGCGTGCACCCTCTCGAAGGTCCCCGGAAGTGCCCTGGGCATGGGTTTGCTCGGTGTGACCCTCGCGATCAATCAGCGGCTCGCCCTCGACATCGAACGGTACGAGAGTGCCGCCGACATCCGGGTGGTGCCCCCGCTGTGCCCACTGGACACGAGTCCCGCCGACTTCGGCGACGCCGACGAGCTGATCACGCGGGCACGGGAGCAGACCGCGAAGTGGCTCGACGAGGCGCGGGTCGTCCAGGTCGGTCAGGCCGATCTGCTGTTGCCGCACGTGCACGGATAACCGTCAGCGGCATCCCGCGGCCGCAGGCACCCCGGCCAGTCGCTCGTCGATCCAGCGCACCACCTCGGGCAGCGCGAACACGGCCGCGGTGAGGTGCTCGCCGAACTGCGGGGCGTAGGTGACGTCGCCGCCACCGCGGCACCACTCCTGCTGCAGCGCGATCACCCCCTCCTCCGGAATCCATTCGTCGCCGAGGAACACCCGCGACGACCCGTGATACAGCAGCACCGGCGTGGCCGGGGTGAGCGCGCCCATCCTGTTTTCGGCGACCACCGTTCGGGCCGTGGGATTGCCGAACGGGTCGGGTACGGCCGCGAACAGTTCGGCGGGAAGCAACGCGATCCCGGCGGGTGCGAGGGCCAGGATGCACTGGTCCTTCAGTGGGGACGTCGCCAGCAGCACGCCGAGCGGATTCGCCAGTGTCAGCATTTCCGGATACTCGCGGGCGAGCCCGAGGACGGCGGACAGGTACAGACCCGAACCGAGCTGGCCGTTCATCGTCCTGCGCAGCAAACCGAAATCGGCGGGGATGCCGCCCGCGGCGGCGCCGGCGAGTTCGACGTCCGGCGCGTACGACGGTTGCAGTTGCGCCGCCCAGCCGGTGGCGATCGCACCACCGCTGTAACCCGTCGCGACGACCGGACTGTCCGAGAGCCCGAGACCGGGCAGACGCTTCATGCCGCGGATGCTGTCGAGCACGGCATGACCCGCCATTCGTCCCGCGCTGTACGCCATCCGCGGTCCCTCGTGGTCGGGCACGAGCACCGCGTAGTTCTTCGCGAGGAACAGCGACAGCACCGGTGGGATGTCCAGGTCCAGGGTCTGCCAGTCGTGCACCATCTTGTAGGACGGGGTGCACCGGGCGCCCAGGGAGTCGATGGGCATGTTGTAGGCGACCACCGGTCTCGGTTCCGGCGCCGTCCACGCCGCGGTCGGCACCAGGACCGTCGCGGTCACCGGCACGGGACGGTCCTTGGAATCGTTGGAACGCACCATGATCTGGTGAGCCCGGTGCGGCACCAGCGTGTTCGGGAACGCCCGGAGCGTCACTTCCCGCGAGCGGATGATCTCACCGGCGTCGAACTCCGCGACGTTCGGCGGCCACGCGAAGAAGTCGTCGTCCGGAATGGGGGACGGGAGAATGGATTCGGTGCCCAGGGGCTGGGCGGACACACGTGGGGGATGGGCGCAGACGAACGCGGCCGCGCAGGTGGAGAGTGTCATCAGGACCACTGCACGAAACAGCTTCATCGCTACCACCGCCTGAGGTAACTGTCCCAGAATGTAACTGTAACTCCAGTCACATCATCGCAGATCGACACGGGTACAGCGGTGGTTTGTTTTCGTCGCGGGGTGGTTACTGTGTGTGCATGGCGGTCACCGTGGAGCGGGCAGTACTCGAGCAGGCTGAAGACATCGTTCAGATGCACTGGGACGCTGAGGATTGGATCCTGGCCAGGGAACTCGACGCACCCGCCCGGGGTGAGGTGTCGCTCGCCGACGTTCGTGAACAGATCGAGTTCGGGGAATGGCGTGTCGCGCTGTTCGCGGGCATCGTGGTGGGCGCGCTGCGGGTGCTGCGGTCCGACCCCGACGTGTGGACCGAGGACGACATACCGGCCGCCTACGTGGCCCGGGTCATGACAGACCGCCGGCACGCCAGCGCGGGACTCGGCGCCCAGTTGCTCCGGTGGGTCGACGAGCACGCCCGCTCCGAGGACGCGTCCGTCGTCCGGCTCGAGTGCGTCGAAACCAACGCCCGGCTACGCGACTACTACGAGGAGCAGGGATTCTTCCTGGTGGGTCGCAGGGACTTCGACGTGGAATGGCCGAGCGTCGTGCTCATGGAGAAATCCCTGCGCTGACCGTTCACAGCGGGTCGAGGATACGGTGCAGGAACTGGCGCAGTCTCGGCCCGGTCGGGTTGGCGAGTACGTCTCTCGGTGTGCCGCGTTCGAGTACGACACCGTTGTCGACGAACAACACCTGATCGGCCACCTGCTGCGCGAACCGGATCTCATGGGTGACGATCACCATCGTCCAGCCCTCGGTCGCGAGATCCCGGATCACCCGCAACACCTCGCCGACCAGTTCGGGGTCGAGTGCGGACGTGGGCTCGTCGAACAACATCAGTTTCGGTTTCAGCGCGAGCGCCCGGGCGATACCGACCCTCTGCTGCTGACCACCCGACAGCTGATACGGGTACTGGTCCGCCTTCTCCGCCAGGCCGACCTGGGTGAGCAACCGCATCGCGTCCGCGCGCGCCTCGTCCTTGGGGCGTTTCTGCACCACGATCGGCCCCTCGGTGACGTTCTGGACCACCGTCTTGTGCGGAAACAGGTTGTGGGCCTGGAACACCATGCCACTCTGCCCGCGGAACGTGGCCAGCGTCGACCGGTCCACCTTGGCGCCGAAGTCCACGGACACGTCGCCGATGGAGATCGTCCCGCGGTCCGCCACGTCCAGAGCGTTGAGGGTGCGCAACACCGTCGTCTTGCCGGACCCCGACGGCCCGATGATGACGGTCACCGTTCCGGCCCCCACGTCGAAGCTGATGTCGCGCAGGACGTGATGCTCGCCGAACGACTTCTCGACGCCGGATACCTGAAGCAGGGGAGGGGTGTCGGTCATTTGGCCACATACCTGTCGAGTCGGGCTTCGAGCCGGCCCTGGACGGCCGACAGGAAGATGCAGATCACCCAGTAGTACAGGGCGGCGACGCTGTAGAGGGCGAAGAAGTCGAACGTCGGTGCGGCGGCGAGCTGGGCGACGCGCAGCAGTTCGGTCACCAGGATCGTCGATGCCAGCGAGGTGTCCTTCACCAGCGAGATCAATGTGTTGGACAGCGGCGGCACCGCGACCCGTGCGGCCTGCGGCAGCACGATCCGCTGCAGTGTGGTGGTGTACCCCATCCCGATGGTCTGCGCGGCTTCCCACTGGCCCTTGGGGATCGACAGGATCGCCGACCGGATCACCTCGGCGGCGTACCCGCCGACGTTGAGGCTGAACGCGATCACGGCCGCCGGGAAGGGGTCGAGAACCACGCCGAACTGGGGCAGCGCGTAGAACACGATGAACAGCTGCACCAGGAGAGGCGTGCCGCGGATGATGGACACGTAGAAGCGGGCGATCACCGACAGCGGTCTGATCGACGAGATCCGGGCGAGCGCCACCAGCAACGCGATGACGAGCCCGATGGTGAAGCTGATGATCGTCAGCGGAATCGTCATGGTGACCGTGGCCTTCAGCATCGGCCACAGGTTGTCCAGGATCAGCTGGACTGTTGCGTCGTCCACAGGCAGGCTCTCAGTTGGTCGGTGCCGAGACGTCGGTGCCGAAGTACTTCTGCGAGATCTGGGCGAGCGTTCCGTCGGCGCGTAGTTCGTCCAGGGCCTTGTCGATGTCGGGCATCAGACCGCTGTCCTTGCGGGCCGCGAACGCCTGCTCGCTCGTGTCACCGGTTTCGGCAGCCACTTTCACACCGGTGTCGTTCGTCTGCTTCTGGTATTCGGCGACGGCCAGATTGTCGTTGACGGTGGCGTCGACGCGACCGTCCTTGAGCAGGGTGATGGCCTGCACGAACCCCTCGACGGATTCGACGTTCGCGCCCGCTTCCCTGGCGACCTGCGCCCAGTTGCTCGTCGCGGACTGCGCCGTCGTCTTGCCGTTCAGGTCGGCGAGCGAGGTGATCGAGTTGTCGTCGGCGCGGGTGACGATCACACCCTCGGAGTAGGTGTACGGCGTCGACAGGTCGTACTTCTGGGTGCGTTCGTCGTTGACGGTCACCTGGTTGGCGACGAGGTCGTAGCGTTTCGCTTCGAGGCCCGCGAAGATCGAGTCCCACGGTGTCTGCGTGAACTCGACGGAGACGCCGAGTTTGTCACCGACCGCGCGGATGACATCCACGTCGTACCCGGTGAGCTGACCGTCGGGGCCCTGGTAGCTGAACGGTGTGTACGTGCCCTCGGTGCCGACTTTCAGTACCCCGGCCTCGCGAACCTGGTCGATGACCGGCCCCGAGTCGGAGTTCCCACACCCCGCCATCGACAGCGCGGTCAGGACGGTGATCAGGACGGCCGGAAGTGTGCGTCGCACGGGGTTCCTCCTCTGTCGGCGGATCAGCTAACCGTACTGGTCGAACGCTACCCGGATAGGATCTTCCGAGTCCCCTCAGGAAGAAGGATTGTCTCGCCGTGCCCTCTCTCGCTCTCCGACGGCCGGTGTGGCTGCATCCGACGGTGTTTCGTATCGAGTCGTTGTCCGCGCTCGTCGTGGCGATGGCCCTCATCCCGGAGGCGTTGTCGTTCTCCATCATCGTGGGGGTCGATCCGCGGGTGGGCTTGTTCACCGCCGCGATCATGGCGATGACCATCGCGTTCACCGGTGGCCGTCCCGCGATGATCTCCGCGGCCACCGGTTCGGTGTCGCTGGTGCTGGCCCCGCTCATGGCGTCACACGGTTTGCAGTACCTCATTGCGGCCGTCTTCCTCGGCGGTGCGATGCAGATCCTCCTCGCCCTCCTCGGGGTGGCGCGGCTCATGCGGTTCCTGCCTCGCAGCGTGATGGTGGGGTTCTGCAACGCGCTGGGAATCCTCATCTTCGTGCACCAGTTCCCGTATCTGACGGATGTGCCGTGGGCGGTGTACGCGCTGCTCGCCGCCGGGCTGGCGCTGCTCGTGTGGATCCCGAAGCTGACCACGGCGGTGCCCGCCCCGCTGCTGGTGATCGTCGGTCTCACCGCGTTCACCGTCCTCGCCGGTGTCGCGGTGCCCACCGTCGGAGACCAGGGTGAACTGCCCGACGGGCTGCCGACTCTGATCGGGCTGCCGGACGTTCCTCTCACGGCCGACACCCTGCAGATCATCGCGCCGTTCGCGCTGGCGATGGCCGTCGTCGGACTGCTCGAATCGTTGATGAGCGCCAAACTCGTGGACTCCGTCACCGATACGCACTCGGACAAGACGCGGGAGTCGTGGGGCCAGGGCGTCGCGAACATCGTGACCGGACTCTTCGGCGGCATGGGCGGGTGCGCACTGATCGGGCAGACCATCATCAACGTCAAGACCGGTGGCGCGCGAACCCGGTTGTCGACGTTTCTGTCCGGTGCATTTCTGCTGATTCTCGTGGTCGGGCTCGGCGACGTGGTGGGGACCATTCCGATGGCGGCGCTCGTCGCCGTGATGGTGCTGGTGGCCGCCACGACCTTCGACTGGCACAGCGTCCGCACGCTCCGGCGGATGCCGCTGAGCGAGACGATGGTGATGCTCAGCACCGTGGCGGGCACCCTCGCCACCGACAACCTCGCGATCGGTGTGGGTGTCGGCGTGCTGGTGGCGATGGTTCTGTTCGCGCGCCGGGTGGCCCACATGGTGGACGTGCGCGGCGAACTCGACGGCGACGTGAAGACGTACCGGGTGAGCGGTCAACTCTTCTTCGCCTCGTCCAACGACCTCGTGTTCTCGTTCGACTACGCCGACGACCCCGGCCGCGTCGTGATCGATCTGTCGGGCGCCACCATCTGGGACGCGTCCACCGTGGCCGCGCTCGACGGCATCACCACCAAGTACGCGAGCCGCGGCACCGACGTCACCGTGGAGGGCCTGAACCCGGTCAGCGAGGAGCGGTACCGCAGGCTGACCGGCCGGCTGGGCGACTAACCCGCGGTTTCCCGCAGGTACGCGAGGTCCTCGGCCAGCCCCTCCGACGGCGTCTCGAGGACGACCGGCGCATCGACGGTGCGCACGACCTCGGCGAGCAGTTCGGCGTCGATGGTTCCGTCGGCGAGGTTGGCGTGCCGGTCGCGGGCCGAGTTGAACTCGTCGCGGGAGTTGTTGAGGTGCACCAGGTCGATGCGTCCGGTGATGGCCTTGATGCGTTCGACGACACCGACCAGTTCCTCGCCGCCCGCCCACGCGTGACAGGTGTCGAGGCAGAATCCGGCGCCGAAATCGCCGACCTCCTGCCACAGCCGGTCGATGGCGTCGAAGTGCCGTGCCATCGCGAAGTCGCCGCCCGCCGTGTTCTCGATCAGGATGGGGACCGGGAATCCGCCCTTGTCGGCCTGGCGTTCGAAGAGTTTGCGCCAGTTGACGATCCCTGCGTTCACGTCCTCGCCGTCGCGGACGTGCCCGCCGTGGACCACCAGCCCGAACGCGCCGATGTCGGCGGCGGCCTGCGCCTGCTGCGCGACGGCGTTGCGGGACGGCATGCGGAGTCGATTGTTGAGGCTGGCCACGTTGATCACGTACGACGAGTGCACGACGACGTCGATGGGACTGTTCCGGATCTCGTCGGTCCGCGGATGCGTCGGCGGTTTGTCCCACTTCTGCGGGTCCGTGAGGAACATCTGGATGACGTCGGCGCCGAGCCGTTCGCCGTATCCGATCGGATCTTCGTCCTGGCGGACGTGTGCTCCTATGCGCATGTATCCAGGGTAGGGGGTGGGTGTGACGAGGTGCCTTGTGCTTGTGATCGCATGCTTAAAGCCGGAGGGCATTCATTTTGCGTTCTTCTCGCACCTTAAGCTTGCGATCGCAGTCATAGGTATGGACTTCGAGACGAAATCGGCGCACACTGGCGTTAAGCATCCGTCGACAAGCATTGCACCGAGCAGGGAGGCTTCATGGCAACCCCACGCCGCCGCGAGCGAACCGAGACCGGCGGGGTCGCCGACGGGTTCGTGGCGCGGCGACACCAGCTCGGGCTGACGCAGGCGGAGCTGGCCGACCTGGCCGGGGTGTCGAGGTCCAGCGTGCAGTCGATCGAATCGGGTCGGGGGACGGTGCAACTGGATCTCGTCGACGCCGTCGCGGACGCCATGGGATGCCGCCTGGCGCTCGTCACCCGCTCGGGCGTGGAGGTGGCGTCCTGATGGTCGAGAACCTCAGCAACATCGACCGGGCCGACGTCTACAAGGGCGAGCGCCTCGCGGGCAGTCTCGTGCGGGAGGGCGGCGACGTCGTCTTCCGCTACGACGCCACGTACCTGCAGGACCCCGGCGCCCCGCAGATCGCGTGGACGATCCCCACGTCGTCGACCGAGGTGCGCGCGAGTGGGGGCAGCGTCCCACCGTTCTTCGCGGGTCTCCTCCCGGAAGGGATCCGGCTGCGGGGCGCGGTGGCGGCCACCAAGACGTCCGAAGACGATCACCTCACGATCCTGATGGCGGTCGGGGCCGACACGATCGGCGACGTGCGCGTGCTACCCGCGGGGGTGCCGCCGCCCGAGACCGCACCGGTGTTCGACCCCGACGCGGTCGAGCGCCAGGACCTGCGGGCGTTGTTCGAGCACATGTCGGGGCACGAGGCGGTGAAACTGGACCCCACCTCGCTACCCGGTGTGCAGGCGAAGGTGTCGGCGCAGATGTACTCGACGCCGATCGCCACCGAGAAGGGTCCTGCCATCCTCAAACTTTCACCACCGCAGGGGTATCCGCAGTTGGTCGAGAACGAGCACTTCTTCATGGGCCTCGCCGCGCAGTGCGGGTTGCCCGTCGCCGACCACCAGCTGGTGCGCGACGGGAAGGGCAATGCCGGTCTGCTCGTCGCCCGATTCGACCGGCGGGTCGATTCGTCCGGCCGCGTCATCCGCACACCGCAGGAGGATGCGTGCCAGGTGATGGGGATGTTCCCCGCCGCCAAGTACCGGCTGAAGACCGAGAGCGTGATCACCGCACTCGCCGGCGTGTGTGAGCGCGGCGGCGGTTCGGCCCGGGTGGCCACCCTGGAACTGCTTCGGCTGGTGGCCTATTCGTACGCGATCGGCAACGGCGACCTGCACGGAAAGAACTTCTCGGTGCAGCTCGCCGAATCGGGGTTGTGGAGCGTCACACCTGCCTACGACCTGCTGTGCACCCAGCCGTACCTCGGATGGCGCGACCCGATGGCTCTCGACTTCTACGGCAAGGCGAACAAGCTGAACCGCAGGCACTTCGTCGAATCCGGTGGCCGGCTCGGTGTCCCCGAACGCGCGGTCACGAGAATGCTCGACGGCATCCGCAAGGGCATCGGGCGCGGCATCGCGGAGATCGAGACGATCGGCTTCACCGCGAAAGAGAATGCCCAGCTGCGCACGCTGATGGAACGGCGCTCGGACGAACTGGGCTGAGCCGGCTCACCACACTCGAAACGCGCTGTCCGAGAGCGTGAATCCGTGGCCCGCGTCGCTACGGCACGTGACCCCGGACGTCTCGTCGACGAGGCACGTCAGGTCGTTCACGTGTAACGCGGTGCCGTACGACAGTGCGGGGGCGGCAGATCGGTCGAGCGGGTAGTACCGGGGGTCGCCGGCGCTGGCGAACTGACCGGGGCGGCCACCGGCGACCTCGATCGCGTTGGGCGTCACCGGGCTGCCGGACGCGCCCGCGCCCGGAACCTTCGGCGCCGACGCCGGCATCGGCCCGTGACAGCCGGCGGTCGGGACGTCGCCGCCGGTGAGGATCGCACAGTGGAACTTGGTGCTCGGTGTCGTGAAGTAGTAGCTCCCCGCCGCGGTGCCCGCAAACGTCTCCGGGTCTGCCTGGGCCTGGGTGTTCGTGGTGGTCGTCGTCGTGGTGGTGGTGGGGCGCGACGACGTCGTCGTGGTCGGGCTGGTGGTGGTGGTCGTCTTCGGTGCGGTGGTCTTCGGTGCGGTCGTCACGGTCGGAGTGGTCGCGGGCCCCGCGACGGCGCCGGTCTCGGGGGATCCGTCGGCTGCGCGACCGCAACCGGCCACCACCAACGCCGTCGCGAACAGAAGCACCGCACGCACCGTGAAGGTCATGAGGGAGAGCCTAGAACCGCACCCCGCCCCGAGTGGTCGCGGCGCGTCGGACGAAATTCTGGGACAGTGGTGACCAGTGAACCGCCAGGAGGTCCGATGTCGGAAAGCACCCAGTACGAGGAGCGGCGTGCACGCATCTCCCTGCAGGTCCGCCAATGGTGTGAACGATCCGCGATCACAGGCACGCACGCCCCGTTGTCGGACGCCGCTGCCGTCCTGATCGCCGCCGGACACCTCGATTCGCCTACCCGGCAGGTACTCACCCACCGGCGTCGCGCGGGCCGCACCATCCCGTCGCTCGGCGGCTTCGGGGCCCTGCGTCTGCTGACGGACGAGTACCACCAGTTGGCGCGCCGCGCCGACAGCCTGCGCCCCGGACCGGCGCAACTACTGTTCAAATACCGTGCCACCGAACTGGCCCGCAAGCTGCAGTCGTCTCGGTCCGCGGTCGTGATGTCGCCGGCGCACTACGGCAACGGTGTCCGGGCGATGCGCCGGGATCGGCGTGAGGGTGTCCATCTCGATCTCGAGCAGCGTGAGGCGCTGTTCCGGGCGCTGCAACGCACACCGGCGCCGATCGCCGGCACCGCGCTCGAACGTGCAGGCAACTATGCCCGCGGCACCGCGGCGGAACGCCTCGGTCAGGCCGCCGAAAACACCCCGATGGCCGCAGTCGGCCGCCGCGTCGCCGAGGCCATCGGCAAGGGCGTCGATCTCGACAACGACAGATTCGCCGACTCGTACGACACCCTGCTCTACCTGGCGGGGATGCTCTTCGACAGGATCGACGGTTCCGCAGTCTGGCATTCGGAGCACTTTGCGATCCAGCGGTACCAACTCGACCTCGCCGAAGAACTGACACAGATCGCCGTCGATGCCGTGGCGCTGCGCGGAATCCGGACCGAACTCGACGAAGCGCTGCGTGCCACCCATTCCGACACGGCCCGTCGACAGATCGAGGCCCGGCAGAACGCACTGAAGCCGGTGTGGGATCAACTGGTCGACCGCGTCGCCGCACTCGCACGGATCGGCGACCTGCTGTCCCGAGCCGAGGTGCAACTGCGGTCCGTGCTGGCGGTCAACCGGGCGATGAGTCTCGACAGCCGCATCGACGAACTCATCTCACGCTCCGGCGACCGCGAGCTGTCGGCGGAGAACACCCATCACGTCGGCGATCAGTTCGGCGGGGTGGAGGAACTGATGCTCACCTACCAGTCGACGCTGTACGGAGACATCGCCGAACTCACGTCCTGGTCAGGTGGGAGCAAGTGACCCCGGCGACCGAGAGGCTGACCCCCACCACCTCATGACACGCGCAGGTACGCCGGGGTCGGTAGCAGCGGGGCCGCAGATCGGTAGTGGTGCCCGGTCGGGGTGCCGACGTCGATGAGGTGGGTGCGGCCGGGGTTGTGCACGGGGCGGGCGGACCATCCCTCGCCTTCCTTCGCATAGTTACATGCCTCGCACAGGCCGGACCCGTTGTCCGCCGTCGTGGCACCGGATTCTCGACGTGAGCGGATGTGGTCGTGATGCCGGATCGGCGCGTCACACCACGGGGTTCGGCACGTCCGGTCCCGCAGGTCGATCAGCTGTCGCAGGCCCTTCGGAAATATGCGGGATTGCGATTCCATCGCGGTCAACGACCCCGACTGCGGGCAGGAATACACCCGCTGCAACGACGTCTCCGCGTCGGCATCGACAGAATCTGCCACCAACTGCCGGGCAATCCCCGCCGGCACCGGCCCGAACCCCTGCAACTGCGCCGCCTCGTGCCCACCGGCCAGCAAGGTCTCGTCCGAGAGCACCAGATTCACCGCCACCGGCACCCCCGCCGCCACCGATGCCCCGGTGCCACGGTCGAACAACAGGTCCACCATCAGCTGATTGCGGGTCCGGCCGCCACTGTTCCCGGTGGCAATCAGACTGTCCGCATCCCGACCCAACGTGGCCTGCAGACACACCGCCTGCTCGACCGGCATCAGCACACTCAGATATGCCATCGAGTCCGGCGCAGGCCGTGTCGTGACCCGACGCTCGGACACCGCCTTACGATGCCGCCGCACCACGGACGCGGCATCGAGTTCCACCGCCAACGCCTTCGCCCGCGCGATCAGCCCGCGGTCGCCGACCCCGTCGAGAGTGGCCGGGTCCGAACACAACCGACGGTCCACGATGCCCCGATCCGTCGCCGACAGGCACGCCGTCTCCCGCACAAGCAGCGTGGCTCGCCATTCGTTCAGCCGGCCCGACCGCAACAGGGCCAGGGTGTGGGGCATCTCGTGCACCAGAGCCTGCGCGAACCCGAGATGCCGACCACCGCGGTTCGGGGATTCCCTGCGCGCCAACGCAATCTGCGAGGCAATGCCGCGGTCCCACTCCACCCGCGGCAACCCCCGAGCCCTGCGATCCGCACGAATACTCGTGGCGACGCCGTCGGTGATCACCGCCTGCACCGCACACCCGACCGACTTCAACGCCTCGATCGCGTCGAGCCACTCGATCCCCAACCCCGCATCACCGCCAGCGGAGACCGCTCGTAGCCGCGCCGTGAACGCACGCAACTCGGCCAGATCTGCTGCAATCAATTCCCCCACAACCAACCTCCCCCAAGGTTCGAATGTATGTTCGATCCTATCAATCATGCTCGACCAAGGCAATACCCGGCTACGGTGGTGTGGGACTCTCGTCGACAAAGATGTGGGGGCTGGGTGCGATGACCGATGACGCCGATCTGCAACGTGCGGTCGCGAACGAGTTCTCGGCACTGGCCGATCTGCTCGACGGGATCTCGGACGCGGAATGGGACACGCCGTCGCTGTGCATGGGCTGGCGGATTCGGGAAGTGGTCGCGCATCTCACCATGGCCGCGCGCTACTCCGAGGAGCAGTTCATGGCGCGCCTGCGTGAGTGCGAGTTCGATTTCACCCGGCTCTCCAACGAGATCGCCCGTAGCGACGCCGAATTGGCGCCGGCGGAACTCGTCGCCAACCTGCGCTCGGACATCATGCGCAGGTGGACCCCGCCGGGCGGCGGCTATCACGGCGCGCTCAACCATGTGGTGATCCACGGTCTCGACGCCACCGTGCCGCTCGGGGTGCCGCGACACGTACCGGAGGAGACGATGCGCGTCGTCCTCAACGATCTCACGGCGGGTGGTGGGCACTCGAATTTCGGCATCGACATCGAGGGACGTGGCCTGCGGGCCACGGACCTCGACTGGTCGTACGGGTCGGGCGCCGAATTACGCGGAACGGGCGAGGATCTCGCGCTGATGATCTGCGGCCGCGCGCTGCCGGCAGGACGGGTCGAGGGCGACCCGTTGTAGTCCGGTTCAGATACCCGGGATGACGCCCGGGTAGACGAAGTGCCCGGGACCTCCGCCGGGGAGGGTGGCGCCGAGGGATCCGGGGAAATCCATGGACAACTTGACGAGTTTGTGTGGTTGCCCGTTCTGGTCGGCTTGCCAGCAGTCGAGCAGTACGCCGTGGAATCCTGTGCAGACGATGCGGTTGGCGGTTCCGAACGGTGACGTGAGCCGATTCGCGCTGACGAACGGATTCCAATAGTCGAGATCGGTGGGGGTGAGGAAGTTCTGGTTGTCGAACGGCGCGACCGGACTGGGCTCGGTGGGTACCGGCGGCCATTCGTCGGCGGCGGCCACACCGGCGCTCCCGAGGAGGGCGGCTGCGGCGACGGCCACGGTCGCGGTGATCTGTGTGAATCGGCGAGTAGCGGTAGTCATCTCCACCAGGCCACAGTAAAACGCCGGCAGTTTCTACGTCCGCAATCCGGGATGACGGCTGGCCAGGACGGGGACGAGGAGCTTGTTCGGTGCGAGGTGGGCGAACACGGACGCGGCCCGGTTCGCGAGGCCGGGGATGGCGATCATGTGCCCCTTGTCGAGGCCGTCGATTCCGGTCCTGGCCACGGATTCGGGGCTTTCCCACATGAAGCTGGGCAGTGCGGCTTCGGCGTCTTCCTTCGCGAAGCCGGCTGTCTCACCGAAACCGGTGTCGACGGGTCCGGGGCAGAGGGCGGTCGCGGTGACACCGGTGCCCTTCAGTTCGCCGGTGAGGCTCTCGGTGTAGGAGAGGACGAATGCCTTTCCGGCGGCGTAGGCAGCCTGTCCGGGCAGCGGCTGGAACGCGGCCGTGGAGGCGACGTTGAGGACGGCTCCTCGGCGTCGTTGCACCATGCCGGGCAGGGCGCGGCTGCAGAGGTCGGCGACGGCCATGACGTCGACCTCGATCATGTTCATCTCGGCGTCCGGGTCGGACGCGGCCACCGGGCCGAGCGTGGACAGGCCGGCGTTGTTGACGAGGATGTCGAGGGTGAGCCCGAGCTCGCCGACCCGGTCGAGCAACGTCGCGCGGGCCGAGCGGTCGGAGAGATCGGCACCCAGCACATGCGCCCGACCACCTGCGGCCCGTAGCTCGGTGGCCAGTTCCTCCAACTTCTCGGCTCGGCGGGCGACGAGCACCACCTGGTGACCGCGGCGGCTGAGTTCACGGCTGAGGGCCGCACCGATACCGGACGACGCTCCGGTGACGAGCGCGGTGCGATCGGCGGCAGGGGTGGGCAAGCTCATGTGTCCAACCTACGTGCCGCCGTCGCACGCGCAAGGGTTCAACCGGTCAGGCGTGGGTTCCGCCGTCGATGCGGATCTCGGTTCCGGTGACGAACGCGCCGTCGTCGGAGGCGAGCATGGCGACGACTCCGGCGACCTGCTCGGGTCCGCCCATCGCCGCGCCGCCCGATTCCAGGGTGGTGGGCAGGATGGGTGAGAGTTTGGCGAACAGGCTCCAATCGGCATCGGACGGAACGTATCCGGATGTGGCGTCGGTGATGCCGGTCTTGATGCTGCCGGGGGCGACACCGACGGCGCGCAGACCCTGCTTGCCGTATTCGAGAGCCAGTGCATGGGTGAACGACTGGATGCCGCCCTTGCTCGCGGCGTACGCGGCCATGTAGGGGTGCGCGAACGCGGCGGACGTGGAACTGAAGTTCACGACCACGCTGCGGTCGTTGCGCAGCAGCGCGGGCAGGCATTCGCGGACCATGAGGAACGTGCCGGTGAGGTTGATCCCGATCACCTGATTCCACACGTCCAGCGACGTCTCGTGGGTGTGCGAGGCGCGGAGGATGCCCGCGGCGTTCACGAGTACGTCCAGTCCGCCGAGCTTCTCGACGCTGCGGCTCACGCCGTCGGTGACGGACTTCTCGTCGCCGATGTCGATTGCGGCCACGCTGAGTCGCCCTGCCGTGCCTGCTGCCTCGGCCAGTTCCGCTGTCCGCGCGAGGCCGTCCTCGGACACGTCGGCTGCCACGACGGTGCCGCCTTCCTCGAGCAGGCGGAGGGCGGTGGCCTGTCCGATGCCCGATGCGGCTCCGGTCACCAGGATCCGCCGGTTGTCGAAGCGATTCATGATCTGTGCTCCTCGTGTGTTTGCCGAATTCGATCTCATTGGCCCATGACGTATTTGACGGTCGGCCCCGCGGTCCATCCGCCGTCGACGGCCAGTTCCGCCCCGGTGACGTACGTGGACGCGTCGGACAGCAGGAACCCGACGGCACCGGCGATCTCCTCGGGCACGCCGACCCGGGCCATGGGAGTGTTCGGGTAGTTGCCCTCGCCCTGCTGGATTCCGAGGCCCGCGGTCATCGGGGTGTACGTCATCCCCGGGTGGACGGAATTGACGCGGATCCGGTCGGTGCCCAGTTCCACGGCGGCGATCTTCGTGAGCCCGCGCACGCCCCACTTGGACGCGCCGTAACCGGCGGTCAGCGCGAGTCCCATCAGACCGGCGGCCGACGAGATGTTGACGATCGATCCGCCGCCGGCGGCGCGCATCGGACCGATCACGGCCTGCAGACCGTTGAACACGCCGGTCAGGTTGATGTCGAGGACCGTCCGGAAGTGTTCGAGCGGTTCGTGCTCGATGTATTGGCCGGTGGAGATGCCGGCGTTGTTGACGAGGCCGTCGACGCGTCCGAATTCGCTCGTCGCCACGTCGACCGCGGCCTGCCACTGCTGCGGGTCCGTGACGTCGAGGTGGCTGTACCGCGCCCGCTCACCGAGTTGGTCGACGATCGCGCGGCCGTCGTCGTCGAGAACGTCGCCGACCACGACGCTGCCGCCCTCGTCGACGATGCGCTGGGCGAAGGCCGCGCCGAGCCCCCGCGCCGCCCCGGTCACGATCACAACCTTCCCCGCCAGTTGCTGTGCGGTCTCGGTCATCTCAGCTCACATCCTCGTCGTCAAAGAGTCATCTTCGTCGGGCACGTCGGCTGCCGACGGCCCGAGTCTGCTGTGGGCGCCGCCGGCGGGAAACGGGTTCTCCCGGTGATCGGAACAACTCGTAGCCACGGGAAACGTCCGACCACTGTGATGTGGATTACCCGCTGACGTTCCGGACATGCCGGACGGGCGGATCTCCCCGACAGCCCATCGAAAGGCTTCCCCTATGTCTCGACGCGTCACCTCCACCGCCGCGGTGCTGATCACCGGCAGCGTCCTGTTCGCGGGTTTCGGCACGCCTGCGCTCGCTTTGGCGGACCCGCTGTCGCTGCCCGGAATCAGCCTCCCGGGATTCGGTTCGTCCGACTTCGGGAGCGCGGGCCCGGTCGTCGAGACACCTCGACTGGTGTCGGTCGACAACTTCCGCGACGTCGGGGGAACGGGCCGGGGGTACGCCACCACCCGCGGAGGGCACGTCACGAGGGGAGTGTTCTACCGTTCGAACGCTCTGGTTCCGAACGATCAGGATCTCGCCGTCCTCACCGGGCTCGGACTGACCGCGGTGTACGACGTGCGGACCGTCGAGGAGGTGGCGGCAAAACCCGACCGGCTCCCGGCCGGGCCGCGCTACCTCGGCATCCCCATCCTGTCGGGAGACCTCGGTGCCGCAGTCGCGCAACTGAAGTCGCCCGCCGACGCCGTCGCGTTCATGCAGCAGATGAACCGCAGCTTCGTCGACGACGCGGCGACCCGGGCCGGGTTCGCGCAACTCCTGACGTCATTGGCCGACACCGACGGGCCGCAGATCTTCCACTGCACGGCGGGCAAGGACCGCACCGGCTGGGCATCCGCGCTGCTGCTCTCCATCGCGGGCGTCCCGCAGGACACCATCTTCGACGACTACCTGCTCACCAACGACTACACCGCCGCGTCGATGAAGATCACGTACGACCAGATCGCCGCCAGCCGCGGCGAGGCGGTGGCGCAGATCTACCAGCCGCTGCTGGGCGTCGACCGGAGCTACCTCGAGGCCGGGCTCGGCCGGCTCACCGAGCAGTACGGCACGGTCGACCGCTATCTCACCGAGGGTCTCGGTCTGAGCCCGGCGACCGTCGACCGGCTCCGGAGCAAGCTGCTGAGCTGAGGTCAGGCGCCGATCGCGTCCGAGAGAGTCGTGAGCCGGCTGATCTCGGATGCGGTCAGGGTCACGGTCGGGGCGTCGAGTAGCGCGGGAAGTTGTTCGAGGCGGCTCGCGCTCGCGATCGGCGCGGTGATGCCGGGCCGGGTGAGGAGCCACGCGAGCGCGATGGTCGAGATTTCCGCCGAGTGCGTGTCGGCGATCTCGGCCAGGGCCCCGACGACGGCGAGACCGGACTCGGAGAAGTAGCGGGTCGCCATCCGCTGGCGGGGCTGACCGTCCAGGTCGGCCTGGGTGCGGTACTTGCCCGCCAGGAAGCCCGCGGCGAGCGAGTAGTACGGGAAGACGCCCAGGCCGTTCTCGGTGGCGATCGCGGCCACCTCGGGCTCGTAGTCGTGGCGGTGCACCAGGTTGTAGTGCGGCTGCAGCGCGATCGGGGCAGCGAAGCCGTTCTCGGCCGTCAGGGACAGCCACTCGCGGATGCGCTCGGGCGAGTAGTTGGAGATGGCGACGTGGCGGACGAGTCCGTCGCGGACCAGTTCGTCGAAGGCGCCGAGTGTGTCGACGAGGGGAGTGTCGGCGTCGTCGAAGTGGGCGTAGTACACGTCGATGTGGTCGGTCTGCAGCCGCTTCAGGGATGCCTCCGCCGCCGCGCGGACGTTGGCGGGGGCCAGGCCCTTGAACTCCGGGTGCTGGCTGACCTTGGTGGCGATCACCATGTGGTCGCGGTTGCCGCGGGACGCCATCCAGTTTCCGAGGACGGTCTCGGACTCGCCGCCGGAGTTGCCCTCGGCGAACGCCGAGTACGAGTCCGCCGTGTCGACGAAGTTGCCGCCGCCTGCGGCGAAGGCGTCGAGGATCTCGAACGACGTCGGTTCGTCACTGGTCCAGCCGAAGGTGTTACCACCGAGGGCCAGGGGAAAGATGTCCAGATCCGAGTTGCCGATCGCGACCACGGGTGCTCCGTTTCTAGGTGTGTCCTGTCCGGGAATGTGCGAAGAGTTCGCGTGACGACGCTATCGCAGCCGCTAGGCGCACGCGCGTCCGGCTACCGGACACAGTCTTCTCGGTGACGGATACCGTCGCGAATCGGACATGTGTGCGCGATCCCCGCCCACCGCGACTCCGACGGCATACCGTAAAGGGGGTGCGTTCGTTCCGGCGAGACACGGAGTTGAGTGATGCAGGACCAGTCGATCGATGACCACTTGAACACGGGCCTGTTCGTCGACGGGCAGTGGATCCGCTCCAGTTCCGGTGAGACCCGGGACTGCATCAATCCGGCCGACGGATCGGTGGTCGCCACCGTCGACGAGGCCTCCCCGGAGGACGCGACCCGCGCAGTCGCCGCGGCCCGCGCGGCGTTCGACGAGGGAACCTGGCCCCACACACCCGTCGCCGAGCGCACGGCGTTGGTCGCGAGGATCGCCGACCTCCTCGAGCGCGACAAGGAGATCCTGGCACGCATCGAGACGCTCGACACCGGAAAAACGCTGGAGGAGAGCAGGATCGACATCGACGACGTGGTGTCGGTGTTCCGGTACTACGCGCAACTCGCCGCGGTCGAAGCCGACAATCTGGTCGATGTCGGCCGGCCCGAGGTGATCAGCCGGGTGGTGCGTGAGCCGATCGGTGTGTGCGTGCTCATCGCACCGTGGAACTACCCGCTGCTGCAGATCTCCTGGAAGGTGGCGCCCGCGCTGGCCGCCGGGTGCACCATGGTCCTCAAACCGAGCGAGGTGACCCCGCTCAGCACCATCGCGTTCACCGCGCTGATCGCCGAAGCAGGTGCCCCCGCCGGGGTGGTGAACCTCGTGCAGGGCAGCGGCGCCGTCCTGGGGGCCGCGCTCACGGGCACCCCCGACGTCGACTTCATCTCGTTCACCGGCGGGCTGGCCACCGGACGCGTCATCCTCGAGACCGCGGCGAAGAACGTCACCAAGGTGGCGGTGGAACTCGGTGGCAAGAATCCGCACATCGTCTTCGCCGACGCCGACGGAGACGACTCTGTGGACCAGGTGCTCACCGGGGTGTTCCTGCACTCCGGGCAGGTGTGCTCGGCGGGAACCCGCCTGATCATCGAGGAGTCCATCGCCGACCGGTTCGTCGCCGCACTGGCCGCGCGGGCGGAGAAGATCCGGATGGGCAACGGTCTCGATCCCGCGAGCCGA
The DNA here is from genome assembly GCF_030058635.1 of Rhodococcus sp. IEGM 1305. Taxonomy (NCBI): domain Bacteria; kingdom Bacillati; phylum Actinomycetota; class Actinomycetes; order Mycobacteriales; family Nocardiaceae; genus Rhodococcus; species Rhodococcus sp. IEGM 1305. The sequence continues at coordinate 33,354 of NZ_JASHKX010000007.1, forward strand.
ACCGGCCCGCTGGTATCGGAGGCCCACCGGGAGAAGGTCGAACGGTACGTGGCGCTCGGCCTCTCCGAGGGCGCCCGGTTGGTGACCGGGGGAGCCCGGCCTTCCGATCCCGCGCTGGCGGACGGGAGCTACTACCTGCCCACCATCTTCGACCACTGCGACCGCACCATGCGCCTCGTGCAGGAGGAGACGTTCGGACCGATCCTCACGGTCGAGCGCTTCAGCACGGAGGAGGAGGCGCTGCGACTGGGCAACGACACCGAATACGGCCTCGCCGCCGGCGTCCGGACCGCCGACAGTGCGCGGGGCGAGCGGATGGTGCGCGGTCTGCGCCACGGAACGGTGTGGCTCAACGACTTCGGCTACTACACCGCGGCCGCCGAGTGGGGCGGCTTCAAGATGTCGGGGAACGGGCGCGAACTCGGTCCCACCGGTCTGGCGGAATACCAGGAGACGAAACATATCTGGCACAACACCTCGCCCACGGCGGCGGGGTGGTTCGACAACGGCTAGGTCGGCGCACGGAGAGGCGAGAGAACCATGGCTACTCGGCACGGAGCAGTGGGTGACGGAGGTGCGCCGGGGGACAGTGGACTCGGCGAACTGGGGTACAAACAGGAATTGGACCGCAGCCTCGGCAAATTCGCCAGTTTCGCGGCGGGGGTCAGCTACATCTCGATTCTCACCGGCACGTTCCAGTTGTTCTACTTCGGGTTCGGCACCGCGGGGCCGGCGTACCTGTGGTCCTGGCCGATGGTGTTCGTCGGGCAGATGGCCGTCGCCCTGTGTTTCATGGAGCTCGCCGCCAAGTACCCCGTCGCCGGCTCGGTCTACAACTGGGCCAAGCTGCTCGGCAGCAGGATCGTGGGATGGTCGTCGGGCTGGCTGATGCTCACCGCGTCGATCGTGACCCTCTCCGCGGTCGTGCTCGCGCTGCAACTCAACCTTCCGCGGTTGTGGAGCGGGTTCCAGATCGTCGGTGACGGCAGCGGTGAATACGACTTCGCCACCAACGCCGTGATTCTCGGCACCATCATGATCGCGTTCACCACGGCCGTCAACGCATTCGGCGTCAAACTGATGGCCCTCATCAACAGTTCGGGTGTGTTCATCGAACTGATCGCGGCCGTGCTCATCGCCGTCATCCTCGCCGCCAACATCACTCGCGGTCCGGACGTGTTCTTCTCCACCCACGGTTACGGCGCCGGGGAGAGCGGCGGCTATCTGACCGTCTTCCTCGTGGCGTCACTCGCGTCCGGGTACGTGATGTACGGCTTCGACACCGCGAGTTCGCTCGGCGAGGAGACCGTCGACCCCCGGCGGACGGCGCCCAAGGCGATCCTGCGGGCGATCCTCGCCTCGTTCGTGATCGGCGGGGCGATCCTGGTGTTCGCCGTCATGTCGGCCCCCGACCTCGACGATCCGCTGATCGGCAGCAGCGAGGGCGGCCTGCAGTACATCGTCGAGCAGGTGATGTGGGGACCGCTCGGCAAGATCTTCCTGGTCTGCATCGTCGTCGCGGTCACGGTGTGTTCGCTCGCGGTGCACGCCGCGGCCATCCGGCTCACGTTCGCGATGGCCCGCGACAACGCGCTGCCGTTCGGGGAACGGCTGGCCCACGTCAACCCGAAGCATCAGACGCCCGTGGTCCCCGCCATCGTGATCGGTGTGCTCGCGGCGTTCATCCTCGTCATCAACATCGGTCAGCCGCAGATCTTCACGGTGCTGACGTCGATCGCGATCATCATGATCTACCTGGCGTACCTCATGGTCACCGGGCCGCTGCTGAAGAAACGCCTGCAGGGGCAGTGGCCGCCGAAGGAACTCGCGGAGAGCGGCTACTTCACGATGGGCCGGTGGGGGCTTCCGGTGAACATCTTCGCCGTGCTGTGGGGAGTGGGGATGGCGCTCAATCTGGCCTGGCCGCGCCCCGAGGTGTACGGCACTCCCTGGTACAACACGTGGGGTGCGTTCGTCTACATCGGCATCATTCTCGGGCTCGGTCTCCTCTGGTATGCGGTGAAGGGCCGCAACCACATCGGATGTCTCGCCTCGCACGCGGCGTCGTCGAAGGACGAGGCGGAGAGTGAACTGCCATGACGGACACCGTGTTCGACTACGTCATCGCAGGCGGGGGAACGGCTGGATGTGTGCTCGCCGCGCGGCTCAGCGAGGACCCCTCGGTGACCGTCTGCCTCGTGGAGGCCGGGCCGTCCGACGTGGGTGACCGCAACGTCCTCGAGCTGTCGCAATGGATGCATCTGCTGGACTCCGGCTACGACTGGGACTATCCGGTGGAGCCGCAGGAGAAGGGCAACAGCTTCATGCGGCACGCCCGCGCCAAGGTGCTCGGCGGATGCTCCTCCCACAATTCGTGCATCGCGTTCTGGCCCCCCGCCGAGACACTCGACGACTGGGCGGCGGCGGGCGCCACCGGCTGGGGTGCGAAGGACGTCCTGCCGCTCGTGGCGCGGGTGGAGAACAACGACGCCCCCGGCGAGCAGCACGGCCGCAGCGGTCCGGTGCGGTTGCGTGACGTCCCGCCGAACGACCCGTGCGGCGTGGCGCTACTCGAGGCTGCGGCGAAGGTCGGGTTGCCCACCGTGCAGTTCAACCGGGGCGAGACGGTGCTCGACGGGGCGGGGTGGTTCCAGATCAACGCGTCCGAGGACGGCACGCGCATGTCGACGTCGCACGCCTACCTGCACCCGATCCTCGGGTCCCGCCCCAACCTCGACGTGCGCACCGACTGCCGGGTCAGCGAGATCGTCATCGACGACGCGATGGCGGCGACCGGCGTGCGGTACCAGCGCCCCGATCTCACCGGCTACGACACGGTCTCGGCGCGCCGCGAGGTGATCGTCACCGCCGGGGCCATCGACACACCGAAACTGTTGATGCTCTCCGGTATCGGGCCGACGGTGCACCTGCGCGAGATGGGTGTGCAGGTTCGGGTCGACGCCCCCGGGGTCGGGCAGAACCTCGACGATCACGTCGAGGGGCTGGTGTTCTGGGAGGCGTCCCGGCCGATGGTCGAGACGTCCACGCAGTGGTGGGAGATCGGTCTGTTCGCCACCACCGAGGAGGGGTTGAACCATCCCGACCTGATGATGCACTACGGCAGCGTGCCATTCGACATGAACACGCTCCGGTGGGGATACCCCACCACGGACAACGGCTTCTGTCTCACCCCGAACGTCACACAGGGACTCTCCCGCGGAACGGTCCGGCTCCGCTCCCGCGACTTCCGGGATCGTCCGCGAGTGGATCCCCGGTACTTCACCGACCCCGACGGCCACGACGAGGCGGTGATGCTCGCCGGGATCCGGCTGGCGCGTCGCATCGCCGAGCAGGAACCTCTCCGCGGCTGGATCACGAGGGAACTGGCCCCCGGGCCGGAGGCGGTCACCGACGACGAACTGATCGACTACGCGCACCGGACGCACAACACGGTGTACCACCCGGCCGGGACCGCCAGGATGGGTGCGGCCACCGATCCGATGGCCGTCCTCGATCCGGAACTGCGGGTGAAGGGTGTCCGCGATCTGCGGGTGGTCGACGCGTCCGCCATGCCGAAACTGCCCTACGTCAATCCCAACATCACGGTCATGACGATGGCCGAGAAGTGCGCCGACCTGATCCGCGGAACCTGACCCGGCGACGTGCCGGAGGCCCTGCGTGAACCGCTGGTTACTTTGAAGTCCTACTATCTCTCCGTACTGGTAGAGAGACGGAAGGGCACGTCATGAATTCTCCTGAACCGATCGTCGTTGTCGACGGCGCGAGGACCCCGATCGGCAGCTTCGGTGGTGCGTTCAAGGACGTGCCCGCCCACGAACTCGGTGCCACCGCCGCGAAGGCCGCGCTGGACCGTGCCGGCGTGCCGGGCGGCGACATCGACGAGGTGGTGATGGGCTGCATCGGTCAGGTCGGACCGGACGCCTACAACGCCCGCCGCGTCGCCCTGGCCGCCGGACTTCCCGAGAAGACCCCCGCATATACCGTCAACCGGCTGTGCGGGTCCGGTCTGCAGGCCGTGTGGTCGGCGGCGCAGCAGATGCGCTGGGGTGGGGTGGACTTCGCCCTCGCCGGCGGCGACGAGAGCATGTCGCGGATGCCGTTCTACGACTTCTCCGCCCGCTCGGGCTACAAACTCGGCGACCGCACGCTCGTCGACGGCACGGTCGCGATTCTGACCGACCCGTTCGGTGGCGTGCACATGGGCCGCACCGCCGAGGCCGTCGCCCGCAAGTACGACGTCAGCCGGCAGCAGCAGGACGAGTTCGCCGTCGAATCCCAGCGCCGTGCCGCCTCCGAGGCCGCCAAGGCCGCGTTCGCCGAGGAGATCACGCCGGTCGAGATCGGGGGCCGCCGCCCGAAGACGATCGACGTCGACGAGCACCCCAAGCCCGACACCACCCTCGAGACCCTGGCGAAGCTGCGGCCAGCGTTCGAGGAGGGTGGCTCGGTGACCGCGGGCAACGCGTCCGGTATCAACGACGGCGCTGCGGCCCTGGTGCTGGCCACACAGTCCGCCGCCCGCGAGAAGGGCCTGACCGGGCTGGTCACGCTCGAGGCCGTCGCGACCGCGGCGATGGACCCGGCTCTGATGGGATACGCCCCGGTGCTGGCGCTGGCGAATCTGTTCGAGCAGACCGGCACCACCCCCGGCGACATCGACGTGATCGAGCTGAACGAGGCGTTCGCGTCGCAGGCGGTCGCGGTGATCCGGGACGCGAAGCTGAATCCGGAGAAGACCAACCCGTACGGCGGTGCGATCGCGCTGGGTCACCCGGTCGGGGCAACGGGCGCGATCCTGAGCCTGCGCCTGGCGAAGGACCTCGTGCGCCGCGACCTCGAACTGGGCATCGTCACGATGTGCATCGGCGGCGGCCAGGCCCTCGCCGCACTCTTCCGGCGCATCTAGAACCGGGGCAGACGATGAAGAAGCACATCCCGTCCTGGCACGACGACGAGGTCAAGGCGCTGTCCGAGCTCGCGGTCGGGTTCTTCGAACGCGAGGTGGTCGCGCACAACGAGAAGTGGGACGCCCAGCACCGCATCGACCGTGCGGTGTGGCTCGCGGCAGGCGAGCTGGGGTTGCTGTGCTGCTCGATCCCGGAGGAGTACGGCGGCGGTGGCGGCACGTTCGCGCACGATCTCGCCGTGTTCGAGGCCCAGGGCTATGCCGGCGACCTCGCGCTCGGCATCTCGGTGCATTCGGGGATCGTGGCGCACTACCTCCTCGAGTACGGCACCGAGGAACAGAAGAAGACCTGGCTGCCGGGGATGGCGACCGGGGAGATCCTCGGCGCCATCGGCATGACCGAGCCCGGCGCCGGCTCGGACCTCAAGGCGATCAAGACCACCGCCATCCGGGACGGCGACGAGTACGTCGTCAACGGGTCGAAGACGTTCATCACCAACGGCGCGTCCGCCGACATGATCGTGCTGGCGGTCAAGACCGATCCGAAGGCCGGCGCCAAGGGGGTGGCGCTGCTGATCGTCGATCTGCGGGACTGCCCCGGGTTCGCTGTCGGGCGGGTGTTGGACAAGGTCGGTCAGCACGGCGCCGACACGTCGGAGTTGTCGTTCACCGATGTGCGGGTGCCGGTGTCGAATCTGCTCGGCGAGGAGGGGCAGGGTTTCGGGCAGTTGATGGCGCAGTTGGTGCAGGAGCGGTTGATCATCGGCGCGCAGGCGTCCGGTGCGATGACTCGTGCGGTGGAGGACACCGTTGCGTACACGAAGTCGCGGCAGGCGTTCGGGCACAGTCTGTTCGAGTTCCAGAACACGGCATTCGAGCTGGCCGAGTGCCAGACCATCGCCCGCACGTGTGCGGTGTTCCTGGACCATTGCATCGAGGCGCACCTGCGTGGGGAACTGGACCCGTCCGAGGCGGCGATGGTCAAGTACTGGCTCACCGAGCAGCAGTGCGCGGTGATCGACCGGTGTGTGCAGTTGCACGGTGGTTACGGGTACATGCGGGAGTACCTGATCGCCCGGATGTACGAGGACGCCCGCGTCCAGAAGATCTACGCGGGCGCCAACGAGGTGATGAAGGGAATCATCGCGAAGTCGCTGTAGCCGATGCCGGCTCACGCGACACGTCGTACGCCGCCTCGTCGAACCGGCCGAGTCGCTGCCGCATGCGGTCGGTCGACCACGGCCAGTTGAAGCTGTTGCGGCCGTTGACGTCGAGGAAGTAGCTCTGGCAGCCACCGGCGTTGTAGACGGTGGTGGCCAGGGCTTCCTGGACCTGGGCGTTGAACGCGTCCTGCACTTCCCGGCGCGGTTCCATCCTGGTCCACCCGTTGCTCCGAGCCGTGGTGACGGCCTGGATCAGGTAGTCGAGTTGCGCCTCGAGGATCATGAACGCCGATGTGTGGCCGGTTCCCAGCGCGGGTCCGAGGAGGACGAACGCGTTGGGGAAACCCGCGACGGTGGTGCCGAGGTAGGCCTGCGGGCTGCCCTTCCAGTGATCGTCGAGGCTGCGACCGTCGCCGTCGAACACTTTGGAAGCGATCGGCATGTCGAGGATGTGGAAGCCGGTGCCGAAGATGATGGCATCCACTTCCCGTTCGGCGCCGTCGCTGCCGACGACGACGTTCCCGCGCACCGACTGCACGGCGTTGGCGTGCACCTCGACATTGGGTCGGGTGAGTGCGGGGTAGTAGGTGTTGGACAGCAGCAGTCGCTTGCAGCCGAGCGTGTAGTCGGGGGTCAAGGCCCTGCGCAGCTTCGGATCCCGCACCTGTGCGCGGAGTTGTGCCTTGCCGACCTGCTGGATCACCCGCAGGATCCACGGGTGCCGGAAACCGAGTCCGAGCGATTCCATGATCGCGTACTCGACGCGTCGCAGCGCCCGGATCGCACCCGGCACGCGGCGCAGGATCGCGCGCTCGACACCGGGCAGGGTGTGATCCGGTTTCGGTAGCACCCACTGCGCGGTGCGCTGGTAGAGATGCAGCGACTCGACCGTCGGCTGGATCGCCGGGACGAATTGCACTGCGGATGCACCGGTTCCGACGACGGCCACGCGTTTGCCGGTGAGATCGTAGGTGTGATTCCAGCGGGAGGAATGGAACACCTCGCCGGTGAAGGTGTCGAGGCCGGGGATGGCGGGAACGAGCGGTTCGTTCCACGGTCCGGCGGCGGCGATGACGGCGTTCGCGGTGAACGTGCCCGCGGACGTGTCCACCGTCCACCGCCTGCTCGGCTCGCTCCACTGGGCACGTTGCATCTCGGTGCCGAACTTCACGTGTGCGGGCACCCCGTGTTCGGCGGCGGTGCGCTCGATGTACCGGCGGATCTCCTCCTGTCCGGCGAACAACCGCGACCACTCCCGGTTGGGTGCGAACGAGTAGGAGTACAGCGCCGAGGGGACGTCGCACGCGCAGCCCGGGTAGGTGTTGTCACGCCAGGTCCCGCCCAGTGCGTCGCCCTTCTCGAGGATGGCGAAGTTGTCGATTCCGCTCTGCTTCAGGCGAATCGCGGCTCCGATGCCGGAGATCCCGGCACCGACGATCAGAATGTCGTAATGCGTCATGCGCGTACTCCGTTCGCGAGCTGAGCGCGGGTGGTGACGAGGGAATGTTCGAGGGTGGCGAGCCGGCGCCGGCCGTCCATGAAGTTCGGACCCATGACGGCGAGGTCCTCGGCGGTCGCGTCGAGCCGGATCACCCGGGTGCCTGCCGCCTCCAGCTTCGCGATCTCGGCGTCCAGCCCGGCACTCATCCAGTTCCGCAGCATCAGGCGTTCGACGCGGGCCGCCCGGCGGCCGGCGATGCGGCCCGTCGACGCCATCGGTGCCAGCACGATCACCTCGTCGAGTTCGAGGGGCAGCACCAGGTCGGCGGATGCGGTGGACGCCGCGCCGCCGTCGACGAACCGGCGGCCGCCGATGGGGACCGGTGGATACCAGCCGGGAATCGCCCACGACGCCCGCAATGCCTCGGACAGGGTGGCGGTCGGTGCACCGGGTGAGCCGAACGCGATGCGCTCTCCCGTGTCGTAGTCCATGCTCACCAGCCACGCCGCGGGGTGACTCACCCAGCCGGAGGCGCAGGTGAACCGCTGTGCGAGCCGGTCGAGCCAGGCGGCGTCGCCGCGGCCGTGGGGGAGGAGGCCGCTCGCGGCGGTCACGGGTGGGAGCCCGCGGCGCAACAAGCCGGGCGAGCCGAGGCCCGGTCTGGGGAGCGGCGGGAACCGTCCCGGTGCGGCGGCGAGGTGTCCGTCGAGCGCCGGATGGGTGGGCCCACCGAGCTGCATCGCTAGCAGGTCGTCGACGCCTGCCCCGCCGCCGAGCATGGTGACGAGTTCGGCGCCCGCGGACGTGCCCACGAGTACGTCGGCGTCGCGCGGGTCCCAGCCCAGCGCGTCGCTCACGGCGACCAGGGCCGCCACGGTCCAGGCCGCGCCGAGCGTGCCGCCGCACCCGATCACCAGTCCGCGGCTGGGTTGTATGTCACTCGAAGTCATATCTAGAAGCTAGCAGAAACCAGATACCGGTGGTATATGAAAATTAGAATATTCTCGCAAGGGCTTCGGCGAAAGGGTGAGCATGGCGCGATTGACCAGGTCGGAGAGTCAGGCGCGCACACGGGCGCATCTCGTCGCGACTGCCCGCGACCTCTTCCTGGCCGACGGGTACGCGGCCACGTCGCTCGAGAAGGTCGCCGACGAGGCCGGCTATTCCAAGGGTGCCGTGTACTCCAACTTCAAGAACAAGAAGGAACTGTGCCTCGAGGTGCTGGGGCTCATCCACGCCACCAAGGGGCAGGAGATCGCCGAGGCACTCGGCGGCGGCGGCACGATGGAGGAGCGGCTCGAGGCGTTCCAGGCCTGGGCGGAGAAGACGCTCGGCGACGTCGGGTGGACCATGCTGGAGTTCGAGCTGATCGTGCTGTCCCGCCACGATCCCGAACTCCGCGACGCACTCACCGCCACTCTCGGGGTGGCCCGGGACATCACGGTGACACTGCTGAAGTCGTTCACCGACTCGCTCGGGGTCGTCCTGCCCGTGCCCGTGGAGGACGCGGCCGGCAGCATCCTCAGTCTCGGTGTCGGACTGGGTATTCAGCGCGCCATCGATCCGACCATTTCCGCTCGGGTGGTCACCGACAATCTGCGGGTGCTGCTTGCGGTGTCGCAGGAGGCTCCGACTCAGGGGTCCGTGCCGGGGTGAAATTGGCGCGAGGAGCCGATCCGAGTGGCGGCGCGCGCGTACGGTGAATTCATGAAGCGGTGGAACGCCCTGGCAATTCCGGCAGCCGCCGCGGCTGCGATCGCGTCGTACGATCTTGTTCAGCGACGTCACGCGCTGCTCCGGAATTTTCCCGTGGTCGGGCACGGACGTTATCTGCTCGAGTCGCTCGGCCCGGAACTCCGGCAGTACATTACGACCGGCAACGACGAGGAACGTCCCTTCACCCGGGACCAGCGTCGCTGGGTGTACGCGTCGTCGAAGCGGGTGACCGACACGTTCGGGTTCGGTACGGACAACGACATCGAGTTCACCGACGGCTACACCATCATCAAGCACCGGACGTTCTCGGAGATTCCTCCCTCGGCGATGCCGCATGCCGACGAACAGCTCGCGATTCCGTCGGCGAAGATGCTCGGTGCCGCCCGCGGCCGGACGAATGCCTTCCGCCCGCGCTCCATCGTGAACATCTCGGGGATGAGTTTCGGGGCGCTGTCGTCCGCGGCCGTGGTCGCTCTCAACCGTGGTGCCGCTGCCACCGATTGCCTGCACAACACCGGCGAGGGTGGAATCTCCCGGTACCACCGGAACGGCGCAGACCTGATCTTCCAGATCGGGACCGCGTATTTCGGCTGCCGCGACGAGGACGGCCGGTTCGACCTGGCGCGGCTTCGGGCGCTCGTCGAGTCGGCGCCGGTGCGGGCCATCGAGATCAAACTCAGTCAGGGCGCGAAACCGGGCCTCGGGGGTCTCCTGCCCGGGGCGAAGGTGACACCGGAGATCGCCGAGATCAGAGGCGTACCGGAGGGCCGTGACTGCATCAGCCCGTCCCGGCACACGGCCTTCCGTGACGTCGACAGCATGCTCGACTGGGTGGAGCTCCTGGCCGCCGAGACGGGGCTGCCGGTCGGGATCAAGTCCGCAGTCGGCGACCCGACGTTCTGGGACCTGCTCGTCGACGCGATGAGCAACTCCGGGCGGGGTGTCGACTTCGTGACCATCGACGGGGGTGAGGGCGGTACCGGCGCTGCGCCGCTGGTGTTCACCGACGCGGTCTCGTTGCCGTTCCGTAGCGGCTTCGCGCGCGTGTACGCCAAGTTCGCGGAAGCCGGTCTGACCGACGGCATCACGTTCATAGGCTCGGGCAAGCTGGGCCTGCCCGACAATGCCGTGGCGGCGATGTCGCTCGGATGTGACCTGATCAATGTGGCGCGTGAGCCGATGCTCGCGGTCGGGTGCATCCAGGCGCAGAAGTGTCACACCGATCGGTGCCCGACGGGTGTTGCGACGCAAAATCACTGGCTCGCACATGGACTCGACGCCGGCATCAAATCGGTCCGGGCCGCGAACTACCTGCGGGCGTTGCGCCGGGACGTATTCAAGGTGGCCGAGGCGTGTGGTGTCGCGCACCCGGGCCTGATCACCGCGTCGGACGTCGAGGTCGCGGACGGCAACCGGCATTCGATCACGCTCGCCGACCTCTACGGTTACCGGACCGGCTGGGGGCTGCCCGGTGACGCCGACCGTGCCGAGATCACCCGCCTGATGAGCGAGGCCGCCGCCGTTCCCGCGGGCGAGACCGGGTCGCCAGGAGCGAAGACGGCGCCCTGAGGGCTGTCCGTCCCGACTACAGCCAGTCGCGTCGGCGGAACAGGATGTAGAGCAGGGTGGCCGACGTCACGATCACGATGGTGCTGGCGATCATCCCCGACAGCTGCCCGACTCCGGGGAACAAGACGTTCTGACCGAACCACCCGGTCACCGCCGTGGGAACCGCGATGATGGCCGCCCATCCGGTGAGCTTCTTCATGACGGTGTTGAGCCGGGCATCCTGGAGCGACAGATTCGTCTCGAAGACGGTCACCACCATGTCGCGCAACGACTCCGTCCACTCCGCGGCGCGCGTCACGTGGTCGTAGAGATCGGTGTACAAGCTGTCGAGAACCGGCGACTTGTCGCGTGGGGATTCGGCCCGCCCGCGCATGACGGCGCCCACCACCTCCCGCATCGGCAGCACGACGCGACGCAGTTGCACCAGTTCCTTCCGCAGCCGGTACGTGCGCTGCTGAATCTCCCGGGTCCGCGCGGACTCGTCGAACAAGCCCTCCTCGAGCGCTTCGATCGCGTCGTCGATCGTCTCGATCGTCTCGAACTGCCCGTCCACGATGGCGTCGAGCAGTCCGTGCAGGAGCGCGAGTGCGCCGGAACCCGGTGTGAGCAGTGCGGGGTCCTCCTCCCAGCGCTCCACCACCTGCGACATGTCGAATCGATCGTCCCGCCGCACCGTGATGATCCCGTTCGACACCACGAACGCGGAGACGCGGCTGAGCCGAAGCCGAGAATCGAGAACGCCGAGAGTGCTGACGTCGTCGGTCTCGAACCAGGTGGCGTACGCGGTCACGAACGCATGGCCCGCATAGCGCGTCGCCTTCGGCCGCTCACCGCGGGCGACGGCATCCTCGATGGCGTTCGGATCGAGCGACCACTCGGCCGCAAGCTCGGTCAGGCACTCGTGGTCGGGGTCGCACAGGTCGACCCACACGAGCGCATTCTCGTCCTTCACCTGTTCGGACACGTCGGCAAGCGGGAAATCCTTGCCGACGCACTCGCCATCGCGCCACACACGGGTCTGCACCAGGTTGAGGGTCACGCTCCCAGTCTGCCGAACCATTCCGGCAGAGAAGCGGTTATGACGCGCGATCGGACGAATACCCCCACAGCCAGTCGGTGTACTTGTAGCTCGACGTGTCGCGGGTGCGGAACAGTTCGTTGCGCGCGATGCGGGCGGTGCCGTCGAGGTGCCACAGCTCACCCCACATGCGTCCGGTAGTGAGGATGCGGTTGCAGCGCGGTGCGCGTTCGGTGTTGACCTCCTTCAGGATCTGCGGCCACGCGGAGTTTCCGCCCGTGGAGAAGTCTTCGGCGGCATAGTCGGCGAGGCACTTGGCGTCCTCGATCGCCATCACAGCTCCCGAGGCCAGGTACTGCAGTGGCGGGTGCGCTGCGTCGCCGAGCAGGATCATCCGCCCGTCCACCCAGTTCTCGATCGGCTCGCGGTCGTACATCGGCCACCACCGGTCCTTCCCCAGGTAGTCGATCCCGCGGCGGACGTTCTCGTGGCAGTGCGCGTAGGCCTGTTCGAGCTCCTCGGGGCCACCCCAGTTCTCGATTCCATTCTTGAAACCGGGCGATTCGAACACCGCGACCTGGTTGAGCATTTCGCCGCCGCGCAGCGGGTACTGGATGAAGTGGCACTGCGGTCCGATGTAGCCGACTACGTCCTCGATGTCCTCGTCGAGTTCGACGTCCTGGTACGGGGTGGTGCCCCGGTAGGCGGCGTAGCCGGACGACACGGGCTCGTCGTTCGAGATCTTCCCCCGCAGCCGGGATTTGAGGCCGTCCATGCCGAGCGCGATGTCCGCTTCGTGGGTGCGGCCGTCGTCGGTGCTGACGGTCACCTTGTCACCGTCGGTGATTACGTCGGTGACGGTGATGCCCGTGTGCAGTTCGGCGCCCGCATCCCGTGCGGCGTCGACGAGTGTCGCGTGCAGGTCGCTGCGATGGGTCACGAAGTACGGTCCGCCGTAGCGGGCACGGAACTCGGTGCCGAGGTCGATCGTGGTGAGCACCTCCGCGGTGACGGCGTCGCGGAACACGATGTTCTTCGGCAGGTAGGCCCGGGAGAGAACGTCGTCGAGTACGCCCCAGGAGTCGAGGATGCGGGCGCCGTGCGGTCCGACCTGCAGTCCGGCGCCGACTTCCCCGAACTCGGAGGCACGTTCGAACAACGTGACGTTCGCGCCCTTCCGGGCGAGGGCCAGGGCGTTGGCCGCGCCGCCGATCCCGCCTCCGGCGATGATGATGCGTGCGTCCTGCAGATTCGACATGACAGTTCCTTCGTTTCGTGCGTTCGGGGCATGTGAGTGGCAATGCGTGCCGGGGCACACGGCGGCACTCACGTGGGGGAGGGGAAGCGTCGCCAGATCACGGTGAGCAGCAGTGCGGCGACGAGCGCGCTGACGCCGAAGAGGATGAAGTTCGAATCCGCGCCGAGTCCGGCGGCAAGGAGCAAGCCACCGATCTGCGGTGCGGCGACGGCTCCGACGCGGCCGACGCCGAGCGCCCAGCCGAGGGCCGTGCCCCGCAGATAATCGGGGTAGTAGGACGCGACCGCGGCGATGATGAGGCACTGGGTTCCGTGTGTCCCGACGCCGGCGAGCACGAATATGACGTAGACCAGCGCCACGGGTGGGGCGGTGAGCAACGCCAGCAGGGCGAGACCCGCGAGGAGTGCGGCGACGATGCTCGTGGGGATCGTGCCGAACCGGACGCCGCCCCACGCGGTGACGAACGAGCCCGCGACGGCGCCGAGGTTGAGAGCGAGGGCGAACGTGAGCGCGCTGCCGAGATCGGTGCCCTCGCCCTGCATGAGTTTGGGCAGCCACGTGCCGAGGCCGTACCAGGCGAGCAGGGTGACCACCGTGGCGAGCGCGAACATGATACTGACGGAACGGAACCGGGTACCGAGCAGTGCGCTGAAGCCGGTTGCCGGCCGCACCTCCGCCGACGTCACCGCCGCAGTGTGGTCGGGCAGCGTCTTCCACGCGATCGGAACCAGCAGGATCAGCGGGACGAGCGCGAAGGCGAACATCGGCTGCCAACCCCAGTTCGGGATGACGGGGATGCCGAGCAGCGCCGCGATCGAACCGCCGATGGGAACACCGGACATCATCATCGTGGCCACCGCGGCGCGCCACTTCGCAGGAATCAGTTCTGCAGCAAGCGCATTGGAGGTGGGCACGAGGCCGCCCAGGCCGAGTCCGGCGATCAGACGCAACGCGCCGAACATGACGGGTCCGGTCGCCAGCGCACACAGCGCGGTGAACACGGACAGGACGATCGCGCACCCGATCACCGCACGCTTGCGTCCCACCACGTCCGAGAGGCGTCCCGCGAGCACCGCGCCGATCATCATCCCGAGGAATGCGAGGCTGCCGAGGGTGCCCGCTGTCGCGGCGCTGATGCCCCACTCCTTCTGCAGGCTCGGAATGACGTTGCCGTAGACAATGAGGTCGTAGCCGTCGAAGACCACGAAGAGCCAGCAGACGACGACGGCGATCGCGGCGTTGCGGTCCAATCCGACACGGTTCGTCGGCGGCACCGTAGTGGTGGCAGTGAGGGGCATGAATCGAGGGTGATGCGGCGCACAGCTCGCGTGCAATAAAGTTCTGCTGTGCAGAAGAAGCGAACGATCGAAAAGCCGACGTACATGTTGGAGTCCGTCGACAACGCGTTGCGCCTGCTGCAGATGCTGCGCGACGTCGGCGGGCTGCGGCTCAAGGACGCTGCGGAGGAACTCGGCATCGCGCCGTCCACCGCGCACCGGCTGCTGGCGATGCTGGTGTACCGAGGGTTCGCCGTTCAGGACGAGAAACGCATGTACCACCCCGGGTCGGCGATGGGCGCCGGCCCGGCCCAGCGCGGGTGGACGCGCGAGTTCACCGACCTCTGCAGGCCCCACATGGAAGCCCTCGCGATCCTGTGCGGCGAGACCGTCAACCTCGTGATCCGCGTCGGCACCCAGGCGCGCTTCCTCTCGTCCGCCGAGTCGACGGGAATGTTGCGCGTCGGTGACCGTCAGGGTCAGGTGCTCGACGCGGAATTGACTGCGGGAGGACGCATTCTGCTGGCAGAACTGCCGCGAGCGACCCTCGAACAGCTGTACCTGCGGCCCGCGGATCTGCCCGACGACGACCGCGAGTGGGGCGACCGCCGCCTGTCGCCCGACGACTTCGAGCGGTTCCGGCGGGAACTGTCCGCCGCCCGCGCCGTCGGATTCGCCGTCAACGTGCAGCAGACCGAGGAAGGGGTCGCGGCGTTCGGTGTCGCGATCCGGAACCGGGCTCGCACGGCCGTCGGGGCGCTGACGGTGGCCGTGCCCATCACCCGCTTCCGGCAGCACTCGCAGGGACCGCTGGTGTCGCAGATCAAGAACGCGATCCGCGAACTCGAGGTGGACATCGCCGACCTCGAACCCTGACGATAATTCTGGACAGAAGAATTCTCTATCAGCCGGGACGCCGACCCTCCTAGCGTCGACGCCATGACCGCTACCGAACCGCACGTCGACGACGCTCCGGAGCTGACACAGCTCTACACCGATTTCGAGGCCGAGCACCTGAATCCGTTGTGGACGCAAGTCGGTGATCTGATGCCGATGACGCCGGCGTCGCGGGCGGTGCCGTTCGTGTGGAAGTGGTCGACGTTGTATCCGTTGGCGCGGCGGGCCGGGGATCTGGTGCCGGTCGGCCGGGGTGGGGAGCGGCGGGCGATCGCCCTGGCGAACCCGGGGTTGGGTGGGGTGCCGTATGTGACGCCGACGTTGTGGGCGGCGATCCAGTATCTGGGTCCGAAGGAGGTGGCCCCCGAGCACCGGCACGCGCAGAACGCGTTCCGGTTCGTCGTCGAGGGGGCGGGGGTGTGGACGGTCGTCAACGGGGATCCGGTGGCGATGCGGCGCGGCGATTTCCTGTTGACCCCGGGTTGGCATTTCCACGGTCACCACAATGAAACCGATCAGCCGATGGCCTGGATCGACGGCCTGGACATCCCGTTCGTGCATTACACCGACACCGGGTTCTTCGAATTCGGGTCCGAGAACGTCACCGACGATTCCACCCCGGATGTGTCCCGGTCGGAGCGGTTGTGGGCGCATCCGGGGCTGCGGCCGCTGGTCGGGTTGGACGCGAAGGCGTCGTCGCCGATCGCGGCGTACCGGTGGGAGCACACCGACGCCGCGCTGCGCGAGCAGCTGGCATTGGAGGACGAGGGGTACGCGGCGACCACCGAACCCGGTCACGCCGCGGTCCGCTACACCAACCCGACCACCGGCGGCGACGTGATGCCCACGATCCGCGCCGAGTTCCACCGCCTGCGCGTCGGCGCCCGCACCCGGCCCCGCCGCGACGTCGGATCGACCGTCTACCAGGTGTTCGACGGTTCCGGCCGGTTCGTCCTCGACGGCGAGAACCGTGAGGTCGGCACGGGGGACATGATCGTCGTCCCGTCCTGGACGGAGTGGTCGATCGAGGCCGACACCGAGTTCGACCTGTTCGCGTTCTCCGACGCCCCCATCGTCGAGCGCCTGCACTTTGATCGCACCTACATCTCCGAAGGAGCCTGAAAATCCCATGAAGCTTGCCACCCTGCGCCGCGCCGGCGCCACCGTCGCCGTCCGCGTCGATTCCGACACCACCGCCACGATCATCGACGGGTACCCGGACCTGTCCGCCCTGCTGGCCGACCCTGACTGGAAAACCCTCGCGCAGAACGCGTCCGGTGCCACCGTCGATCTCGACGGGGCCGATTACGCCCCGGTGGTCCCGAACCCGGGGAAGATCATCTGCGTCGGCTTGAACTACGCCAACCACATCCAGGAGATGGGCCGGGATCTGCCCGAGTACCCGACCCTGTTCGCGAAGTTCAAGGAGGCGTTGACTGGTCCGTACGACGACGTGATCGTCCCCTCGTATGCCGCCGCCCAGTTGGATTGGGAGGGGGAGTTGGCGTTCGTCGTCGGCAGGCAGGCGTACCAGGTGCCGGAGGCGGACGCCGAGCAGTACATCGCCGGGTATTCGGTGATGAACGATTACACGATGCGCGATTACCAGTACCGGACGTTGCAGTGGGATCAGGGCAAGACGTTCGAGAAGACCAGTGGTTTCGGGCCGTTCCTGACGACCACCGACTCGTACACGTTCGGCGGGACTCTGGTCACGAAATTGGAGGGGCAGGTGGTGCAGTCCACCACCACCGACGATCTGGTGTTCACCCCGGCCAGGCTGGTGGAGTACATCTCGCACATCGTGACGTTGCAGCCCGGTGACGTGGTGATCACCGGCACCCCGGGCGGGGTCGGGCACGCCCGTAAGCCCGGTCTCTACATTCAGGACGGGCAGACCGTCGAGGTCACCATCGAGGGCCTGGGCACCGTCCGCAACACGACGATCGTCAAGTAGGGGTGCACCCGGTGGGTTTCCACGATCTTCCCCTGGCCGAGCGGCTGCTGATCGCGCGCCGCGGCACCGCGTACTTCGCGCAACGCCTCGCCGAGCTGTCCGATTCCGACCTCGACGGGCAGACCCTCCTGTCCGGGTGGTCGCGGCGGCATCTGCTCGCGCACGTCGGTTACAACGCCGCCGCGTTGTGCCGGCTGCTGGACTGGGCGGCCACCGGGATCGAGACCCCGATGTATGCGTCGGCGGAGCAGCGGGGCCGGGAGATCGTCGAGGGCGCCACCCTGTCGGCGGCGGCGCTGCGGAACCTGTTCGACCACACCGTCGCCCGGCTCGACGAGAAGTGGCGCAACCTGCCCGCCTCGGCGTGGGATGCGCAGGTCCGCACCGCGCAGGGCCGTCTGGTGCCGGTGTCGGAGACGGCGTGGATGCGCACCCGGGAGGTGTGGATCCATGCGGTCGACCTCGGCAACGGCGGCCGGTTCGGCGACTTCCCCGACGTGGTCCTCGAGTCGCTGCTCACCGACATCGTCGGGATGTGGCGGCGCAAGGACCTCGGTGCCGGCCTGATGCTCGCGGTCGACGGAAATGAACCGGTTGCCGTGCGGCCGGATTCACCGCCCGCCGAGAAGGTGTCCGGACCCCTCGCCGCGGTCGTGCGGTGGGCCGCCGGACGCGGCACCGTCGGCGTGAACATCGACGGTGAAGTCGGGGAACCGCCCCGTTGGCTTTGATGGACGAAGGCGATGATGTCTTGACTACGTGCAGGTTTGGCCATTGCTCCGGCTAGCCGGCGACGGGTACCCGTGTGCCGAGAGTGGTGGCGGCGCGACGGACTTCGGGGATCAGGTGGTCGATCTGGGTGTCGGTCAGTGTGTCGGCGGGTCCGGTGACGCCGAGGACGGCGACGAGGGTGCCGTCGGAGGCGCGGACCGGGGCGGTGACGGAGGCGATGCCGTAGAGGCGTTCGCTGACCGACACGGCGAAGCCATCGCTGCGGATCTTGTCGAGTTGGGCGAACAGTTCCGCTTTCGACACGGTCGCACCGCTGGCCAATGCCATGTCGCCGATACCGCCGAGGATCTCGTCGACCTCCGCGGTGTCGAGATGAGCGAGGATCGTCTTCCCGGCGCCGCCCAGGTAGAGCGGCAGGCGCTCACCGACGGGGAGGATGTAGTTGAGCGGATGGTCGCTTTCCACCCGCGCGATGAGCACTCGGGAGGACTCGACCTTCACATACATCGACGCGGTGAACCCCGTACTCGCGGCGAGCTGCTGCAGCATGGGCTGGGCAAGGACACTGAGCGGGTTGGTGACCATGAACGCGTGCGCGACCGCGAGCGCAGCGGGCCCGGCGGTGTAGGTGTCGCCGATGCGGGCGGCGTACCCGCGTTCGAGGAGCACGCCGAGGATCCGTTGCACGGTGGCGACGTGCAGTGAGGCGTGGCGGGCGACTTCGCTGAGCCGCAGGGGCTGCTTGGCCTCCTGGAGGACACCGAGCACGTCGAACGCGCGGTCCAGTGATCGCATGTTGTTGGTCGGCGCCGCCATGTTTCCTCCTCGATTCACCTACTTTCGATGAAACTTATCATTGTGCGATAAACCTGTCAGCGGATGGCGGTCGCGTTGCAGGGCGAACCGACCCCGCCGACGAAGTTGAGCGGTTTGACGGTGACCAGGGCGTCCCAGGAGTGGGTGCGGCGGCTGTCCTCGACGAGTGCGGTGAGGTTCCACAGTTCGCCGAGGGGGACGCCGAGTTTGCCGATCAGTTCCTGGTGCATCATGCCGGCATCCTCGGGGGCTGACTCCGTGAACTGGCTGTCGGGGAGGACGGGGAGAACTTCGACGGCGAAGGTGTCGGTGCCGAAGAGGGCGATCTTGTTGTTCCACAACCACTGTGCGAGGTAGCGGCTCTGTGCGAAGCCGGTGGAACGGCGGCCGGTCCGGACCTCGTTGCGTTGGTCGTCGGTGGCGGTGAGGTACCAGTGCGCCCAGCCGGTGTGGACGAGAATAAGGTCACCGCCGCGGATCTCGCAGCCTTGGCGCTGCGCGGCGGCGTCCAGGTCGGCAGGGTCGAGCGCCGGACCCAGGGTGTGGTCGAGGGGATGCCCGCGTTCGGCGTGAAGCGCTTCGAGGTCGAGGAGCAAGCCGCGGCCGACGATCGGGTCCTGCGACCAGGCCTGGATCCCGAGCGCCGGGGACCCTTCGGTGACCTGGTCGTCGGGAATGCCGCCATAGAAGCCGTGCCCGGACACCCGTCGGTGGCGCAATCCGTCGAGGTGACTGCTGGCTTGCAGGTAGAAACCGTCGAGGAGGTCGTCGCGGGATTCGGCGTGCGCGGAGACGATGGTGTGCTTCGGCGCCGTGCGCGACCGGGCCATCGGTGGGTCGAACGCGCCGAGCGGATAGTCGAGGGCGAACACCGCACCCCGGGTGACCAGGGTGGCGGCGTCGCGGACCTGCCCGGGGCCGGCGAAGTTCGCCGTCCCCCGGTCCCGGTTGTCGAAGACTCCCCAACTCGACCCGGCCGGGGCGCCGTCGGTGCGGGCGCACAGGTCGGCGTAGGTGGAGTCGGCACCGATCGTGCTCATCCGCCTGGTCATCCGACGTGTTCGGCGGTGCGGGCGGGAGAGTCCTCGTTTCCGAGGGCGTCCTCCTCTCCGCCGTGGTGGAAGTACGACAAGACGAAGGCGAGCAGTCCGGCGATGCCTGCGGCACCGTAGGCGTAAGGGGCGAGCAGTTCCTCGACGTGGGTGACGACGACGCCGTCTCCGAGGATCAGTCCGACGGATTGGCCGAGCACGATCGCCAGTCCGCCGAGCAGGAACGCGACGACGCTGATGCGGAAGAGGGTAGAGACGCTTTTCTGGAACATGACGTGTCCTGTCGCGGGATTAGACGGGGAGGAGGCCGAGGGCGATCAGTACCCCGATGCCGAGGATGGGAATGCAGTAGTACTTCAGGAGTGGCATGAAGATCTTCGACGGGTCGATCCGGGCGATACCGGAGGCGACGTAGATGGGAGCGCCCGAGGGCGGGGAGGCGCCCTCGGTGGACGCGAAGACCAAGACGGCGGCCGCGGCGACGGGGGCGGCGATACCGGTGCCGACCAGGGCGGCGACGGCGACGGGGCCGACCGAGGCCATGGTGGCAGAGGCGGTCAGCGGGATCGCGATGATGACGATGATGATCCCGACGAGGATCGCCATCAGCCAGGACGGTGCGCTGAGGCTTTCGAGCATCGCGGTCAACTGCTGAGGCAGTTTCAGCTTGGCGAGCACCGCCGACGCGGAGAACGCGGCAACGATGGTGATACCGATGACGCCGAACTGGGGGGCGGCGTCGCCGAGGACTTTCCACCAGCCCGTGCTGGTTTTGGGCAGGTGCCGGCGCCCGAGGAAGAGCACCAGCAGGATCATCAGGACGGGGATCCAGGTGATCAGGCTCAGAGCACTCGACATCACCAGGTCGGTGTAGTGCGCGATGGGTGCGGCGATCGGACCGCGGGTGAGCAGCAGCGGGATCAGGATCGGGACGAACAGCAACAGCGAGGTCCACCCGACCCGCAGGCTCCGCTTGACCGGGATCCGGTCCTCCGGGGCGATCGGCTGCAGGCCGTTCTTGCGGACCAGGTAGTAGCTCAGCACCAGCCGGTAGCCGAGGCACCAGAGGCCGGCGATGGCGAGCGGAACGATGATGTCGTCCGCGGCCATCATCCCGGTGACGGTGCTCGACCCGACCAGGATGAACATGGTCGCACTGAACGGGAACGTCACGCCCATGCCCGCGCAGCCGGCTACCACCGTCGCGGACAGTTCGCCGCTCACGCCGGAGCGTTTCATCCACGGCACGGTGACAGAGCCGACCGCGGCGGTGACCGAGGCGCCGACATGCGCAATGGCACCGAACATGCCGCCGGCGACGGTGGACGTGTAGATCGGGCCGCCGCGCAGGCGGCCGAGGAACGAGTTGAGGATGTCGATGAGCCGGTCCAGCACCGGGGTCTTCGCGAGGATGAAGCTCATGAAGATGAACGCCAGCCCGGCGAACGTCACTTCCTCCTGCATCGAATTGACGAAGCCCTCCCACATGTACTTCGGGGCGTCACGGCCGGCGAAGGCCCCGACGACGACGAACCCGACGATCATCGCCTCACCGATGTTGCGTTTGAGCACCGCATTCCAGAAGACGATGGACGCGATGAACGCCAGCAACGCCCAGATGGCAATCATGCCGCGACCTTACGGGCGGCGATGATCGCGGCGCGACGCTGCGCCTCGTCGGCTTCGACCGCCCGGCCACCCGCAAGGCTGGTGAACGCTTCGGCCGCCGGGATGATGATGACGCCGTCGTCGTCCGCGACGACCAGATCGCCGGGTGCGCAGACGACACCGCCGACCGCGACCGGGACGTCGATCTTGCCGGGGCCGTCCTTGTAGGGGCCGGACGGGTTCACCGCGCGGGCCCACACACCGAATCCGATCTCCTGCAGGACATCGATGTCGCGGGCGGCGCCGTCGATGATCATGCCGACGCAGCCGCGGGAGCGGGCGCGTTCGGCGATCAACTCACCCATCAAGGCCCGGTTCTGGTCGCCCTGTCCGTTGATGACAATCACCTCACCAGGCTGCACCTTCGCCAGCGCCTCGTGCAGCGCCTTGTTGTCGCCGGCCCGGGTCCACACCGTGCGGGCACGGCCGACGATCCGTGCACCTTTCCACATGGCATGGATACCCGAATCGACCATGCCCATGCGCTGGCGGGCGTCGCCGATGTTGGCGACCGGGAGCCCGGCGTAGGCCTCGAGCAACTCGTCGGTGGCGCGTCCATTCGCATCGGCGAGGGTGCGGTGCACCTCGGCCGTCGCGGACGCGAGGACGGGGCGGACCCCAAGGATGTCGAGGAGCTCGACCGAGGCGGCCGCCTCCACCGAGCGTCGGGCGGCGTGCTTGCGGGTGCCGTCCCGCAGCCGGTCCAGGGCCGAGAAGCTGCCGGACAGCTCACCGGCGATCTGCGCACGCACCCATTGCTCGGCGTCGGCAGCGATCCCGGCATCGACCGATTCGACGATCAACGCGCCGAGGCCCTTCATGAACGCGCTGCGCAGCAGCTTGCGGTTCGACGCGTCCCCGGGCGCACCGGAGATGTCCTCGACCGCGGCGCCGAGCGCCTCGAAATAGGCGGCCGCCGCGGTCGATCCGTCGCCACTGACCACCAGAGCGGTACGCGCCCCGTGGGCGGGGACGGACCCGACCACCGCGACATCGGCGAACGCAGCGCCTGCCGCGCCGACCACGTCGGCGACCTGCGCCTTGATCTCGGCCGGCGCGGCATTCATGTCCGCGTAGCAAATGCCGGCCGACAGATGCGGTGCGGCGTCGAGCGCCGCCCGCACCGCCACCTTCGCGCTGGTCAGACTCAGCACCAGATCCGCACCCCGCACAGTGTCGGCGACGTCGTCGAAGCGCAGCACTCCCGCGGGAGTGGCGGTGTCGGCCGGGTCGAACCCGGTCACCTCCCAGCCCTTCGCGAGGAATCCCGACGAGTAGAGACTTCCGGCTTCACCCAAGCCGAGGATCGCAACCTTCATAATTTCCTCTCATACTGTGATAACCTCTATCACATGATGCAGTAATGGTGGTCACACTGCATCGCCGTTGTCAAGGCATCGAGATGTGAGAGGGATTGATCGCGAAAGTGACCACCGCACGCGCGGACGGCTCAGGACCCCGCGCCTATTCGGCGTGCTGACGTGCAGGTTCGCATCTACCGTCGAGTGGGTTCGCGATTCGCACAGCAACGAGGATTTGCACGGGCCGGGGCACGAGAATCGAGGCTGACCGGGAATTCGTGCGCGCGGAGAGACAGGGGAGGACCGAAAATCCTGGAAGTCGCACGCATGTGAATGTGGGTGACCACGCCGAGGTGCATGCCGGCGCCGCCTCGGAGTTCGTCATCGTGAGCATGGGTGTCGCCGAAGAGGGGGTTCTTCCAGCCACCGAAGGAGTGGTACGCGGTGGGGGCGGGGACGTCGATGCCGACCGTGCCGACCTCGACCTCGTTCTGGAACTGTCGGGCGGCGCCGCCGTCGTCGTTGGTGAAGATGGCGGTGCCATTGCCGAACTGGCTGGAGCGAGTGTCGCGCTAGTACGACGCCCGGCCACCGCTGGCGTCGTAGACGGCGCCGGTCGAGAAGCTGAGCGCTTCCGAGCACAGCCATGCGACGAGTTCGGCGATCTCTTCGGGCCGTCCCATCCGGGCCATCGGGGTCAGGCTCTGCGACCGCGCGAGGATCGCCGGGTCGGTGCCGGCATTCATCGGGCTCTCCACCGCGGCGGGTGCCACCACGTTGGCCAGGACACCGGTTTGCGCGACCTCCTTGCCGAGCGATTTCGTCAGCGCGATCACGGCGGCCTTCGACGCCGAGTAGGCGCTCTGGTTGGGATTCCCGTCCTTCGCCGCGATGCTCGCCAGATTCACGACCCGCCCCCAGCCGGCGCCGGTCATGGCCGGCACGAACGCGCGGCAGAGGAGGAATGTCCCGTCGACGTTGATCCGGAACGTGCGGCGCCAGTCCTCGAGATCGACGTCCACCAGGGGAGCGGACGGTCCCACGACGCCGGCGCTGTTGACGAGGATGTCGACACGGCCGAGCCGGGCGGCGAGTTTCTCGACGGCGTCGGCGTCGGTGACGTCGAGGTGCTCGTCGGCCTCGGTGGCGACGTCGGCGGTGACGACGCGGACCCCGGCGTCGGCGAGGCGTTTCGCGCACGCCGCGCCGATTCCGCTCGCGCCGCCGGTGACGAGCGCGGTGGCGCCGTCGGGATACGTGGACATGGTGTTTTCTCCTCGCGACTGTGTGCGCAGTAGTCTTGTTCTATGTGCGAAATCGGTATGATCCGTTTCACACTGTGTATGAATTGGAATATATGGGCTGAGCAACACTCGTCAAACTCGCCGAAGGGAATCCGATGGAGATTCGCTGGCTGCAAGCGTTCGTCGCCGTCGCCGAAGAACTGCATTTCGGCAGGGCCGCGGCGCGACTCCAGATGGCCCAGTCGCCGCTGAGTCAGACGGTGCGCAAACTCGAGAAGGACATCGGCGTGCCGTTGTTCGAGCGGAGCACCCGCAGTGTCGCCCTGACGTCGGCCGGACACACGTTCCTGCCGCACGCGTACCGGATTCTCGAGAGCGTCGACATCGCGCGGCAGGCCACCCGTGCGTCCGCCGGGGGCGTGTACGGCCGCATCAAGATCGGCTTCACGGGCGTGCTCAATCACCTGTCCCTGCCCCCGCTCACCCGCGCGCTCCGGCAGCGCTACCCCGACATCGAACTCACCCTCGTCGGACGCATCATGACCCGTGACGCCATCACCCAACTGGACAGTGGTGCACTCGATCTCGCGTTCGTCGGCCTTCCCGTCGAGACGGCCTCGGTGTCCACCCGGTTGATCCGCCGCGAGCCGTTCGGGGCCGTGCTCCCGGCGGACCACCCGCTCGCGTCCGAGCCGGAGATCGATCTGCGCGACCTGGCCGAAGACGGCTTCGTCACGACACCGCTGTCGGCCGGTTCGGCATTGCAGGAGGTCGCGATGCGGGCCTGCGTCGATGCGGGGTTCCGTCCCCGCGTGGTGCAGGAGATCACCGATCCGTACATGATCCTGATGCTGGTGGCGACGGGTGTCGGCGTGGCGCTCATGACGTCGGGCATTGCCGCGCTCACGCCCCCGGGCACGGTGTTCGTGCCGCTCACCGGCGAGCCGATCTACATGAACCACGGACTCGCCTGGTCACCGCGTCGGGTCTCCGACGCGCTCCGGGTGGCCCTCGCGGTCTCGGAGGACATTCTCCCGACTCCCGATTAGGACATTTTCGGTCTATATCTAAGACTTTTTTTGCGCTGGACTGCGCATAGTTCGCCATGACACGCTCGTCACGGTCCGGAACTTCGTGTGAGGTGGATCACCTCCGAAGGAAGCCTCGCGGCGTACCGGATCCTTGGGACGAAAGGGACACCATGGCAAGCACTTCCACTCGCGACACCGGGGGACAACCGAACGAGAACGCCCGCCGGGCCGCCGTCTCGGGATTCCTCGGCAGCACGCTGGAGTACTACGACTTCTTCATCTACGGATCCGCGGCAGCGCTGGTCTTCCCGCGAATCTTCTTCCCGGGCGGAGGAGCCACGGCGACCCTGCTGTCGATCGGCACGCTCGGCGTGGCGTACATCGCGCGTCCACTCGGCGCAGTGCTGTGGGGGCATCTCGGGGATCGATACGGGCGCAAGAATTCGCTGCTCGCGTGCCTCCTGCTCATGGGTATCGCGACCGTGGTCGTCGGCTGCCTGCCCACGTACGACCAGATCGGTATCGCCGCGCCCATCATCCTGGTGCTCCTGCGATTGCTGCAGGGCCTGTCCGCCGGCGGCGAATCGCCAGGATCGTCCGCGCTGACGCTCGAACACGCACCGGACAACCGTCGTTCGTTCTACACCTCGTTCACCATGAGCGGCATCATGTTCGGCATCGTCATCTCGAGCCTGGTGTTCATTCCCGTGGCCGCGCTGCCGGACGACGCGCTCTACTCGTGGGGCTGGCGTGTGCCCTTCCTGCTCAGCATCTTCGTGACGGGTGTTGCGGTCTGGCTGCGTCGCAAGCTCGACGAGCCGGAGGTCTTCGAAGAGCTGAAGGAACACGACGACACGGCGGGCATCCCCGTCGTCGAGATGTTCCGCTCGCACTGGCGCACCGTGATCCGTATCAGCCTCAGCGCGACGTTCGCGATGATCAACACCATCGTCAACGTGTTCGCGCTGGCCTACGCCGTGCAGGTCGCCGGGCTCGAACGCTCCACGATGCTGTGGGCCATCGCCACCGCCAACTTCGTCGCGGTCCTCACCCAGCCGCTGTTCGGAATGCTCGCCGACCGGATCGGCCGCAAACCGGTGTTCGTGACGGGCGCCGTCGGCGCCGCGGGCATGGTGTTCGTGTTCTTCCACGCGATCGGAACCGGCAGCGCACCGATGGTGTTCGCGGCAGGCATCGTCCTGATCGGCCTGTTCTATGCGATGCCCAACGGCGTGTACCCGGCGTACTTCCCCGAGCAGTTCCCCGCCAAGGTCCGGTACACCGGAATGGCCGTGAGCCTGATGCTCGGACTTCTGGTCGCCGGCTTCACCCCGGCCATCGCGCAGTGGCTGTCGGCGGGTGACACCGCGAACTGGACCCCGGTCGCCTGGATGTGCCTGGGCTTCGCGCTGCTGTCGTCGGTCGCCGCACTCACCGGTCCCGAGACCTACCGCACCCCCACCGAGCAGCTCGGCGAACCCGGCACGACGGTCGGCGCCCGGCACCAGACGCTCGTCCGCAACGACGCCTGACCGGCCCCGCCCTTCACTGCAGGAGATTGTCATGCACCCCGTATCCACCCGGCATCGGATCCGCCTCGTCGGGGCAGGGATCGCCACGTCCCTGTCGCCGGCGCTGCACGAACACGAGGCCGCCGCCCTCGGCCTGACCGACTACCGCTACGACCTGATCGACGTCGCGGCGGAGGGCATCCCCGTCGACGACTCCGGCGACACGCTGCGGCAGGCCGTCGCAGCCGGTTGCACCGGACTCAACATCACCCACCCGTGCAAGCAGGTGGTCGTCGACTCCCTCGACGAATTGTCCGACAACGCACGACTTCTCGGTGCCGTCAACACCGTCGTCGTCCGCGACGGGCGGTTGATCGGTCACAACACCGACCACAGCGGATTCCTCGCGGCGCTGCGCCGGGGACTGCCCGATGCCAGGCTCGGCCGCGTCGTCCTCGCCGGTGCGGGCGGTGCCGGTTCGGCCGTCGCCTACGCGCTCGCCGCCGCCGGGGTGAGGGACCTGCGGGTCGCCGACCTCGACCCGGCCCGTGCCGCGGACGTCTGCGCGCGCCTCGCGGCGGCGTTCCCACAGACGCGGGTCACGGCCATCCCCCTCGACGCGATCGAAGCGAACCTGGAGCACTGCGACGGCGTCGTCAACGCCTCTCCGATCGGCATGGTCGGACATCCGGGAACGCCGTTCGACACCGACGCGCTCCATCCCGGACTGTGGGTCGCCGACATCGTCTACCGCCCGCTGCGGACCGAACTCGTCACGGCAGCAACCGCTCTCGGCTGCGACGTTCTCGACGGCGGTCAGATGCTCGTCGCTCAGGCGGCCGACACGTTCGCCCTCCTCACCGGGGTCGTCCCCGACCCCGACCGCATGCGACGTCACCTGGGCGAACTGCTCGCCGATCAGTGCGCCCCGACCGTTCTCGAGGAGTCCCGATGACCGCGCGTCCGTTCGCCGCACCACTCGACCTGGGTAACGTGCGACTGCGCAACCGCTTCGTGTCCGCGCCTATGGAGCGCAACTACTGCGAGGTCGACGGCACGATGACCGACGACTACGTCGCGTACCTCGAGCGCCGTGCGGCGGGCGGTGCCGCTCTCGTCTTCACCGAGGCCAGCTACGTGCGGGCCGACGGCAAGGGCCGTATCCGGCAGATGGGCGTGGACGTCGACGAACGCATCCCGGGCATCGCGAAGATGGCCGCGGCGATCCACGCGCAGGGCGCGCTCGCCGGCGTCGAACTCAATCACGGCGGCCGCACCGCGCAGGGTTCCGTCAGCGGATTCGTCCCCGTCGCACCGTCACCGATCCCGTGCGCGGTGGTCGGCGGCGAAATGCCCGAGCAACTCGACGGCGACGACATCGAGCACATCATTGAATGCTTCGGCGAGGCCGCCGCGCGCTGTCAGCGGGCCGGGGTCGACGTGATCTCGCTGCACGGCGGTCACGGCTATCTCATCCACCAGTTCCTCTCGCCGGCGTACAACCACCGCGACGACGAGTGGGCCGACCCGGCACTGTTCGTCAACAAGGTGATCGACGCCGTGCGCACGATGGCACCGGGTATCTCTCTCGGACTGCGGTTCTCGGCGTTCGAGGCCGTCGACGGCGGTCTCGACGCCGAGACGACCCGCGCCCGCCTCGACGCGATCGACACCGACCGGCTCGACTTCCTCGACGTCTCCGCCGGCAACTACGAATCCGGGCAGTGGATCATCCAACCCGGCGAGTGGCCCCGCGGCCTCCTCGCCCCGTACTCCGAGCAGTACACGCGGGACTTCGACCTCCCCGTCGGGGTCGCAGGCCGGATCAGCTCACCCGAGGTCGCGGCGCAGATCATCGAATCGGGGCAGGCCGACTTCGTCAGCATGGCCCGCACCCTGCACGCCGACCCGGACTTCCCGAACCGCGCGCTGGACGGCGGCCGGTACCGGCCCTGCATCGCCTGCAACTACTGCATCGACAGCCTCGCCGCCGGACCCGTTCCGTGCTCGGTCAATCCGTGGGTGGGCCGCGAACTCGAGCAGCCGTCGAAACCGGCGGACGTGGCGGTGCGTGTCGCCGTCGTCGGCGGTGGCCCGTCGGGGATGGCGGCCGCCCGCGACCTCGCGCTCGCCGGGCACCGCGTCGACCTGTACGACGAACGCGGCAGTCTCGGTGGCGATTTCGCGCTGGCCTCCCGACTGCACGAGTACCCCGAGTACTCACGGATCGTCGACTGGTACGTCGCCGAGATCGCCGACCTCGACATCACCTGCCACACCGGTACGCGGGTCGACGCCGCCGCACTGGCGGAACTCGACTTCGACGCCGTCGTGCTCGCAACGGGCGGCCGCGGACCTGACGTCGACCTCCCGGGGGCACACACCCGGAGGGTCCGCGACGTCCGCGAGTTCCTGGAATCCGGAGACCCCGCACCCGAGGCGATCACGATCTTCGGCGCCGACCGGGAAGCGGCCGCGGTCGCCGACGACCTGCTCCAGCACGGCACGAAGGTGGTCATGATCGGCCCGCAGGAGACGATCGCCCACGACGTCGGCCGGCGCGGAAAGATCGTGCTGCTGCCGCGGCTCGCGGCGAGTGCGAACCTCACCACCCACCTGTCGTCGATCGTGACTCGGATCGAGGAAGACCGGGTGGTGATCTCGACCGCCGGAGAAGAGCGGGTGGTCGACGCCCCCGGCGAACTGCTGATCTCGCACGGTGTCGAACCGCGTACCGACCTGCTCGCCGCAGTGCGGTCGCTGGCACTGCGACTCGGCGTCCACACGGTCGGTGACGCGAGTGGCGACGGCGGCTCCATCCACGCCGCTCTCGTCACCGCAGCCGACGTCGCCGCGAAGATCACCGCGGCCGCCGAAGCCCGCGAGGAGGTCAGCGCATGATGGACATTCCGCCAATCGGTCTCGGGACCTGGCCACTGACCGGTCCGGACGCCACCCGGGCCGTGCTGTCCGGCATCGAAGCCGGCTACCGGCTCGTCGACACCGCCACGATCTACGACAACGAGGACGCCGTGGGGGTTGCGCTCGCGGAGTGCGGACTGCCCCGCGAGGAGCTGTTCGTCACCACGAAACTGCGTGGGAGCGATCACGTGTCGGGTGACATCCGCGGCGCGGTCGAGCGCAGCCTGAAGACTCTGGGACTCGATCGGCTCGACCTGTTCCTCATCCACTGGCCGCTGCCACGCCACGACCGGTACGTGGCGGCGTTCGAGGCGATGCTCGCGTGCCGCGACGCCGGCCTCGTCCGCTACGTCGGCGTCTCCAATTTCCTGGAGAAGCACCTGCGTCGCGTCGTCGCCGAGACCGGAGAAGCGCCCGCGGTCAACCAGATCCAGATGGACCCGTCGCTCGCCCGGCTGCCGGTCCGGCGCGCCGACGACGAACTCGGCGTGTTCACGCAGTCGTGGAGCCCACTGGGCCGCGGCGAGGTTCTCGGCTCACCCACGGTCACCGACATCGCCCGGCGCCTCGACCGCACCCCCGCGCAGGTGGTCCTGGCCTGGCACTTCGCGCAGGGTGTCGTGCCGATCGCGAGATCCGCGAATCCCGCCCGCCAGGCCGAGAACCTGGCCGCCCTCGACGTGCGGCTCACCGCCGCGGACGTCGACGCCCTGAACCGTCTCGACCGCGGCGAATCCGCGGCCCGGGACGTCGAAACGGAGGAGCACTACTGATGGCACTACGTATCGGCATCGTCGGCTGCGGAAAGATCGCCGGCAACCACGCGCGGGCCCTGCAGCAGGTGCCCGGCGTCGACGTGGTCGGCTGCTGCGACCCCGACGTCGACCGCGCCCGCGAGTTCGCGGACGCACACGGTATCGCGCGGGCCGTCGGTTCGGTGGAGGAGTTGATCGCCCTCGGCCTCGATGCGTGCACCGTCTGCACCCCGCATCCGGTGCACGAGCAGGTGGTCGTCGCGGCCGCCGAGGCCGGGATCCACGTGCTGTGCGAGAAGCCGATCGCTGTCGACGTCGCCGCGGCAGACCGGATGATCGCGGCCGCCGACCGCGCCGGCATCACGTTCGGTGTGCTGTTCCAGCGCCGGTTCTGGCCGGCCGCGAAACGCATCAGGACGGCCATCGACGACGGCCGGATCGGCGTTCCGGTGCTCGGCGAGGCGTCGGTGCTCCTGCACCGCCCGTCGTCCTACTACTCCGCCGACGCGTGGCGCGGACGGTGGGACACCGACGGAGGCGGAGTCCTGATGACACAGGCCGTCCACCAGATCGACATGCTCCAATGGTTCATGGGTGAGGCCGTCTCGGTGAGCGGCTTCATCCGCACCCACACGCACGGCGACCACATCGAGACCGAGGACAGTGCGTCCGCCGTCGTCTCGTTCGCGTCGGGCGGCACGGCGACCGTCACCGCGACCACCGGCGCCAACCACAACCTCGGCAACCGGGTCACCGTGATCGGGCAGACCGGTGCGATTGCGAGCGTCCTCGAGTTCCCGGAGGGCCGGGAGGGTGTCAACGAGATCTGGACGGTCCCCGGAGAAGTCGAGCTCCGCACCCCGTTCACACCCGGCGTCCGTGCCAATCTCGACGTCACGGAAGTCAACGCCGGACTCGCCGACTTCCACACACTCCAGGTGCAGGACTTCGCGGACGCCGTCCTGGCCGGTCGCGACCCCGCCGTCACCGGACGCGACGCGCGCGCCTCGCTGGCGATCATCGCGGCGATCTACGAGTCCTCGCGCACCGGCCGGGTGGTCGACCTCACGCCCGCAACGACTTTCGCAACAACATCCGCTCAGGAGACGCTATGACCCCCGAACACACCATCGCCACCTACGACGTCGTCGTCATCGGCTCCGGAGCGGGCGGTCTGTCCGCCGCCGTGGCCGCAGCCGACGGGGGAGCCTCCGTCCTCGTCGTCGAGAAGGCGGACACGTGCGGCGGCGCGACGGCGTGGTCCGGCGGCTGGATGTGGGCGCCGCGGAACCTGTTCGCGCAGGCGGACGGCGTGAACGAGGACCGCTCGCTGCCGCGCACCTATCTCGAGCACCGACTCGGCGAGAACTTCGACGCCGCCAAGGTCGACGCCCTGCTCGACGGCGCACCCGAGATGGTCGCGTTCTTCGAGAAGAAGACGGCGTTGCAGTTCGTTCCGGGCGCGAAGATCGCCGACGTCCACGGCGACACGCCGGGTGCGGGCACGGGACACCGCTCCGTCGGGCCGAAACCGGTGAGCCTCCGGAAGCTCGGCCCCGACGTCGCGGCGCTCCTCCGTCGGCAGCTCTACGAGACGTCGTTCCTCGGTATGGGCATCATGGCCGGCCCGGACCTCCAGGCTTTCCTGCACTCGACGCGTTCGGCAAAGGCGTTCGTGCACTGCGCCCGCAGGGTGTCCACGCACCTGCTCGACCTCGCCACCACACGCCGCGGCCAGCAACTCGTCAACGGCACCGCACTCGTCGGCCGGCTGCTGCGGTCGGCGCTCGACGCCGGCGTCGAGATTCGCGTGAGCACGGCCGCCACCGCGCTGACCACCGACTCCGCGGGCAGTGTCACCGGTGTCCGGCTGGAGGGCCCGGACGGGGCCTACTCCGTGTCCGCCCGCCGCGGAGTCGTCCTCGCGACGGGCGGCTTCAGTCGCGACGTCGACCGGCGCCGCGAACTCTTCCCCCGCACGCCCACGGGCCGTGAACACTGGACCCTCACCCCGTCCACGACCACCGGCGACGGCATCACCCTCGGCGAGTCGGTCGGCGGGCGACTCGACCGCTCGGTCGCATCGCCGGTGGCGTACTGCCCGGTGTCGATCATCCGATACCGCAACGGCAAGGAGGGCGTGTTCCCGCACATCCTCGACCGCGGAAAGCCCGGCGCCATCGGCGTTCTCGCCGACGGCCGCCGCTTCGTCAACGAGGCCCTCGGCTACCACGACTACACCCTTGCGATGGTCGAACAGGTCCCCGACGGCGAAGAGGTCTGCTCCTGGTTGATCGCCGACCAGCGGTACCTGCGGTACTTCCCGCTCGGCATGGCCAAGCCGCTGCCGATCCCCACGTGGCCGTACCTGAAGTCCGGCTACCTCACCCGCGGCCGCACCGTGCGGGAGCTGGCCGAGAAGATCGGCGTCGACCCCGACGGCCTGGAGAAGACGGTCGCAGCGTTCAACGAGGGCGCCCGCGACGGCGTCGACCCCGAGTTCGGTCGTGGCACCACCCCGTTCACCATCGGGTCGGGAGACCCGGACAATCCGTGGCCCAACCCCTCCCTCGCACCGCTCGAGGAGGGCCCGTTCTACGCGGTCAAGGTGGTGCCCGGCAGCTTCGGCACGTTCGCCGGTCTGGTCACCGACGCGACGTCCCGGGTGCTGAACGACGACGACCAGCCGATCGACGGGTTGTTCGCCGTCGGGGTCGACCAGTCCAGCGTCATGGGCG
This sequence comes from Rhodococcus sp. IEGM 1305, assembly GCF_030058635.1. NCBI lineage: Bacteria > Bacillati > Actinomycetota > Actinomycetes > Mycobacteriales > Nocardiaceae > Rhodococcus > Rhodococcus sp. IEGM 1305. The sequence goes on from NZ_JASHKX010000007.1 coordinate 66,347, forward strand.
GCCACTACCCGTCCGGCGGCATCAACCTCGGCCCGGCCATGACCTTCGGCTACCTCACCGGTCGCCGCCTCGCCTCGACGACAGGAGATCAGCGATGACCGCCCCACTCGGCCTCGCCGCACTCACCGTGCTCGACACCGCGCCGCTGCAGCAGGTGGACCTCGCCGAGAAGCACGGCTTCGACACCATCGGCATCCGGCTGCTGCCCGCCGCGCCCGGCACCACCGCCTACCCGCTGCACGAGGACGACGCCGCCCTCGACGCGCTGATCCGTCGTCTCGACGATTCGCCGATAGAGGTGTTCGACCTCGAAATCATCCGACTGGGAGCCGATTTCGACCCGAAGTCGTACGTTCCGCTGCTCGAGGCGGGCGCACGCCTCGGTGCGAAGGCCATGCTCGTCGGCGGCGACGACCGCGACCGTTCCCGGCTCACCGACTCCTATGCCCGGCTCGCGGAACTGTGCGCGCAGTACGGCATCGTCGCGAGCCTCGAGTTCATGCCGTGGACGGCCGTGCCCGACGCGACCACCGCGGTCGAGATCGTGGCGCAGGCCGACGGGCCGGCGCGCAGCGTGCTGGTGGACGGGCTGCACGTGGGACGGTCGAGCACCACGCTCGACGACCTGGCGGCGATTCCGCGGGAATGGCTGCACTACGCCCAGATGTGCGACGGCTCGGTGCCTGCGCCCACGGACGACGCCAAACTGATCCGTCAGGCCCGCGAAGAGCGCCTCGTTCCGGGGTCGGGCGGCATCCCGCTCGCCGACATCTGGTCGACGTTGCCGGCGGGTCTCCCGGTGAGCATCGAACTCCCCAACGAGCCGCTCCGGCGGGCCGCCGGCACGGACGCGTGGCTCGCGCGGCTGGTCGCCGCCACCCGGGAGGTGCTCGCGCAGGTTCCGGCGGCAACCGGACGCTGAAGGTCCGGGCTACCGTTCTTGCATGCCCCGCCCCGACACCGTCCCCGTGTACACGATGCGCCAACTGGCGGCGTTCGTGGCGGTCGCGGAGACCGGAACGATCAGTGGTGCGGCCGAGCGGATGCACCTGTCGCAGTCGGCGCTGTCCGCGGCGGTGACGGACCTGGAGAAGGCACTGAAGGCGCAATTATGTGTGCGCCGGCGGGCCCGCGGTGTGCAGCTGACCCCGACGGGGGAGGCGGTGCTGTCGCGGGCGCGCGCCCTGTTGCAGCAGGCGGGGGAGTTGCAGTCCGACGCGTCCGGGGAGGGCGGTGTCGTCGCGGGGCCGATCGCCGTCGGCTGCTACCCCGCGCTCGGCCCGACGATCCTGCCGTCGATGTTGTACGCGTTCACAGCCGAGTACCCGCGGGCGTCCGTGGAGTTCCGGGAAGACACGCAGAACCGGTTGCGGACGCAGCTCGAGGGCGGCGAACTGGACGTCGCCATCGTCTACGACCTGGACCTGTCCCCGGAGTGGCAGACCGTGCCGCTCATGACCCGGGAGCCGATGGTGGTGTTCGGGGCGGAGCATCCGCTGGCGGGAGTCGACGGGCCGGTGCGGCTCGTGGATCTGGCCGAGCACCCGATGGTGCTGCTGGACGCGCCACCGAGCACCAACCATGCGATGGACGTCTGCCGGGAGGCCGGTTTCGCGCCCCGGGTGGCGTACCGGACCGCGAACTTCGAGACGGCGCGGGCCTTCGTCGGACGCGGCCTGGGGTGGACGCTGCTGTTGCAACGACCCCTGGTCGACGTCACGTACGAGGGTCTGCCCGTCGTCGTGAAACCGATCGCCGAACCGAAACCGGCGTCGGTGGCCGTGGTCGTGGCATGGCTTCAGGAGGCGACGCTGAGCCGGGTCGCGCGAGCATTCATCCGGTTCGTCACGCCCTGAGCTGCGCATTCGTGCCTTCCACGGTTTTTCTGCAATTCATGCGGGGATAGTCCCGCTTTTCAGATGTATGTGAGTCGGGTCATTGTTTTCCGGTAGCGCGATGAGTATGCGCGCAGCAGAACCCGGGAAGGCAGACGATGACGGCAATCACCGAGGCGACACCGCCGGTGTCCCACAAGGAAGCGCGCAGGGCAGTCCTGTCGAGCTTCGTCGGTACCGCGATCGAGTGGTACGACTTCTTCATCTACGGCACCGCCGCAGCCCTGGTGATCGGACCGCAGTTCTTCCCCGGCGCGTCGACGTTCGCCGGAACCCTCGCGGCATTCGCCACGTTCGCGGTCGGATTCATCGCCCGCCCGATCGGCGGTGTCGTCATGGGCCACTTCGGTGACCGCATCGGGCGCAAGTCGATGCTGGTGCTGTCGCTGACCATGATGGGCGCCGCGACTGTCGGCATCGGCCTGCTCCCGAACTTCGAGGCCATCGGGGTGGCCGCACCCATCCTGCTGGTGGCGTTGCGGTTCGTCCAGGGCATCGGCGTCGGCGGCGAATGGGGCGGTGCGGTGCTCATGGCCACCGAGCACGCCCCGGAAGGCAAGCGCGGACTGTACGGCGCGGCACCGCAGATGGGTGTCCCGGCCGGAGTGATCATGGCGAACGTCGTGTTCCTCGCCGTCACCCAGCTGTTGCCGGACGACGCGTTCCAGACGTGGGGCTGGCGGGTGCCGTTCCTGATGAGCGCCGTGCTCGTCGGCGTCGCGATGTGGATTCGGCTCGGCGTCTTCGAGTCCCCGGCGTTCGCGGAGGCCAAGGAGAGCGACACGATCGTGAAGATGCCGATCGTCGAGGTGCTGACCCGCAACTGGCGGACGGTCCTGCTCGCGGCGGGCACGTTCATCGCGACCAACGGCATCGCCTACGTGTTCATGGTGTACGTCCTGACGTACGGCACGAAGGAACTCGACTACAGCCGAGCCACGATGCTCACGCTGCTGATCGTCGCGTGCCCGGTCTGGATGGCGGGCATGGCCGTGTCGGCCTGGAAGTCGGACGTGCTCGGCCGGCGCCGCGTGTACACGTGGAGTTCGATCGCGCTCGTGATCGTGGCCGCGGTGTTCTTCCCGCTCATCGACACGGCGTCGATCCCCGTCATGCTGCTCGCGATGATCGTGATGGCGGCGGTCCTCGGCACCACCGCGGGGCCGCAGTCGGCACTGTTCGCGGAACTCTTCCCCGCCCACATCCGCTACAGCGGTGCGTCTCTCGGCTACCAGATCGGCGCCATCCTCGGCGGCGGGCTCGCACCGTTCATGGCGACGTGGCTGTTCGAAGCGTTCGGCACCTCGACGGCCGTCACCGCCTACTTCGTGGTGATCGCCGTGGTCAGTCTCGTCTCGATCCTGCTGTTGCCGGAAACCAACACCAAGCGCCGGGAAGCGGAGGCCGCCTGACATGTCCACCTACTTTCAGCCACAGAAGTACCCGGCGACGGAGTTCGCGTCGACCGGTGCAACCGACGAGGCCATGCCCGTCGTCGTCGTGGGCGCGGGACCGGTCGGCATGGGCGTCGCGCTCGGCCTCGCGCAGCGCGGCATCCCCGTCACCGTGCTCGAGGCCGCCGACCAGGTGTCGTTCGGCAGCCGGGCCATTTGTATCTCCCGGCACAGCCTCGAGGTGGCCGCCCGGCTCGGTTTCGGCCGGGAACTCGAGAAAATCGTGCTCCCCTGGGTGGGTGGGCGCAGCTTCTACCGCGACGAGCAGGTGCTGCACTTCCAGATGGCGCACGGCGAACACGACGTCCGCGGGCCCATGGTCAACGTTTCGCAGTCCGAGATCGAACAGATCATGACCGACACACTGCTCGCGCACCCGCTGATCACGTTCCACTGGTCGTCGAGCGTAGCCGGGGTGCTGCGGTCGGACGAGGACGTGACGCTCGACGTCGACACCGCGTTCGGTGCTCGCCGACTCCGCACGCGCTGGGTGGTGGCCGCCGACGGCGGTCGCAGCCGGATGCGCGAACTCGCCGGAATCCGGTTGCAGGGAAACAGCTATCAGGGCAATTACGTGATCGCCGACATCCACTGGGAATCGACGCTGCCCGCCGAGCGGATGGTGTGGTTCGACCCGCCGAGCAACCCCGGCTCGACGATCATCATGCATCAGCAACCCCGTGACATCTGGCGCATCGACTACCAAATCGACAGCTCCGACGACGCCGAACTCGAGACGCAGGAAGACCGCATCCGCGACCGGATCACCCGGCACCTCGACTGGCTCGAGAACGACGTGCCGTGGACCCTCGAATGGCACGGCTTCTACCGCGCGCACGCGCTCGCGCTGGAAGACTTCACGCACGGTCGCATCCTGTTCGCAGGCGACGCCGCCCACCTGGTGCCGATCTTCGGCGTCCGCGGGCTGAACTCCGGCATGGAGGACGCCGAGACCCTGGCCTGGACCTTAGCCGCCGTCGTCCACGGGACCGCAGACGGGTCTCTCCTGCAGGCATATTCGTCCGAGCGGCGCGCCGCCTGGCGGCAGAACGTCGACAACGCGGGCAAGTCGACGCTCATCATGTCGCCCGGCAGCCACGGCTACCGCACCACCCGCGACGCGGTGCTGGCGCTGGCCACGACCCGTCCGGAGTTCGGTCACCTCATCAATCCGCGGCAGTCGAGTGCGACGCACGCGCACCTGTCGCCGCTCACGTGGCCGGTGGCCGAGGGGACGACCGGCGTGCTGCCCGGGGATCCGATGGAGGACCGGCGCGTCCGCGTCGTCACCGCCGAAGGGTCGGTGGAGTCGTCGCTGAACCGGGTCCGGGGAACGGGTTTCGCGCTCCTCGGTGTCGGAGTCGACGCGGCCGGTGCCCGGATGATCGCCGCACACGCATCCGCGCTCACGATGGCGCTGTCGCCCGAATCGGTGCGGGCGGTCGTCGTCCCGGCACCGGGTGCGGCGGTGGCCGCGGCGGCCGACCTGACGGTCCTCGACGACCCCGACGGTGCGCTGCCGACGGCTCTCGGCGCGTCCGCGGGTGAGTGCTTCGTGATCCGCCCGGACGGACTCGTCCTGTGCCGGGTCCGCGACCTGTCGCTGCTCGGCAACGTCCACGACCACCTGAAAACGGCAACCGCCCCCACGCTGGGCGTCGTCCCCGCGCACACGGAGACGACGGCGACACCGGACGAACTGCTGCGCGAGAACGTGTGGATGGGACTGTCCGAGGCGCTCGACCAGGCGGACGAATCGGACCGCGAGGGATTCCTGACCCGGCTCGCGCTCCTACTCGGATCGCAATCGGGCCTGCGGGAGTTCGAGGAAGCGCTGGCCGCCGCCTCCCACGTGAGTGGCAAAGTGTGCTCCGGCACTCCGCGGCACTCACATGCGGACGCTTAGCCTGGGAGCATGGCGCACCCACAGTTCCTGAACTCGCCCAAGTCCTTCGTCGTCGACGCGCTCCGCGGGGCCGTCGCCACCACCGACGATCTCGAATGGCATCCGGAACCGGGATATCTCACACGGCGGGAACCGTTGCCGTCCGGGCAGGTCGCGTTGCTGTCGGGCGGCGGGTCCGGGCACGAACCGCTGCACGCCGGGTTCGTCGGCCGGGGCATGCTCACCGGAGCCTGCCCCGGCCTGATCTTCAGTTCGCCCAACGCGCTGCAGGTGCGGGCCGCGACCCGGGCCGTGGACGCGGGCGGCGGAGTCGTGCACATCGTGAAGAACTACACCGGCGACGTCCTCAACTTCCGCATCGCCGGCGAACTGGCGGCGGAGGACGGCATCACGGTCGAGCACGTCCTCGTCGACGACGACGTCGCCTCCGAACGGGAGGACGGGCCCGGACGTCGCGGCACCGCGGCCACGATCGCGGTCGAGAAGATCTGCGGCGCTTCGGCCGAACGCGGCGACGACCTCGCCACCGTCGCGGAGTTCGGGCGGCGCACCGCCCGGAATTCCCGCAGCATGGCGGTCGCGCTCAGCGCGTGCACCGTTCCGGGGGCGGACTCGCCGTCGTTCGACCTCCCGGAGGGGCAGATCGAACTCGGGATCGGCATTCACGGCGAACGTGGAACCGAACGGGTCGACGCGATGGGGGCGGCCGAACTGGTCCGCCGGCTCACCGACCCCGTGCTCGCCTCCCTCGGCGTGGAGCGGGGGGAGCCGGTGATCGCGCTCGTCAACGGGCTCGGAGCGGCCCATCCGCTGGAGCTGCAACTGCTGTTCGGTGAGCTCGCCGACCACCTCGCGGAGCGGGGTGTGGTGATCCGTCGCTCGCTGGTCGGCAGCTTCGTCACCGCCCTCGACATGGACGGCGCGTCCATCACGCTGGTGCGCTGCGACGACCAGCTCCTCGACCTGTGGGACGCACCGACCGCCGCACCGGGATGGCCCAACGCCCCGGCCGGGGAATTCCGCGGCATCGCAGACGAATCCGAGGTGCGGTTCCGGTCGAACGTCGCCTCCCGCGAGGACGAGGCGGAGGTGCCCGGCACCGCCGACGCGCTGGGCCGGGCGGCGGTGGGTGCGTGGATCGGCGCGTTCGTGGAGAAGGTGCTCGCCGAGGAACCGAACCTCACCGATCTCGATCGCCGCGCGGGCGACGGGGACTTCGGCACCAACATGGTGGCCGCCCTCGACCACGTCGACGTTCCCGGGATCCGCGACCGCTACTCCCCGGCGACGGTGTTCGAATCACTGTCCGACGCCTACCTCGGTCACGCGGGTGGCACGTCCGGCGCGCTGTTCGGTATCTGGTTCCGGCAGTTCTACCGGGTGGCCGCCGACGCACCGCACGGACTGGACACGAAGGCGATCGCCGCCGCGGCACGAGCAGGCCTCGACACGATCCAGGAACTCGGCGGGGCGCAACCCGGAGACAAGACGATGATCGACGCCATCGCCCCCGCCGTCGCCGCCCTCGAATCGGCCGGCGCGGCCGGGAAGGGGCCGGCCGAGGGTCTGGCCGAGGCCGCGGACGCCGCCGCCCGCGGTGCCGAGGCCACCGCGGACATCACCGCGCGGCGCGGCCGGGCCAGTTACATCGGTGAGGCGGCGCGCGGCGTCGTGGACCCCGGTGCACTGGTGCTGTCGTGGTTCTTCGCCGAGGCCGCGGAAGCGGCCCGCACGGTCGGGTAGTCACCGCGCGCGGGGCTCGGCACGTAAGGTGAGGAGAAGAACCCCCGAGTCGTGCTGTGCAAACCCGTCGCCACACCTCTCTCCACCTGCGTACGGGACGCAGAATCAGGGACGGACACGTAGACAGTGGAAGACACCGCCAGCCGGGGAATCCAGGCTTTCATCGCCGACGTCGTGGAACGGGGCGGCAAAGCCGTCCGGCTCACCCACTCGCGACGTAACCCCGTCCAGGTCTGGGGCGACGACGGCACGAGCTGCATCGTGCGGGTGCGCTCCAAGCTCAGCGGCGACTGGCAGGCCCGCAAACAGGACGAATCGCTCGACGACGACGACACCGGCTCGCAGTTCTGGGTGTTCGTGGATCTCGCGAGTTCGCCGGAGGAGTTCTTCGTCGTGCCCTCGTCCGAGGTCGCCGACGACATCCGCGCCGAGGTGGATCTGTGGATGATGGACACCCCCGGCCGCACGCGGACCGGACATCACGCGATCCCGCTGAGCCGGATCGCGCACGGACGTGGGCGCTGGGACCTGCTCGGGTTGGCGGGGGAGAAAGACCCCAGCCGGTACAGCGACGCGCAACGCGCGACGACGGCGGCGACGTTGCGCGCCGACGCCGACGCCCGCGCTTCGGCCCGGAAGAAGCCGGCCAAGGCGACGGCGGCGTTGGAGGAATTGATCGATACCCGCCTCGAGGTCGTGGCCGACTTCGAGGGATATCGGTTGGTCGGACGGTTCGACCCCGACACCCAGACTCTGGAGATCATGCGTGGTCCGATGCAGGGCCGCCGGTTCCCCGACCCCACGACGGCGGCGACCGCCGTTGCCAGTCACATCAGCGGAGACATCGAAACCCACGACGGCTGGGAATTCTGGCGCACCGAACAGGGTGATCGAATTCCTATGGGGCAGAACAGTATCCGATAGCAGCTGAGAGTTCCCTGAAACTGTTCCGGCGCGCGGCGGTTGAGAATACCCTGAGGTGGGTACCGCAGACATGATCCGCCGTGCATCGGCGGTTGTGGCCACGGCCGATGGGAGCTCATCATGCGAATCGTCGACGGCACAGTGCACGCCGTGTCAGGTGCCGCGAACGCGACGACCAGTGCGGTCGGCGCGGTCGGAGGGGCCGCGATCGGTGGTGTGGTCGGCGGAGTGCGCGGAGCGGCGAGCGGGGTCCGGTCCGGAATGGAGAGCGGGAGTCATTCGACGCCTGCCGCCGCGCTGACCTTGGCCGCCGTCGGCGCGGCCGGACTGGTCGAGTGGCCGGTGCTGGTCACCGTGGGCGGGGCGGCGCTCGTGCTGCGGCAGTTCGGCGCGGGTTCCAGGCAGTAGCTGCCGTGGGACTCGGTCGATACGTCCGTGCCGCCGCATCCCTGCCGGTGCGCGGCGCCGGTGTCGGACTCGGGGTGGCGTCTTACGGAGGCACGGTCGCAGCCGATCTGATATCCACCACCGCACGGACCGCGACGCAGATCGCCACCGAGGTGCTCGGGGGAACCCCGGCCCGCCGCACGAGTTCCGGACGCGGCCGTGCCTGGATCGAGGTCCGCGGACTCGACGGACCTCGCGGGGACGACGTGGCCGCGACCGTTCTCGGCGCCGTCCGGGAGACCGCCGGTGTGGCGGGAGCCGAACTCAACCGCGCGCTGTCCCGGCTGGTGGTGACGGTCGACGAGGACGGACCGTCGGTGGCCGCGCTGTGTGCCGTGGTCGGGGGCGCGGAGGATGTCGCGCGACCGATCGCCCGCGGTGCCGTCCGCGACCGGCCCGGAGAACTTCCCGGCGACGACGTCGCACTCGCCGAACGCGCGCTCGCACTGGCCGCCGTCACGACGGGCCTGGTCGCGGCCGCCGGCGTTCGCCTGCTTCCGATGCCCACCCTGCCGGCGGCGGTGCCTGCCGCCGCCGTCACGTTCGTCAACTATCAACCCCGATTGCGCAGCATGGTCGAGGACCGGCTCGGGCCGGACGCCGCCGAACTGCTGCTCGCCACCGCTCAGGCAGTCGGCGACGTGCTGCGGCGGGCGCCTGCGTCACTCGCCGTGGACGTGGCATTGCGGTCGGCGATCACGGCGGAGGCGTGGTCGGGCCGGCGGGTGTGGCACCGCCGCGAACCCGAACTGGCCCGGGACCCCGCGGACGACACGGAGCGCCCCGCCCGCCCGCGCGGCGCATCGGGACCGGTGGAGCGGGACGTGGACCGGGCGGCGATCGCGCAGTGGGTGGGAGCGACCGCGGTGGGAGCGGCGACCCGAAGCGTCGCAGGCGCCGCGGACGCGGCCCTGGTCGCCGCGCCGAAGGCGGCGCGCACCGCACGCGAGGCCTTCGCTGCGACACTGGGCCGTGGACTGGCCGATCGCCACGCCGTGCTGGCCCTGCGTCCCGGCGCGCTGCGCTGCCTGGACCGGGTCGACGCGGTGGTCGTGGACCCGTCGGTGCTGCACACGGCCGAACTTCGGGTGAGCGGGATCCGTGCGGTTCGGGACGCCGACCGGACGAGAGTGTGGGAGGCCGCTCGATCTGCCGTGGAGGCCGGCGCCCTCGGGGTGGGCTGGCACGCGCTGACCGACCTTCCGGATGATGTCGCCGCGGCAGCCGTGGACGAAGATGCCGCCGTACTCGTGACCCCGGCGCACCATCCGAGCGCAGCGGCCGTGCTCGCGCAGGCGCGCTCGTCGGGCGCCCAGGTGGTGTCGGTGAACGTGGATACGCTCGGCGGACTCCGCTCGGCGTTCGACGATCTGCTGCCCTCCAGCGGATCACTGGATGTCGATCTGCGCGACGCCGTCGCGCAGTTGCAGGCGAACGGCGCGACGGTGGCGGTGGTCGCCGGCCGGGCGCTGCACGCACTGTCGTCCGCCGATGTCGGTATCGGTGTCCTCGTCGACGACGCCCCGCCGCCGTGGTGCGCGGACCTGCTGGTCGACGACCTCGTCGGAGTGTGGCGGGTGCTGCGGTCCCTGCCGGACGCGCGGACGGCGAGCAGGCGCGGCGTCGAGATCGCAACGGCGGCGTCGATGCTCGGTGCGCTCGTCATGCTGCCGGGAGTGCGTGGGCGTGGACCCGGACCCGTCACGGTCGGCGCGGCGGCAGGACTGTGGACGGGGCATTCCCTCGCGCGCGCTGTGCTGCGGGCCGAGGTTCCACCCGCCGCCCCGGTTCACGCCTGGCACGAGATGCCGGTGCCGGACGTGCGCCGGCTGCTTCCCGCGCGCAACGAGGAGGAGGCCGCGGTCTCCCGGCGCCGGTCGGTGAATCTGGTGCTGACCCCGGTCGAGGCGATCGGGCGGCTCACGGCGTGGCCGGTCGGTCTGGCCTGGGATTTCGGCCGGGCGATGCGGACGGAACTGTCGGATCCGCTGACCCCCGTCCTCGCCACCGGATCGGCGGCGAGCGCCCTGCTGGGGTCGCCGATCGACGCGGTGCTCGTGGGGTCCGTGCTGGCGGGCAACGCCGCGCTGTCGGCCGTGCAACGCCTGCACGCGGAACGTCTGCTGAACCGGTTGCTGGCGGCGGGCGATCCGCCCACGCATCGCGTCGCCGGGCCTCCGGAGCGCCGGGTGACCGAGCGGGTGGAGGCGTCGCGGTTGCGGCCGGGCGACGTGATCGAGATCGGTCCCGGCGAGGTGGTGCCCGCCGACGGCCGGCTCGTCGAGGCGTCCGGCGTCGAAGTCGACGAGTCCTCGCTCACCGGGGAATCGCTGCCGGTGAGCAAGCAGACGTCGCCGACTCCGGGCGCACCACTCAGTGACCGCGCCTGCATGGCGTTCGCGGGGACCACGATCCTCACCGGCACGGCGACGGCGATCGTCACCGCGGTGGGCGACGCAACGGAAGCGGGACGCGCGGGTGCCCTCACCCCCGCGAGTGCGTCGCACGTGGGTCTGCAGGCGCAGCTCAGAAGCCTCACCGACCGGGTGCTGCCCGTCAGCGTGGGAGGCGGCGCGCTGGTCACCGCCGTCGGGTTCCTGCGCGGCACCGGACTGCGGCAGGCCGTCACGAGCGGCGTCGCGGTCGCGGTCGCGGCGGTTCCCGAGGGTCTACCGCTCGTCGCGACACTCGCGCAGCAGGCCGCCGCACGCAGACTGACGAGGTCGGGCGCACTGGTGCGGACGCCGCGGTCCGTCGAGGCGCTCGGCCGCGTCGACGTGGTGTGCTTCGACAAGACGGGCACCCTGAGCGAAAACCGACTGCGTGTCGTCACCGCCGTCCCGGAGCCGGGGTTCGATCGCGAGGACGTGCTCGTGTGCGCGGGCCGGAGCGCCGTGACCCCCGACGGCAGTCCGGCCGCGCACGCCACCGACGCCGCGATCGCCGACGCTGCAGTGGACCTGCTACCGCAGGAGGAGGACCGGAGCAGTTACCTTCCGTTCCGCTCCGGACGGCCCTACTCCGCCTCGCTGTCCGGGACACACGTGTCGGTGAAGGGTGCACCGGAGGTCGTGGTCGCGGCGTGCACCGGCATCGACGCGGACGAGGTCCACGACGCCGTTCTCGGCATGGCTGCCGACGGGTTACGTGTCATCGCCGTCGCCCGCCGGACCGTCACGCCCTTCCAGGCGCGTCGCGCGGCCGACGACACCGCGGTGCTCGACGATCTGTGCGGCAGTGGGCTGCAACTCGTCGGACTGCTCGGGCTGGCGGACACCCCGCGCCCGGAAGCGGCCGGACTGCTCCCGGCACTGGAAGGGCTACAGGTCGGGGTCCGGCTGATCACCGGCGACCATCCCGTCACGGCCACCGCCATCACGAAAGAGCTGGGACTGGCGGTGTCGTCCGCGCAGGTGATCAGCGGGACCGACTGGGACACCCTGTCGCACCGGGGGCAGGAGAATGCCGTCGAGAAGTGCGTCGTCTTCGCCCGGATGTCGCCCGAGAACAAGGTGCAGATCGTGCAGACCCTCGAGCGAGTCGGTCACGTCTGCGCGATGGTCGGCGACGGCGCCAACGACGCGGCCGCGATCCGGGCGGCCAGCGTGGGGATCGGTGTCAGCTCACGCGGCAGCGACCCGGCCCGCAGCGCCGCGGACGTGGTGCTCCTCGACGGCCGTGTCGACGCGTTGCTCGACGCCCTCGACGAGGGCCGTCAGCTGTGGCGGCGGGTGCAGGCGGGGGTGTCGGTGCTGCTCGGCGGGAACGCCGGGGAGGTGGCGTTCGCCCTGATCGGCAGCGCGATCGCCGGACGGTCGCCGCTCACCGCGCGTCAGCTCCTGCTGGTGAACGTGCTCACGGACGCCCTGCCCGCGGCCGCCCTCGCGGTGAGCCCGCCCAACGAACAGGCCCGGGGAGAGGGCCGCGGCCCGGACAGCGCTGCGCTGTGGCGGACCGTCGCGATCCGCGGCGCCGCCACCGCGGCAGGCGCGACGACGGCGTGGGCGCTGGCGAGCGTGACGGGCAGGCAACGCCGGGCGTCGACGGTCGGGCTGGTGGCGCTGGTCGGCACGCAGCTGGGTCAGACACTGATCGATTCGCGGAGTCCGCTCGTGGTGCTGACCGCGGGCGGTTCACTGGCCGCACTCACCGTCATGGTCAGTACTCCCGGTGTCAGTCAGCTCCTCGGGTGCACCCCGCTCGGACCGGTCGGGTGGGCCCAGGCGCTGGGCTGCGCGGGTGCGGCGGCCGCGGCGGCCGCGTTCGCACCGGGGTTGCTCGAAAAGCTTGTGGGCGATCAGTCGACGATCTCGATCACGCCCGCCCGCAACAGCACCGCATACACCTCCCGCAGCGGTGGGGTGAGCACGCGGGTGACCACCCCGGTCAACGGGTCCCCGGCGGCGGAGAAGACACCGGCAGCGGTCTGGGCGACGGAACTCAGCACAGCTGACACGGTCCGCGATCAAGGTGGCTGACCGGGAAACGGCACGGACAAGGGAGACGAACCATGGCCCAACGAACGTCGCAGGCGGAGTCGCAGAGCGACGCCGTCCAGCGGGTGCGGGAGGCCCGCAGCTTCGCGGTGCAGCTACCGGTCCTCGGCAGGTTGCCGCTGCCGAGGCCCGAGCAACTGGCATTCTTCGCGGCGATCGGCTTGCTCGCCGCCGTCGAGATCATCGAATGGCCGGTTGCCCTGACCATCGCGGCAGGACACATCCTGATCACCGATCAGCACAACCGCGCCGTCCAGGAGATCGGGGAGGCCCTGGAAGGCGCGTGACGCGGAAGTCCGGATCAGGCGGGCGGGCAGGCCGGTGACGTCAGCTGCGCGATCGCCACGATGGAACATGCCGTCGCCTTCGACAATTTCCACGTCCCGTTCTCGCCGGGCACGAAGATGGCGGGCAGGGTGTTCTGCTGCACCTGGCCGTTGATCGTCAGCTGCAGCTGCGCGCTGGCGCTGCCGTCACCGTTGTCGATCACCGGGTCCAGGACCGTGACCTGCGCGCCCGCCTGCTGGGCGGCGGCAGCGACCTGATTGAACAGGTTCGGGTCCTGCTCCGAACCCTCCACCATCGCGATCTTCTCCTCGAGCGGAGTGGCCGGGTCGAGGCCCTTCGCCAGCAGGGCGTTGAGTTCGGCCGCGGTCGGCAGAACGAGGTCGTCGGTGGTCTCGGCCGCTGCCGTGGTCGTGGACGTGGTGGTTGCGCTCGGGCCGGACGGCTCGTCGGAACCACAAGCGGACATCGTGAGGGCTGCGGCGATCGCTACCGCGGCAACCGTGATTTTGCGGATCGTCAACTCAGTTACCTCTTCGTATCTCGGTGCGCTGGTCGTTCGGTCTCACATCGAGTCTGAAGGTTTGGGCAGCGTCGCGCCGTCGAAGCCAGAGAATTCTCAGACTTCGACCGAATTCACGCAGCCGTACCGAACGCGCCGCGGTACGGAGTGGCGTGGCTCCACTGCAGAGCGGCAGCCGTGACGTCGGACGCGGGAAGGTCGTGGTGATGGGTCTGGATGAACGCGATCAGTGCGCGGGCGGTGCGCGCGAGGGCGACCTTGTGCCGGCGCGACGTCTCCGCGAGTTCGGTGAACGCGTCGTTCTCGGAGCATCCGCGGTAGGCGATGAGAATGCCGACCGCGATGTCGACGGCTGTGCGGGTGGAGTAGCTGGGCGCTGTCATGAATGTTCTCCCAACCTGCGTCGCAATGGGTACCACTCCATCCTCCCGCACTCGGTAGGACGTCGAAAGGGTTCGAATCTCCTCGAGCCTTCCTCGGGCGAGTTCTTCACCCAGGTTTTCCCTTACGGTAGGGGCATGGCTACCGTCTGGACGATCCCGATCGACATCACTTCTCGCTGGCTCGACAATTCCGAGGTCCAGACTTTCCTCGCGTCCAACGACCTGGACAACGCGGCACCCGACCCCCGGGTGCGGTTCGCGCAGTTCGCGGACGTCACGAAGTCGCTGGAACGGCACATCGGGCACACCTTCTCCTCGGTGCAGGGCGCGGCCACCGCACTCTTCGACGGCATCGACGGCGGTGTGCCCGTCGCGTTGAAACTGGCGGCGCTGCGCCTGATCCTGAAGGAGGTGTATCAGACCCGCCACGCGCCGCAGCCGTTCCCGAAGCGGGTCGGTGAGGAACTCGGCACCTACGTCTACGCGCTCCTCGATCCCCGCAACAGGTCGGTGTTCTACGTCGGCGCCGGACGCGGCACCCGGGTGTACGGCTATGTGTGGGAGGCGTTGGCCGAGAACGAGCACCGGAAGACGCTCGAGGATCCGGAGACCGACAGCGCCGAGGTGAAGGCCGCGACGATCGCCCGCATCCGCGAGATCTACGACTCCGGCCACGAGGTCGAGCACTACATCGTGGCGCATCGGATCGCCGACACCGGGGACGTCGCCGGCGCGGTGCGGGGCGGAGTCGTGGGAGCGTTGGGGCTGAACGAGGGTGCGGTGCTCAGCAATCTCGCCGGTGGCGCGGGCGAGCATCGCGCGGTACCCGTCGACGACCTCGTGTTGCAGTACGCAGCAGAACCCGTCCCGAACCTGCCGACCCCCTGCGTGGTCCTCGACGTGCCCGCCGCGTCCCGGCGCGGCGTGACGCCGGAGGAGGTGTACGAACTGTCCCGCGGCGCGTGGGCGGCAGGCGCTGCCGTCCGCAACACCGACGACATCCCGGTGATCGTGTTCGCGGACAACATCGTTCGCGCCGCATACCGTGCCAAGTCCTGGTCGTCCGTCGCACGACCCGGTGACGCGGCGCTGTGGCGGTTCACCGGCGAGCCCGACACCGAACTGGAGAGCCAATTCGTGAACAAGCGCATCGTCCCCGCCAAGGTCGGTCTGAAGAAGTGGCCCACCCACGGCTGGGTCCCGCACCTCACCCAGGCGCGCCCCGGCCGCTGACGTGAGTGGCGAAGCGTGCCCCGGCACACTTTGCCACTCACCTGCAGAGTGGGCCTCCCGAGTCGGTGGGGTGTGGTAAGTCTGAGCCGACCGGAGTTGGGGAGCGAAGGGAGGCCACGTGCTCGTACTGCATCGCGCCGAGCGTTCCACCACTCTCGCGTCGGCTCTCGGCGACGTGCTCGCGACCCCGCTGTCCGATCCGTTCGCCCGGGAGGTCGTCGCCGTCCCGGCGAAGGGGGTGGAGCGCTGGCTCACCCAGCGACTCTCGACCGCGCTCGGTGCCCGGCCCGACGTCGGCGACGGGGTGGCCGCCAACATCGACTTCCCGTCCCCGACCCGGCTCGTCGACGAGTGCCTCGCCGCCGCCACCGGGGTGTCCGCCGACGACGACCCATGGAACTCGTCCCGGGTGCTGTGGGCGTTGCTCGGCGTCGTCGACGACTGTCTCGGTGAGCCCTGGTGTGCCGTCCTCGCGAAACACCTCGGGCACGGTGTCCCGGACCGCGACCCGGACGATCACCGGCCGGGCCGGCGCTACGCGACCGCGTCCCACCTGACCGATCTGTTCCGCAGTTACGCCGCACAGCGGCCGGCGATGCTGGTCGACTGGGCCGGTGGCCGCGACACCGACGGTGCGGGTGGTCCACTCGACGACGACCTTCTCTGGCAGGCCGAACTGTGGCGGCGGCTGCGCGAGAAGATCGGCAGCCCCGCTCCCGCCGAGCGGCTCGACTCCGCCTGCGCCTGGCTGCGAGCGGAACCGGACCTCGTCGAACTCCCCGCCCGACTGTCGCTGTTCGGTCCGACGCGCCTCGCCACCGATCAGATCGCCGTCCTCGCCGCCCTCGCCATCAATCGTGATGTGCACCTGTGGCTTCCGCATCCGAGTCCGGCCATGTGGTCGTCGTTGTCGACGGCAGACAGTGTTCTCGCACGCGCCGACGACCACAGCGCGCTGTCCGTCGCCCACCCGCTGCTGTCGAGCCTGGCGCGGGACGTCCGCGAACTCGAGTCGAGGCTGACCCGCCTCGACGTCGACGACCTCCACCACGAGGGGCCTGCGCCCCGCGACTCCCTGCTGGGGTGCCTGCAGGCGGATGTCCGGGACGACCGGGCGCCCGCGCTCGCCGAGTGCACGGCCGACGCGTCCGTCCAGGTTCACGCCTGTCACGGACCGGCCCGCCAGGTGGAGGTCCTGCGCGAATGCCTCCTGCATCTCTTCGAGGACGATCCGACTCTAGAACCGCGTGACGTGCTCGTCATGTGCCCCGACGTCGAGTCGTACGCCCCGCTGATCCGGGCCGCGTTCGGGCAGGACGTGCTCGGGCATCCCGGCCATCGCCTCCGGGTCCGCCTTGCGGATCGTGCCCTGCACCAGACCAATCCGGTTCTCGCCGTGGTGTCGACTCTCCTCGAACTCGCCGACGCGAGGGTGACGGCGAGTCAGGTCCTCGACCTGTCGGCGGCCGCGCCGGTACGCAGGCGGTTCCGGTTCGGCGACGACGACCTCGAACGGATCCGGGAGTGGGCGACCGCGACGGGCGCCCGCTGGGGTATCGGTCCGCGGCAGCGCGCCGCATTCGGTCTCGGCGACTTCCCGCAGAACACGTTCACCACCGCGCTCGACCGCATCCTGCTCGGCGCCGCGGCCGACGAGTCCGAAGGCGAATGGCTCGCCCTGGCGCTGCCGCTCGACGACGTCGACAGCAACGACATCGACCTCACCGGGCGGCTGGCCGAATTCGTCGACCGGCTCGACGTCGCGCTGCGCGGGCTCGGCGGTCCGCAGTCGGTCGCGGACTGGTCGAGCGCGCTCACCCGGGCACTCGACCTCCTCGTCGACGTCAGCGCCGCCGACACGTGGCAACTCGCGCAGGCGCGACGAGAACTCGGGGCGGCGATGGAGCACGGCGGCGACGCGGTCCTGCGACTGTCGGACGTGCGCGCCATGCTGGCCACCCGGCTCGCGGGCCGCCCCACCCGCGCGAACTTCCGCACCGGCGAGCTGACGGTGTGCACCATGGTGCCGATGCGGTCGGTGCCGCACCGCGTCGTCGTTCTCCTCGGCCTCGACGACGAAGTGTTCCCGCGCGGGGTGAGCGTGGACGGCGACGACGTGCTGGCCCGTAATCCGCTTCTCGGCGAACGTGATCCGCGCAGCGAGGACCGGCAGTTGCTGCTCGACGCCGTGATGTCGGCGAGTGAGAAACTGCTGCTGTTCTATACGGGCGCCGACCCCGTCACCGGCATGTCCCGGCCGCCGGCGATCCCGCTGTCCGAGCTGCTCGACGCAGTGGCGGCCACCGTCGGGAGCGATGCCGTCCCCGGCATCGTGACCCGGCATCCGTTGCAGCCGTTCGATGCACGCAACTTCCGGCCCGGGCACCCGTTCAGCTTCGATCGGGCGGCGCTGGCCGGTGCCCGCGCCGCGCAGCATCCGCCCGAACCGGAGCCCGCATTCCTGCCGGCACCGCTGGTGCCGCCGCCGCTGGGGGACGTCGATCTCGCGGACCTCATCGCGTTCCTGGTGCACCCGACGCAGGCGTTTCTGCGGCAACGGCTCGGGTTGCGGGTCCCCGACGTGGACGAGGACCTCGCCGACGCACTGGAGGTGTCGCCCGATCCGCTGGCCCGGTGGGATCTCGGCCAGAGGATGCTCGTCGCGAGGCTGACGGGAGTCGAACTGGCCGACTTCCGCGCCGCGGAGTGGCGCCGCGGGACGTTGCCGCCGTTCAAGCTGGGGGAGTCGGTGCTCGGTGGAATCGAGCACGCGGTCGAGTCGCTCGTCGCCGTCAGCGGGTCCGTGCACGTCGGGCGGGCGGAAACCGTGGACGCCGATGTCGATCTCGGCTCCGGACGGCGCCTCACCGGCACCGTCGGCGGGGTGCACGGGTCGGTGATCGCGAGCACCACGTATTCGAAGTTGGGGCCGAAACACCGCCTCGCAGCCTGGGCGCAGTTGCTGGCGGTCGCGGCGTCCGACAACGAGACCGAGTGGACTGCCGTGACGACCGGCCGCGGCGCGTACAGCCGTCCGGCGTGGCGCTCGACCCTCACCGCACCCGAAAACGCACTGGAGGAGTTGGTGCGACTCGTCGAACTGCGCGATCTGGGGTTGCACGCGCCGTTGCCGATCGCCACGGGCGCGTCGGCGGCCTATGCCGAACGACGCCACGGTGGCAGCAGCATGGAGGACGCGATCGAGGCGGCCCGGAAGGAATGGAGCAGTGACTTCGGTGACTCACGCGACCGGCACATCACGTACGTGTACGGGGTTTCGCCCGGGCTCGACGTCCTCGGCGACACGGTGACCATCGAGAATTACGCCCGGCAACTGTGGGCGCCGCTGCTCGCCGCCGAGACGTTGGCGCAGCCGTGACCGGCGCGCGAGGCTTCGACCTCCTCGGTCCGCTGCCGGAGGGTACGACGGTGCTCGAGGCGAGCGCCGGAACCGGCAAGACGTACGCGATCGTCGGTCTGGCCGCCCGCTTCGTCGCCGAGGGAGGCGTGGACCTGTCCCAGCTGTTGCTGGTGACGTTCAGCCGGGCGGCCACGCAGGAGCTGCGGGAACGCACCCGTGAACGATTCGGTTCCGCTGCAGCCGCATTGGCCGATCCGGCAGCGGCACGGCTGAGCGCGGATCAACTGATCCGGCATCTCGCCGAAGCCGACACCGACGAGGTGACGCTACGGCGCCGGCGCCTGCTGCAGGCACTGTCGGACTTCGACGCCGCCACCATCGTCACCACCCACAGCTTCTGCCAGCGCATGCTCGACGGGCTCGGCATCGCGGGCGAACGCGACCCCGACACCGTGCTGGTCGAGGCCGCCGACGACCTCACGACGGAGGTGATCGCCGACCTGTACCTGCGGGCCTACAGTCGCGTCGAGTCGGCGCCGTTCACGCCGGCGGAGGCCACCGCGGCCGCCCGGGCCGCCATCTTCGACCCACAGGCCGTGCTTGCCCCGGAAGATGCGCGGGGCACCCCGGCCGGGGACCGGGTGGCGTTCGCCGAGGCGGTGCGCGCCGAAGTCGAACGGCGCAAACGCGCAGTGGGTCTGCGTGACTTCGACGATCTCCCGATGCTGCTCCACCGCGTCCTCAGTGATCCCGAGCACGGTGCGGCGGCCTGCCGGCGAGTCCGCGAACGCTACGGCGTGGTGCTCGTCGACGAGTTCCAGGACACCGACCCGCTCCAATGGGACATTCTGCGCCGCACGTTCCACGGCAGCGGAACGCTGGTGCTCGTCGGCGATCCGAAGCAGGCCATCTACGCGTTCCGCGGGGCGGAGGTGCTCAGCTATCTGGACGCGGTGCGGTCGGCGGACCGTCACCAGGAGTTGACCACCAACTGGCGCAGCGATCAGGAACTCCTCGACGGGCTCGAATATCTGCACGGCGGGGCCGCGCTCGGGCATCCCGAGATCGTGGTGCACCGCGTCGACGGTGCGAGACCGAAGTCGCGTCTGACGGGTGCCGTGCCGCTGCGGCTGCGGTATCTGCCGAGGACCGGCGCCGGGCCGATCAACAAGTCGGGATACCCCGCGGTCGGGCCGCTCCGGAAGCGGATCGCGGCCGACCTCGCCGCCGACATCGTCGCTCTCCTCGACGGCGGCGCGACACTCGACGTCGGGGGGAGCGCCCGGCTCGTCGAACCCGGCGACATCGCCGTCCTGGTGCGCACCAACGCGCAGATCACACTGGTCCACGACGCCCTCGACCGGGCGGGTGTGCCGTCCGTGCTCGCCGGTGGGGCCAGTGTCTTCACCACTCCGGCTGCGCAGCACTGGCTCTGGATCCTGCAGGCCATCGAGCAACCGCATCGTTCAGACCGGGTGCGGCTGGCCGCGCTGACCCCGCTGCTCGGGCACACGGCCGAGGAACTCGACGCTCGCGGCGACGACATCGTCGCCGAGGTCGGCGGGCAGCTCCGCGAGCTCGGCGCGGTGTTCGCGCAGTCCGGTTTCGCGGCGCTGTTCGAAAGACTGTCCGCGGTCGCCGCACTGGAGGCGAGACTGCTACGGGTGGCAGCGGGTGAGCGGGCACTGACCGATCTCCGGCACGTGGCGCAGTTGCTCAACGGTGCCGCCGTCGAGCAGTCGCTCGGTCTGACGGCCGTCACCCGCTGGCTCACCGAACGGATGAAGGATCCGTCCTCGGGTGGGGTGGACCGCAGCCGAAGACTCGACAGCGACGCCGCGGCGGTGCAGATCGCGACCGTCCACGCCAGCAAGGGCCTCGAATTCCCGCTCGTGTACCTGCCGTACGCCTGGGACGCCGCGAAGATCTCGAAGCCGAGCAAACTGCTGCTGCACGACGACGACGGACGACGCATCCTCGACGTCGGTGGTCCGGGCAGTCCCGGCTACGCGGAGCGCAGGAACCGGCACGACGCGGAAGAGGCAGGGGAGGAGTTGCGGCTGCTGTACGTCGCGGTGACCCGGGCGATGTGCGGGCTCGTGGTGTGGTGGGCACCGGCGTTCACGACCGCGGGCGCGCCGTTGCACCGGATGATCCTGGGACGGCAGCCCGGGCAGCGGGAGGTCCCGCAGAAGGTCACCGTCCCCGAGGATCCGGTTGTCGCGGAACGGTTGTCCGCGTGGGGTACGGCAGCTCCGGAGACGGTGACCGTCGAGGCGGTGGGTTCCGACCCGATCGTGCGGGTCGGATGGACACCACAGCGTGAGCCCAGCGGAGACCTGGAAGCCGCCCGCTTCCGGCGGCTGCTCGACACGCGGTGGCGTCGCACGTCGTATTCGGCGTTGACAGCGTCTGCGCACGACGCGCCCGCGGTGGGCAGTGAGGCCGAGGTCGAGGAGAAGACGGACGAACCGGACGAACCTCCGTTGCAGGCGCCGGCCGACGTGACTTCGGGGGTGCCGTCGACGATGAACGAACTGCCCGGCGGCGCGACGTTCGGCACGCTCGTCCACGCGGTCTTCGAGATCGTCGACACCGCCGCACCCGATCTGGGCGAAGAAGTGCTGCGTTGCTGCCGTGACGTGATCGCGTCGACGCTGTCGGACGTCGACCCCGCCCAGCTGGCGACGGCGCTGCTGCCCGTGCTGCGGACTCCCCTCGGCGCGGGGGCCGGAACGACGCTCGCCGACATCGCACCCGCAGACCTGCTGGCGGAGCTCGACTTCGAACTGCCGCTCGCCGGCGGCGACACACCCTCGCTCACCGTGATGCTCGACGGCGTCGGCAAGCTGCTGCGCACCCACCTTCCCGTCGACGATCCGCTGCGGTCGTACGCCGACGCCGTGCAGACACTCGAACCGACCCCGCTGCGCGGATACCTCACCGGCAGCATTGACGCCGTGCTGCGACTGCCCGGACCGCGATACGTCGTGGTCGACTACAAGACCAATCGCCTCGCGCAGGGCGACCTGACCACCGCGCACTACACCCGCGAGTGCATGGCCGCCGAGATGGTGCGGGCCCACTATCCGCTGCAGGCATTGCTGTATTCCGTTGCGTTGCATCGCTACCTGCGCTGGCGGCAACCGAACTACGATCCGGCGGTGCACCTCGGTGGCGTCCAGTACCTGTTCGTTCGCGGAATGGTCGGCCCCGACACCCCGCCCGGCTGCGGAGTCTTCGACTGGGCACCGCCCGCCGCGCTGATCACCGAGCTGTCCGATCTGCTGTCCGGGTCGGCCTCCGAGCACGAGGGGACGCGATGACCGAGGTGCAGGTGGCGCAGCGCGGCAAGGGGATGCTGCGGGTGTTCAACGAGGCCGGTGTGCTCGCCGCCGCGGACGTGCACGTCGCGTTGCGGTTGTCGGCGCTCGGCGGCGAATCCTCGGAAGACGTCGTACTGGCCACCGCGCTGGCGGTGCGCGCGGTGCGGTCCGGCTCGGTGTGCCTGGACCTGACGCGGATCCGTGAGGTGACCGTCGACGAGGAGTCCGAAGTCGATCTCGACGCACTGCCCTGGCCGGATGACGGCATCGTCGTCGAGGCACTGCGGCGGAGTCCGCTGGTCACGGGTGGTTCGGCGGGACCGCTGCGACCGCTGCGGCTCGTCGACACGGCCGAGGGCGGGCTGCTCTACCTCGACCGGTACTTCCGGCAGGAAGCGACCATCCGGCGGGTGCTCGACCAGCGCGCCGTCGGGCATCCCCTCGTCGACGAGCAGTCGCTGCGGGAGGGCCTGGACGCGTTGTTCCGCGACCAGAACGATGACGGGGAGCCGGCCCCGGCACCGGACCGGCAGCGAATCGCCGCCGCAGTGGCCGCCACACAGTGGACGTCGGTGGTGGTCGGCGGACCCGGAACAGGCAAGACGCACACCGTCGCCCGGGTGCTGGCGCTGCTGACGAGGCAGCCAGGGCCGGGTCTCCGGATCGCGCTCGCCGCACCCACCGGAAAGGCCGCGGCGCGGTTGCAGGAGTCGGTGCGCGAGCAGTCCGACGCACTCGGGTTGCCACCCGACCTGACTGCGATGACGCTGCACCGGCTGTTGGGCTGGCAGCGCGGCCGTGGCAGCCGGTTCCGCTACAACGCGAACAATCACCTGCCCTACGACGCGATCGTGGTCGACGAGACGTCGATGGTGTCGCTGACGATGATGTGCCGACTCCTCGAGGCAGTCCGCCCGGACACCCGGCTGGTGCTCGTCGGCGACCCCGATCAGCTGACGTCCGTCGACGCGGGCGCGGTTCTGGCCGATCTCGTGGCCAGGCCGGTGACGGGAACCGAGAATCCGGTGCTCGCCAGGATCGTCGGCGCCGACCTCGAGGCGGCCGACGACCCGCTCGAGGCCGCCTTGAGCGCTGGGGAACGGGACAGGTTGCGGGGCGGAGTGGTCCGGCTCAGCCGAGGGCGGCGGTTCGGCGGCGGCATCGCTCAGCTGGCCGTCGCGGTGCGGAAGGGTGAACCGGACGAGGTTGTGAAGATCCTGTCGAGCGGTTTCCCCGAGGTGTCGTTCCACGGTCCCGAAGATCTGGACGCACTGCGGGCGGACGTGGTGGGGACGGCCGCCGCGGTCACCGAAGCCGCGGAATCCGGCGATGCCTTTGCTGCACTGCGGCATTCGGAGGAGCACCGGCTGTTGTGCGCGCACCGGGAAGGTCCGTACGGCGTGCAGCGGTGGGCGCGGCAGGCGGTGGAGTGGATAGGGGAGGCGACGGGGCAGCGGCTGAACCCGGATCGCTGGTATCCGGGCCAGCCGCTGATGGTGACTGCCAATGATCACGAAACGAAGATCTACAACGGCGACACCGGGGTGATCGTGCGCCGCGACGACGACGAACTCGTCGCCGCGTTCGTGCGGGGCAACGAACCATTCCTGTTGCATCCGACGCATCTGTCCGCGGTGCAGACGGTGTACGCGATGACGATTCACCGCAGTCAGGGCAGCCAGTACGACACGGTGTCCGTGGTTCTTCCCGGCGAGGCGTCGTCGCTGCTGACTCGCGAATTGCTGTACACCGCCATCACCCGGGCACGAAAGCACGTGCGGATCATCGGGTCCGAGGATGCAGTGCGGGCGGGAGTGCAACGCCGGGTGCTGCGGGCGAGTGGGCTTCGGAGGGCGATTCCGTAGCCCGGCTCCGCCGGTAGGCGATCACGACGGCGAGTGTTGCCGACACGAAGACGACCTGCAGGAGTGTCCGGGGGATCAGGGCTTCGAACGGTCCCGTCGAGAGTCCCTCTACGGCGGCGTACACGTTCGCCGGGAACATCACGATCAGCAGGGCGGTGAGGCAGCCCGCCGCCCACGGCGCAGTGCGTCGTATCAGCAGTCCCGCGGCGCCTGCCAGTTCGAGCAGACCGGTCACGGTCACCAGTAGGCCGGGGTTCGGCAGCGACGGTGGGACCATGGCGACGAGTTCCGCACGCATCCCCACGAAATGGGCCATGCCGGTCAGCGTGAACATGGCCGCGAGTCCGCCCCGCAGGGCAACGGGCCACGGCCGGAGCCGGCGCGCACCCGCCGCACCTGCGACGAGGAGTGCCAGAGTGACGGCAACGAGGGCGATCAAGGGTTCCATGGTTTCTCCTGAATGATCACTGTTCGTGGGTGTTGTTATTGCGGGACAACCGGTCTCGGGCGCGGCTGAACTTCTGTGTGACGGGCACACGTGCGGTGGCGCGGGCCAGGCCCATCGCCGGCGTGCCGACGTAGATGGACTCGGCATGGTCCACCGGATAGGTCTCGTGCCAGACGCCGACCGCGCCGGGGGCCTTGCGGGCCCGCCGGTTGAATGCGGCCCACGCCGGACGATGCTTCGCTTGGCTGTCACTGGCGTAGGCGTACAGCTTGTCGACGGAGTTCCAGTACTGGATCACTGTCGGGCCGCGCCCCTCGAACGTCAGGCGGTAGCCCATCAGACCCGAATCCGGGTCCTCGGACAGTTCGCGCAGCATCCTCGGCATCGCGAGGAAGGTGGGCAGCCACAGGTCCGGTCGCCAGGGTCGGTTGATGGTCATCCCGATCAGGAAGACCACCAGTTCGCCGTCGTAGTGGTGCGTCGAACGGGTGGGGTCGATCGTCGTCATCGGATGCCTCCCAATGTTGGATACCGATACTATCTAATAGTGGATAGTGCGGGTATCCAATGTCAAGGGGTGCGGGCATACGAAAACCCGGACCGCGCAGTGCGCGGCCCGGGTGAATAGGTCAGGGGTGGTTTACGGAGCCGGAAATGTCGGTGTCACCGGGACGACCGAGGCGAGTGCGCGCTCGTGGGCGTCGGTGGACCATTGGGGTTCGGTCGTGATGTTCATGTCCCCGACGATCGTGCCGAAGATGTCGATGTCCGTGCTGTACAGGATTACCGCGTTGCGCTGCGAATCCGTGAAGTTCGTGCCGGTGATGTTCGCGTCGCTCAGGTCGGCGTACGACAGATTCGCGGCGGCGAAGTTGGTGCCGGTCAGGTTCGCCCGTGTCATGTTCGCGCCCGACAGGTCGGCGAAGCTCAGGTTCAGGCCCGCTAGATTCGCGGACCTCAGATCGGCGCCGGGGCAGGTTGTGCGATCGCCGGGGTTCGGATTCGCCACGATCTTGCAGCCGTTGATCTCGGTGAGGACGTCCGCCGTGGCCGTCCCGGCGCCCGCGCTGAGTGCGGCACCCCCGGCCAGCGCGACCGCGCCCAGTGTCAGAGCCCTGAAATGTGTCCTGCTCATGCCGGACCGCCCCCTCGCGTAGAACCTCAACCGTCATCGCCGAACTTAGTGCCGGGCGCCCTGCGCCGCACGGGGAATGGCGACACCTGCACGTCGGCCGAGGCGCCGCGAGACGCAGACGCACCCCTTCTATGCAGACGCACCCGTTCCAGGGCTCGAAAAGGGGTGCGTGGGCGCAGAAGGGGTGCGTGTGTGGGAGGGCGGCGCGTTCGCGTCCGCGATCCCACGGCTGCGACGCAAACGCACCCTTTCTCGGCAAACGCACCCCTTCTGGTGCCCGAATAGGGGTGCGTCTGCATAGAAGGGGTGCATACGCTGTCAGCGCTGCGGGAGAACGGTCACCCCGAGCGGCCGCGGACGTTCGTCGACACCGTGCTCGCGGCCGCGCAGTAATCGCCTCGCGGGAGCAGGTGCGCGGCGGCCGTCCGCCACGGGGCGAGCAGGGTCTCGAAGTGTGCGCTGGTGAAGTCGTGCTGCCCCACTAGATCGGACACCGCGTGCGCGGCTGCCGCGTCGCGCACCGCGGTCGCGATGTCCGCGCACAGTTGCTCGTCCTCGCGCACTGTCGCCTCGTCCATGAAGTGCCGTTCCCACGCGGCGTCCTGGGCGCGGTACCAGGATTTGATCCGGCCCGCGTCCCAGGCCGCCTCACGTGCGCACGCCCAGGCACCGAGCCGTCGGCGGCTGTCGACGACGCTCCTCGTCCGCGTCAGCGCACCGAAGTGCCCGTGCAGGAGGGCTGCCGCTTCCACGGCGTGTCGCATGACGTCCTGCCAGTTCGGGCCGAAGCTCTGCTCGCACTCGTGTTTCGTCACGGCGAACGTGTCGAGGGCGGACAGCGCGTCGTCCACGACGTCGACGTGGAGAAGGTACGAGCCGGGCAGCTCACGTCGGCTCAGCAGCTGGAACGCGACGAACGCGTCGCCGCGGACCGGGGCGCAGTGCACGAGGACGTCGAGCACCGACAGCCGGGTCTCCGGCGCGTAGTCGCCGGGCTTCGGAACCGGGTGCCGCCGGATGAACTGGGCGGCGCGGGCAGGGAGCAGGCGCAGTTCGTCGGTGATCATGTCAGCACTCGACATAGTTGACCGGGACGTTGACGGCCAGACCACCGGTCGACGTTTCCTTGTACTTCGACAGCATGTCTGCGCCGGTCGAGCGCATCGTCTCGATCACCTGGTCGAGGCTGACCCGGTGGGTGCCGTCGCCGCGCAGGGCCATGCGAGCGGCGTTGATGGCCTTGCCCGCCGAGATCGCGTTGCGTTCGATGCACGGAATCTGCACCAGCCCTTCGATGGGATCGCACGTGAGACCGAGGCTGTGTTCCATCGCGATCTCCGCGGCATTCTCCACCTGTTCGATTGTGCCGCCGAGAATCTCGGCGAGCCCGGCAGCGGCCATGGACGCCGCGGAACCCACCTCGCCCTGGCAGCCGACCTCGGCTCCGGAGATCGACGCGCGTTCCTTGTACAGCGATCCGACGGCGCCGGCGGCGAGGAGGAAGCGGATCGCGGTGTCGTCGGGATCCGACTTCCCGGCCGGGGTGTAGTGAACGGCGTAGTGCAGCACCGCGGGGATGATGCCCGCGGCCCCGTTGGTCGGCGCGGTGACGATGCGGCCGCCGGATGCGTTCTCCTCGTTGACGGCCAGGGCGACGAGGTTGACCCAGTCCTCGGCGAATGCGGGATCACGGTGCGGATCTTCCTGATCCAGGCGGAGATACCAGTCCCGTGCCCGCCGGCGCACGCGCAGGGCGCCGGGAAGAATTCCGTCGCGCGCGATCCCGCGCTTCTCGCATTCCACCATGACGTCGCGGATATGGAGGAGCCGTTCGTAGATCTCCACGGTCGACCGCGTTTCGCGTTCGAACTGGAGCATCACGTCACTGATGGTGTAGCCGTGGCGGGCCGCGACGTCGAGGAGTTCCTTGGCGGACCCGAACGACAGACCGCCGGTGGCGGGGCGCGGCGGCTGTGCGCTCTCCGCTTCGGTGACGACGAAGCCGCCGCCGATGGAAAAGTAGGTTTCGCTGTGGATCTCGACGCCGGCGGCGGTGGACGCGGTGATCCTCATCCCGTTCGGGTGCAACGGCAGGATGGTCAGCGGATGGAGGACGATCTCGTCCTCGGCGAGTGCGACGTCGTGGGATCCGCCGACCCTGATGCGCCGGGTGCTGCGCATCTCCTCGAGACGTCGTTCCATTTCCTCGGTCTCGATCTTCTCGGGAAAGTACCCCTCGAGCCCGAGCAGCACCGCGGACATCGTCCCGTGGCCCGCTCCCGTGGCTGCGAGCGACCCGTACAGGTCGACGCGGATGTCCGCCATTGCGTGCAGGGCGTCGAGGGCGCGGAGGTCGGAGACGAACCGTGCGGCGGCGCGCATCGGTCCGACGGTGTGTGAACTCGAGGGGCCGACGCCGACGGAGAACAGGTCGAACACGCTGATGGTCATGGGATTACACCGCCTCACTGAGTTCGTTCGCGTATTGCGCGGGGGTGAGAAGTCCGTAGGCGGACGACGTCGGCGAGGGGAGGACGGCGAACAGCCAGCCACGGTGGAAGGGGTCGTCGGCGACGAGTTGCGGGTTCTCGGCGGCGTCGGTGTTCGTCATCGTGACGAGTCCGCTGATCGGCGCATACACCGTGACGACGGTCCGGGCGGACGTCCACACGAGGGCGCAGGGGGCGCCTGCCTCGATCGTGCTGCGCACTGCCGGAAGTTCCAGTCCGACCACCTCGACCTCGTCGAGTGCGGTGTCCGTGACCCCGGCCCGGAGTGGGTAGTCGGCGAAGCTCTGTCCCGGTGCGAGGGCCAACCAGCTATGCGTTGCCGTGAACCGTCGATCCGAGGGAATCTTTCCAGCTCTCATGCCTTTTCCTTTGACAGTCGGGCGTTGTGGTCGCGGAGTCGCGCTGTGATCCAACAGGTCTGACATTGATATATCAGTATGTGTCATAACAGTAGGTCAGGTGTGAGGGTGGGTCAAGAGGTGGTCCGGAAAACGTCCGGAAACGAAGCGGCTACGGCCGGAGAGTCGCGGGCAGCACGCCTTTGAGTGAGCTCGTCACGGCGAGCGCCTCGGCGGCCAGGAGATCGCGCGGCGTGAGTATGCGTTCGCGCATCAGCCCGCGGTCGAGCTGCCACGACCGCTCGACACCCGGCAGGCACCCCGACGCCAATGGCGGCGTCCACCAGACGCCGTCGATCCGGGCGGCGAGATTCGCGATTGTGGTCTCGGTGACGTGCCCGAGTTCGTTGACCAGCACGACGTCGTCGGCCCCGGGATGGCGGTGTCGTCTGCGGTCGTATCGCTCACGCAACGTCGACTTGTGTCCGAGGAGGACGTCCCGGGAGTCGACGGGCTCGTCGTCGAGCACGAGAGACACCGACGCGGGTGCGACCGGCGGCCCGAAGACGTCGACGTCCACCCCGCCGTCGCGGTGCAGGCGCACGCGGACCCGGGCCGGACCGACGCCCGACAGCCGCTGCGCGAGGTGGCGCCGGACGTCACGTTCCCCGAACTCGTACCCGAGCACGGCCGCCGAACGGGCCAGACGTCGCAGGTGACGGTCCACGTGCCGCAAGCCGGTCCGCGGATCGTGATACATCGTCTCCATCAGCTGGGCACCAGCTTCGACAAGCTGCGCTTCAGCAGGGCCGATCGTCGCGAGACCGGCGGCGGACACGGAGGTGTTCACTGTGCGGAGACTCGATTCGACGCGTGACTGAAGCTGGCGGGACCACGATATACGAGCGCGCGGAGCACGGATACCGCGTCCACAGTGGCGGCCACGTCGTGCACCCGGAGGACGGCTGCCCCGTTCTGTGCGGCGATCAGGGCAGCGGCCACCGATGCGGCCTGACGGTGCTCGACGCCGCGACCGGTGATCGTGCCCAGCATGCCCTTCCGGGACAGTCCGGCCATCACGGGAACACCGAGGTCGGTGATCTGCCGTAGCTCGGCCAACAGCGCGAGGTTGTGGGCGAGGGTCTTGCCGAAGCCGAAACCCGGGTCCACCATGATGTGCTCGAGCGGAATTCCCGCGCCCCGGCAGGCGCCGACACGGTCGACGAGGAACCGGCGCACCTCGGATACGACGTCGCCGTACTCCGGCGACGTCTGCATCGTTTCGGGCTCGCCCCGCATGTGCATCAGGCACACGGGCACGTCCAGGCCGGCCGCGGTCCGCAGTGCCCCCGGAAGCCGGAGGGCACGAACGTCGTTGATCATCGCCGCGCCGGCGGCGACCGCCTCGCGCATGACGTCCGGTCTCGAGGTGTCGACCGAGATCGGGACCGACGTCGACATCGCGAGGGCTGCGACTACCGGCACCACGCGCTCGATCTCCTCCGCGACGGACGGCGGGCGGGACCCGGGGCGGGTCGACTCGCCGCCGACGTCGAGGAGGTCGGCACCCTCCGCTACCAGGGACAGGGCGTGTTCGACCGCGGCGGCGGCGTCGAGGTATCGGCCGCCGTCGGAGAACGAATCCGGGGTCACGTTGACGATGCCGCAGACCAGGGGAATGTCGCGTGCGAGAGCCTCGAGCAGTCGGCCGGGGCCGGTGGCGGTGAGCGTCGGGAACGGAACCATTCGGGCGCATCTCCTTCCAGAAGGGGAATCGGTCCGGTGGACGACGCCGTGCCGTCCACCGGACCGACGCTGTCGCTTACACCGGGTCGACGCCGAACTCCTCGGCGGCGTCGATCAACCACTCCGCGAGGTACCGGGCGAACGACGACCGCACGAGAATCCGGTAGTCGGCCCCCTCGTCGTCGAGCGCGATCAGGATCACGCCCGCGAGGCCGAGCATGGTCTGCGCTGCAGTGCCGCGGCCGTACACCCTCGGATGCAGATCCAGTGAGCACCCCTTCTCGAGGACGTCGCGGGCATGAGTGCCGCGCAGCCGCAGGGTGGTTCGCTGTCCGGAGACGTCGATCGCGGCGCCGCCGTGGGGTGTCACCGCCGCCCGCAGGTCAGACTCGAGAGCAGGTGCCGACTGTGATCGCGTGGTGATCAGCCACTCCTCGGGACCGAGCCAGACGGCGGTGGTGGCGTCGGTTCCGGCGGACGTCGACGCCGCGGTGGGGAGGTCGAACCCGAGGACCGTTGCGGCGGCCGTGGCTCCCGGTCCGGCCGGGTCGACCCACAGGTCGACCATCGCGACAAAAGGTTCCTCGGCGATGCTCACCGACTCGGGGAGTTCGGAGAATTTCTGGTCCCAGCCGTGCAGGGGGCTGAGTGGGACGAGGGTGTCAGCCATCGCGACGTGCTCCTTCGGGATCGACGAGGACGGAACTGGTGACCTCGACGGCGACCAGGTTTCCGTCCACCGGGACGTGCAGGGTGTCGCCGAGCCGGGCCCGGCCGCCCTTGACGAGGGCGAGCCCGAACGGGCGGCCGAGTTCGGCGCTGAGATAGCTCGACGTGACGTGCCCGAGCATCGGCACCGGCGGGGGCGGCAGGATGCCGCCTTGCGCCTCTTCGATGATCTGCGCGCCCTCGGGCAGCACGGTCTGCTTGTCGAGGGGCAGCAGTCCGACGAACTGTTTGCGCAGCGGGTTCTGGTTCTCCGCCCGGGTGAAGGAGCGCTTCCCGATGAAGTCGCGCTTCTTCTTCGACACGGCCCAGCTCATCCCGAGGTCCTGCGGGGTGACCGTCCCGTCGGTGTCCTGACCGATGATCGGGTACCCCTTTTCGGCGCGCAGGACGTGCATGGTCTCGGTGCCGTACGGGGTGATGTCGAACTTCTCGCCCGCGGCGATCAGGCGCGCCCAGACCGCGGGTGCGTGCCAGCCGTCGACGTTGACCTCGAACGCGAGTTCACCGGAGAAGCTGATCCGCGCGACCCGTACGTGGACGCCGCCGAGGGAGGTGTCGCGCCACGCCATGAACGGGAACGCGTCGTTGGTGACGTCGAGGTCGGGGAAGACCTCACCGATCACGTCGCGGGAGCGCGGTCCGACGACGGGGAACGTGGCCCACTGTTCGGTGACCGAGGTGAGCCGCACCTTCAGGTGGGGCCACTCCGTCTGCAGCCATTCCTCCATCCAGTCGAGGATCTTCGCGGCGCCGCCGGTGGTCGTGAAGACCTGGAACCGGTCGTCGTCCAGGCGCATCACGGTGCCGTCGTCGATGACCATGCCGTCGACCCCGCACATGACGCCGTAGCGGACCATGCCGACCTTCAGGGTGCTCATCATGTTCGTGTAGACCATGTCGAGCAGCACCCCGGCGTCGGGGCCCTGGACGTCGATCTTGCCGAGGGTGGAGCCGTCGAGGATGCCGATGCTGCGGCGCACGGCGGCGCATTCGCGCAGCACCGCGGCGTCCATGTCCTCCCCGGGGAGGGGGTAGAAGCGGGGACGCTTCCACTGGCCGACGTCCTCGAACACCGCGCCGCGGCCGACGTGCCAATCGTGCAGTGCCGTCACCCGTTCGGGATCGAAGAGGGCGCCGCGGCTGCGGCCGGCGAGGGCGGCGAATGCGACCGGGGTGTACGGCGGCCGGAACGTGGTGGTGCCCAGCGTCTCGATCGGCCTGCCGAGCAGTTCGGCCGTGATACCGGAGGAGATCACCCCGGACGTCTTGCCCTGATCGTGCGCGGTGCCGATGGTCGTGTAGCGCTTGATGTGCTCCATCGACGTCATGCCTGCGCCGACCGCGCGGGCCAGGTCGGCGACCGTCGCGTCGCGCTGCACGTCGACGAACTGGGTGTCCTCACCGGCGACGTCCCGCACCCGCCAGAGCACCAGCGGGGTGGACTGTTCGATCGCGGGTGCAGGTTCCGGGTCGATCGTGCGATCGGGAACGGTGAAGCCGAGGTCGCGCATGATCGACTGGCCGGCGGTCTGCCCGTCGCGCAGGCACCCGTCCAGGTCGAACACACCGTTCGCGGACCCGGCGACGGAGACTCCGTCGAGGTCCTCGCCGGGCACGAAGGCGCCGAGGCTCTCGTCGTAGCGGAGCTTGCCGCGGGCCTGGGAGAACAGGTGCACGGCCGGGTTCCAGCCGCCGCTGACGAGCAGGACGTCGCAGGCGAGGGGAACTGCGGTACCGGTGTTTTCGCGCTGGGCGACGACGGCGTGACTGATCCGGCCGTTGCCGCGGGTGCCGGACACCACCGACCCGGTGCGGATGGTGATGCCGCGCGCGTCGCATTCACGCTGCCAGCGGGCGGGTGCCTCGTCGCGGGCCTCGACGATCGCGTTGATCCGGACCCCGGCGTCGTGTAGGTCGATCGCGGCCTCGTACGCGCTGTCGTTGGTGGTGAACACGACGGCCTGCTCACCGACCTTGACACCGTAGCGGTGCAGGAAGGTGCGGGCACCGTGCGCGAGCATGATGCCCGGGCGGTCGTTGTCGGTGAAGACGACGGGACGCTCGTGCGCGCCGGCGGCGACGAGGATGTGCCGGGCGCGGATACGCCAGACGCGCTGGCGGCTCAGCGCCGCGGGGGCCTCGACACCGAGATGGTCGGTGCGCCGCTGCAGCGCGAGGACGAAGCCGTCGTCGTAGTTGCCGAACGCGGTGGTGCGCTGCAGGTGCAGCACATCCGGGTAGGTGGCGAGTTCGGCGACCGCGGCCGCGACCCAGTCGAGGGCGGGTGCGCCGTCGATGAGGTCCGTGGACCCGAGGAGGTCGCCGCCGGCTTCGCTCTGCTCGTCGACGAGCACCACCCGGGCGCCCGCCCGGGCCGCCGTGAGCGCGGCGGCGAGACCGGCCGGTCCGGCGCCGGCGACGAGGAGGTCGGTGTGGACGTGCTTGGCGTCGTACTTCGCCGAATCGGCGATCTCGGCGAGCCGACCCTGACCGGGGATGCCGCGGGCGACGAGGCCGTCGAACAACTCGATGGTGGTGGCGAGCAGCATCGGCTCGGGGAAGGGCTCCTCGATCTGCACGAGACCGCCGGTGTCCTCCGCCCACGCCGCGGTGATGCCGCGGGGCCGGCCGAGTTTGATGCTGGTGGTGATCTGGTGGACGCCGTTCGCGAGCAGGGCCGAACCGAGCGTGTCACCGGGGTGACCGGTCAGTTCCCGGCCGTCGAACGTGAAGGTGTAGGAGGTGTCGCGGTCGAGGCGACCGCCCTGGCGGGTGCGGAAGGGTGCGTTCACGATATCGTCGGCTTCTGCTCGTCCAAGCGGTAGACGCTGTGGAATCGGTAGGTGGCGGTGTCGCGTACGGCGTTGAACCAGCGCCGGCAGCCGGCGCTGTGGTTCCACCGTTCCGCGAAAAGACCTTTCGGGTTCGCGCGGAAGAACACGAAGTGCGCCCACTGCTCGTCGGTCAGGGATTCGGGATCTTCCGGATACAGGACGTGGGCTTCGCCGCCGTAGTGGAACTCGGTTTCCTCACGGGACCCGCACCACGGGCATTCGATGAGTTGCATTGTGGCTCCTGAATTTCAGTGCGCGACGGGGGATCAGTGAGCGACGGCCGCGGCGCCGTGCTCGTCGACGAGAGCGCCGGTGACGAACCGGTCGAGGCTGAACGGCGCGATGAACTCGTGCGGTTCGTCGTTCGCGATGGTGTCCGCCAGACACCAACCCAACCCCGGGGTGGCCTTGAATCCGCCGGTGCCCCAACCGCAGTTGAGATACACGTTGTCGTACGGAGTGCGTCCCACGATGGGGGAGGCGTCGGGACACACGTCGACGATGCCGCCCCAGGTGCGCAGCAGATGCGCGCGGGCGAACACCGGGAACAACTCCACCGCGGCCGCCATCTGACGTTCGATGATGTGGAACGCGCCGCGCTGGCCGTACCCGTTGTAGGAATCGACACCGGCGCCCATCACCAATTCGCCCTTGTGCGCCTGCGAGACGTACACGTGGATGGCGTTGGACATCACGATGGTCGGGTGCACGGGCTCGAGCAGCTCGGAGACCAGCGCCTGCAGCGGATGGGACTGCACGGGGGTGCGGATGCCGAGCATATCGGTGAGCGTCGAGGTGTGCCCGGCCGCACACAGCGCGACCTGACCGGTCGCGATGTCACCGCGGGTGGTGCGCACCCCGGTCACCTTGTTGCCGTCGGTGACGAAACCGGTGACCTCACAGTTCTGGATGATGTCGATGCCCGCCTCGTCGGCGCGGCGCGCGAAACCCCAGGCCACGTAGTCGTGTTTGGCGATGCCGGCCCGCGGCTGATACGTCGCGCCGAGGACGGGGTAGCGGATGTCGCTCGAGATGTTCACCAGCGGGCACAGCTTCTTGACCTCGTCGGGTCCGACCCACTCGGCGTCGATTCCGTTGAGCTTGTTCGCCTCCACCCGGCGGACGCTGTCACGGACGTCCTGCAGGCTGTGCGCGAGATTGAGGACGCCGCGCTGGCTGAACAGGATCGGGTAGTCGAGGTCGTCCTCGAGGCCCTCCCACAGCTTGAGGGCGTGCTCGTAGATCTTGGCGCTCTCGTCCCACAGGTAGTTCGACCGGATCAGCGTGGTGTTGCGGGCCATGTTGCCGCCCGCGAGCCACCCCTTCTCCAGGACCGCGACGTTGGTGATGCCGTGATTCTTGGCCAGGTAGTGCGCGGTCGCGAGGCCGTGTCCGCCGCCGCCGACGATGACGACGTCGTACGACTTCTTCGGTTCCGGGTTACGCCACAGGAAGTCGGGGTGGTCGGGCAGGTGGGCGCCGGGCGGCTGGGTGGCACTCATCAGTTCGCCTCCGTGAGGTCGGGGTAGAGCGGGAAGCGCAGCGCGAGGGCATCGACGCGGGCGCGGAGTTCGTCGAGTCCGGCCTCGTCGGTGGCCGGTCGCAGCGCGTAGCTGATGATGTCGGCGACCTCGGTGAACGCATCCAGGTCGAAACCGCGGGTGGCGAGCGCGGGGGTGCCGATCCGCACCCCCGAGCTGACCATCGGCGGACGCGGGTCGAACGGGACGGCGTTGCGGTTCACCGTGATTCCCACCCGGTGCAACCGGTCTTCGGCCTGCTTGCCGTCGAGTTCGGACTCGCGCAGATCCACCAGCACCAGATGCACGTCGGTGCCGCCGGACACGACGTTGATGCCCGCCTGCCGGGAGTCGTCCTCGAGGAGGCGGTCGGCGAGGATCTTCGCGCCGGCGAGCGTGCGTTCCTGGCGCTCCCGGAACTCGGGCTCGGCGGCGAGCTTGAACGAGACGGCCTTGCCGGCGATCACGTGCTCGAGCGGGCCGCCCTGCTGTCCGGGGAACACCGAGGAGTTGAACTTCTTCGCCAGTGCCTCGTCGTTGGTGAGGATGACGCCGCCGCGGGGACCGCCGAGGGTCTTGTGCGTCGTCGACGTGACCACGTGGGCGTGCGGGACGGGGGAGGGGTGCAGTCCGGCGGCGACGAGTCCGGCGAAGTGCGCCATGTCGACCATGAGGTACGCGCCGACCTCGTCGGCGATGCGACGGAACGCGGCGAAGTCGAGTTGGCGTGTGTAGGCGGACCAGCCGGCCAGGATCAGCTTCGGGCGATGCTCACGCGCGAGACGCTCGACCTCGTCCATGTCGACGAGATGGTCGTCCTCGCGGACGTGGTACGCGGCGACGTCGTAGAGCTTGCCGGAGAAGTTCAGCTTCATCCCGTGCGTGAGGTGACCGCCGTGCGC
The DNA here is from genome assembly GCF_030058635.1 of Rhodococcus sp. IEGM 1305. NCBI lineage: Bacteria > Bacillati > Actinomycetota > Actinomycetes > Mycobacteriales > Nocardiaceae > Rhodococcus > Rhodococcus sp. IEGM 1305. The sequence continues at coordinate 102,350 of NZ_JASHKX010000007.1, forward strand.
GAGGTCCAGGCCGAGGATGCCGTCGCCGGGCTTCAGCAGTGCCGACATCGCGGCGGCGTTGGCCTGCGCTCCCGAATGCGGTTGCACGTTGGCGAATGTCGCACCGAACAGTGCGGTGAGGCGGTCGATGGCGAGCTGCTCGATGACGTCGACGTGCTCGCAACCGCCGTAGTAGCGGCGGCCGGGGTAACCCTCGGCGTACTTGTTCGTCAGTACCGACCCTTGCGCCTGCATCACCGCGAGCGGGGCGAAGTTCTCGCTGGCAATCATTTCCAGGGTGCCCTGCTGTCGCTCGAGCTCGGCCGCGATCGCCTGGTGCACGGCGGGGTCGAGATCGGCGAGCGAATGCGTCAGCGTCGGGTTCGCTGCTGCCACCTCGGTGAGGTGTGCGGTGTCCACGGTCATGGTTCGCCTTTCTGGAAGGTCAGTTGACATCGAACTGATATATCAACTGGAAAGTAGAGTAAGGTCAGTGACGGACAAAGGTCAATAGCTCCGGAAAATCAGGGAGACGGAACATGAGCCTGGCGCATTCATCGGTCGCGGACACGGCATCGAACGGCGGCACCAACGCCGACCGCGCGTACGAGATCGTCCGCGAACGCCTGGTCATGCTGGACATCCGGCCCGGCGAGCCGATCAACGACGACCGTCTCTCCGAAGAACTCGGATTCGGCCGGACACCGGTGCGGGAAGCGCTCAAACGCCTCGAGCGGGAACGTCTCGTCGTCGCCTACCCGCGTCGTGGCACATTCGCCACCGCCGTCGACATGACCGATCTCGCCGACATCTCCGAGATCCGCAAGCAACTCGAACCGACCGCGGCGGCCCGGGCGGCCCGGACCGCGTCCCCGGACGCGCGAGCCCGGCTGACCGCGCTCGCCGACGAGATCGCCGAGATAGACGACAGCGAATACCCGCGCGAAGTCCTGCGCAAGGACGTGCGCGTCCACCGCGAGATCTACCGAGCATCCGGGAACCCTCACCTCGAGGACATCCTCGTCAGCCTCGACGCACACGCCACCCGCATCTGGTGCCTCTTCCTCGACCGGCTGCCCGACGTCGCCAGCCACGTCCGCGAGCACGTCGCCCTGCTCCGGGCCATCGTCGACGGCGACGAGAACACCGCCTCGTCCCTCACCCTCGCCCACGTCGCCGGTTTCGAGAAGGCCATCCGCGACCTGCTGTAGGCCTCCGGCCCGTGCGCCTTTCTGGTAGCGGGAGCTACCAAAAAGGCGCACGGGCGCGAAGCGCCTCAGCTGAACACAACCGTCCGGTGACCGTGCAGCAGGACGCGGTTCTCGCAGTGCCAGCGCACGGCCCGCGACAGCGCGAGGGCCTCGGCGTCCTGCCCGACCGTGGCGAGTCGCGTCGGGTCGAAGGAGTGGTCGATGCGGATGACTTCCTGCTCGATGATGGGCCCCTCGTCCAGATCAGGGGTCACGTAGTGGGCGGTGGCCCCGACCTGCTTGACGCCGCGATCGAACGCCTGGTGGTAGGGCTTGGCGCCCTTGAAACCGGGCAGGAACGAGTGGTGGATGTTGATGGCCCGTCCGCGTAGCGCGCGGCACGCGTCGTCGGACAGCACCTGCATGTACCGGGCGAGAACCACGAGATCCGCGTCGAATTCCTCGACGAGTTCGAGCAGCCGGGCTTCGGCCTGCGGCTTGGTGGCCGGCGTGACCGGGACGTGGACGAACGGCAGCCCGGCGGCCTCGGCCATGGGGCGCAGCACCTCGTGATTGGAGACGACGGCGACGAGTTCGGCGCCGAGGTTGCCTGCTCGCCAGCGGAAGATGAGGTCGTTGAGGCAGTGACCCATCTTGGAGACCATCACGATCACCCGGGGCAGGTCGGTGCCGTTGAAGTTGAACGTCATGCCGAATTTCGCGGCGACGCTTCCGAATTCCGCCGTGAGGCGTTCGATGTCGACATCTTCCGCGGACACGAACGACGTGCGGAGGAAGAACGCGTCGCTCCGGGTGTCGTCGAACTGCTGATGCTCGGCGATATCGCAGTTCTGCTCGAAGAGAAAGGAGCTGACTGCGTGAACGATCCCGGGACGCTGAGCGCAGCTGAGCGTCAGGGTGAAGGTCTGGGTCATGTGGGTCTCCTCGATGCCGGACTGGTTACGGTGTCACTAATTGAGGTGTCAGTCCGAGCGAACTGATATATCAGAATGGGCCATGCTATTTCAGGCTGGACGAGCGGGTCAAGGGGTGGAGACGGAGTCAGACGCTGCTGCGGAACCCGGCGAGCACGGACTCCGATCGAGTCTGGGCGTACTGCGTCCCGGCGGCGTCGACCGTGTGATTGAGCAGCAACGCGGTGGTCACCGGTCCCACCCCTCCGGGGACCGGGGTCAGCGCGCCCGCCCGACCGTCGACGGCCACGGCGTCGACGTCACCGAGCAGTTGGCCGTCCGCGGTCGCCGTGGTCCCGACATCGATGACGACGGCGCCGTCGGCGACGTGGTCGGCCGTGATCAGTCCGGGAATGCCGACCGCGACGACGAGGATGTCGGCGTCACGGGTGCCGGCGGCCAGGTCGGTGGTGTGCCGGTGGCAGACGGTCACCGTCGCGTTGCGCTGCACGAGCAGATGCGCGACGGGACTTCCGACGACAGTCGATCTGCCGACCACCGCGGCCGTCCTGCCGTGCGGGGAGATCCCGTGGTGATCGAGGAGGGCGATCACGGCCTGTGCGGTGGCGGGCGCGAACGCCGGCTGACGCGCGACGAGTCGGCCGAGGCTGACCGGGTTGGCGCCGTCGACGTCCTTGGCGGGGTTGATCGCCTCCCGGAGGGCATCGAGGTCGGTTCCGTCCGGCAGGGGTGTCTGCAGGATGATGCCGTGGACGTCCGGGTCGTGGCCGAGTTCGACGAGCGTGCTGCGGATCTGTTCGGTCGATGCCGCGGCGCCGAGATCGACGATGTCGCACAGGATTCCGGTGCGTTTCGCGGCTGACGCGATGGACCGCACGTACCAGGCGGTCGATTCGTCGTCGGTGGCCTGCACGACCGCCAGCTTGGGTCGGACCCCGATTTCGGCGAGTGCTGCGGCGGCGACGGACGCGTCGTTGCGGATGGAGGTGGCGAGTTCGGCGCCACCGAGGCTTCTGGTCATGAACTCAGCTGCTTTCGTACTCGTGTCGTGACTGCGTCGGCACGCTCGACGATCGCGTCGACGCCGGACAGGCACTCGGTGAGGGCCCGGCGGGTGTCCAGATCGGTGATACCCGGCAGGTTCACCTCGATGTTGACCCGGGCGGTGGTGGCGGCTGCGCGGGCGGCCTCGGCGGCGGCCGCGACGTCGCTGACGACGGTGCGGTTCGCTACCGGCAGCAGGACGTCGGCGAGTGCGACGACGTCGCCCGCCGCGACCACCACCTCGGCGGGGACCGCGGCGGCGCCGGCGAGGGCGGTCGCGATCGCCGACGTGCGGGCGGCCGGTTCGTCGTCCGTGTCCTGGGGGAGCCGGTAGGCGTCGATGACGGCCGTGAATGCCGCCATGTCGTCGTCGGCGAACTGCAGTGCCTTCTCGCGGAACGCATCCGCGGACGCGCAGATGCGTTCGACGAGCATCCCGTGGTCGGCGTACCTCTTGCCGGTGGTGTAGCGGGCGACCATCGCGACCAGCGCGGCTGCCTGGCCGAGGTGGAGGGCGCCGGTCGCGCCGCCGCCGGGCGCGGGAGTTCGATCGGCGAGCGAGTCCAGGAACCCGGCGATCGTGTCGTCTCGGAGGGTCATGACCGGATCTTCTTCATCTCGGGGTCGACGAGCGGCTCGGCCACAACCGTTGCCGGGATGCGGCGTCCGAAGTACTCGATCTCCACCGGGGTGTCGACGGTCGCGTTCGCGGGAAGCCAGGCGTAGGCGATCGGCGCCCCCACCGTGTGACCGAACGCGGCGCTCGTGACGTACCCGGCGGGCTGTCCGTCGACGAACACCGGCTCGTGGCCGAGGACCACCGACGTGCGGTCGTCGATCATGAGGCACGCCAGGCGCCGCTCCACCGTCTCGTCGGAGACGCCGTCGAGCGCGTCACGCCCACGGAAGTCGCCCTTCTGCAGTCGGACCGCGAACCCGAGACCGGCCTCGTAGGGATTGTGCTCGGTGGTCATGTCGCTGCCCCACGAGCGGTAGCCCTTCTCCATCCGCAGGCTGTTGAACGCGGCGCGGCCGGCGGCGATGACGTCGTACTTCTGCCCTTCCGCCCACAGCAGATCCCACAGGCGCAAACCGTTGTCGGCGGACGTGTACAGTTCCCAGCCGAGTTCGCCGACGTACGACAGACGCATCGCCGTGACGGGAACACCGCCGATGCGGACCTGCTTCGCGCGGAAGTACTTGAAGTTCTCGTTCGTGAAGTCGTCGGAGCTCAACGCCTGCACCAGGTCCCGGGCGCGCGGGCCCCACAACCCGATCCCGCACGTGCCGCCGGTGATGTCCCGGATCTGCACACTGCCGTCGTCCGGAGATTGGCGGCGGAAGTAGTCGAGGTCGAGGTTGCCGTTGGCGCCGACCTGGAAGACGGTGTCGGACAGTCGCGTGACGGTGAGGTCGCTGCGGACGCCGCCGGACTCGTCGAGCGCGAGCGTGTAGGTGACGGACCCGACGGACTTGTCCATCTTGCCGGTCGTCAGCCGGTCGAGCAGGGCCAGCGCGCCGGGGCCGCTGATCTCGAGGCGCTTCAGCGGTGTCATGTCGTACATCGCCACCGAGGTTCGGGTCTTCCAGGCCTCGGCCGCGGCGATGGGGGAGTGGAACATCGCTGCCCACGGTTCGCGGGCCGGCGGCTGCCATTCGGCCGGAAGGTCCTGTACCAGATGGGCGTTGGACTCGAACCAGTGCGGGCGTTCCCAGCCGGAGCTTTCCAGGAACACTGCGCCGAGTTCCTTCTGGCGCGTGTGGAAGGGGCTGACCCGCAGGTCGCGGGGAGACTCCTTGGGCTGCAGTGGGTGCAGCACGTCGTAGATCTCGACGAAGTTCTGCTGCGACGTCTCGCTGACGTAGTCGGGTGCGAGCTGGATCTCCTCGAAGCGGTGCACGTCGCAGCCGTGCAGTTCGACCTCGGAGCGGCCGTCGACGAGCAGTTGCGCGACGGCCCGGCCTACACCGGCAGAGTGTGTCACCCACACCGCCTCGGCGATCCAGAACCCGGCGACGTCCGGGGACTCGCCGATGAGCGGTCCGCCGTCCGGGGTGAACGAGAAGACGCCGTTGAAACCGGCGTCCAGTTTCGCGGATTCGAGGCACGGCAGCAGCAACTTGCTCTGCTCCCACGACGGCGCGAAGTCCTCCTCGGTGAACGGCAGCATCGACGGCATGTCGGACGCGGACACGTCGTCGCTCTCGTCGAGGTCACGCAGGTTCACCGGCATCGGACGGTGGGCGTACGTGCCGATGCCGAGGCGGTCGACGTGCTCACGGAAGTACAGATCCTGGTCCTGGTGACGCAGGATCGGGAAGCCCGCCTCGGCGAGTTCGGTGTTCCGTCCGACGAGTTCGGGAATCTGCTCGGTCTTCGCGTACTGGTGTGCCAGGGGCAGCAGCGGGACGTCCATACCCACCATCGCGCCGATGTCGGGACCCCAGAAACCCGCGCAGGACACCACGATGTCGGCGGGGATCACCCCGTCCGCGGTGGCGACGCCGGTCACCTTGCCGCCGCTCTGTTCGATGCCGATCACCTTCGTCGAACCCTGGAACACGGCACCGCGGGCTTCGGCGCGCCGGGCCAGCGCGACGACGACTCGGGACGCCTTCGCGAGGCCGTCCGTCTCCACGTACAGCCCGCCGAGTACCCGCTTCTCGTCCAGCAGCGGGTGCAGTTTCGCGCACTCGGCCGGGTCGAGGACGGCGCCCTCGATGCCCCAGGACGTGGCCCAGCCCTGTTTGCGGTGCAGATCGGCGAGACGCTCGGGGGTGGTGGCCACCTCGAGTCCGCCGAGTTGGTTGAAGCACCATTCGCCGTCCACGTCGAGCCCGACGAATTTCTCGACCGTGTACCGGGCGAACTCGGTCATCGTCTTGGACGCATTCGTCTGGAACACCAGGCCCGGTGCGTGCGACGTGGAGCCTCCGGTGAGCGGCACCGGTCCCTGATCGAGAACCGTGATCCGATCCCAGCCGCGAGCGGTGAGCTCGTCAGCCAGATTCGCGCCGACGATGCCGGCTCCGATGATCACTACGCGCGGTGACCCCATGATGGTCCTCCTGGTTGGGTGGGTGCCTGTGTGTGGCGAAGTAGCGGGAGATTCGGTGTTCGGTGTGGGCTCGAACGGCGCCGGAAAGAACTGTGAATTGCGAAACGGATCGGACTGATCCGAACCGAAATCGACAACTGATATATCAACACATTAGGTCTGGACGAGTAAGGGGGTCAACCCCGAATTGCGGGTAATTCCACGACGATTGGTCGATGAAATGGCCGCAATTCCGCGATCCGAAGTGGAAATGCGCACCGACCCCGACTGTGATGACGTGGAACCGGGTGTGGATGGAGGTAACCGTCGCACGGTGATGTCGCCTATCCTGAAGTCGAGATGACTGAATTGGACGATAACTCGAATGGGGATCGGAGCCGGCCGTCCGGCGCTGTGCAGTCAGTGGACCGCGCTCTGGCGGTACTCGAAATCCTGGCGAGGCTCGGTACCGCCGGTGTCACCGAAATCGCCGACGAGTTGGGTGTCCACAAGTCGACCGCATCGCGCCTCGTCGCCGTTCTGGATTCGCGAGGGTACGTCGCGCAATTGAAGAGCCGGGGAAAATTCCAACTCGGCAATTCCATCGTCCGGCTGGCCCGCACCGCGTCGCCGGACGGCGATCTGGTGCGGCAGAGTCAGGAATTGTGCGCCGAACTGGCGGAAACTGTCGGTGAGAGCGTCAATGTGTCGATACTCGACGGAAATCGATCGGTGAGCATCGTCAAAGCGGACGGTCCGTCCGGCGTCGGTACCAATACCTGGGTGGGTCAAAGCAGCCCGGCGCATGCGACGGCGAGTGGAAAATTGTTGCTGACGGAATTGTCCGACAGCGAACTCGCGGAGCGCGTGGGAGAAACTCCGATTGCTCTCACGGAGAAAACTCTCACCGATGTGCCTGCGCTCGTGGAATCGCTGAAAACCATTCGCGAGCGGGGCTGGGCGGAGTCCGAGGAGGAACTCGAACTCGGGCTGAACGCGGTGTCCGTCCCGATCCGCGACTACACGTCGAAAATGATTGCTGCTCTGAGTGTGTCCGGCCCCGCCTACCGACTGCTGCCGGAACGGTTCGAGGACGTCGCCCGCGCCGCACTCGACACGTCCCAGCAGATCAGCAGCCGATTGGGCTATGCCGTCACGTAGCGCCGGCATCAGGCCCGCGACCTGGCGAGTTGCTTCTTGTACCGGGTGAACAGCCGGGGACTGTTCATCGCGAAGACGCCCACGGTGTCGCCGTTCCGGTCGTAGGTGGCCACGAACGTGCCGGTTCCGGGATCGCCGTCGACGAACCGGACCTCGTCGGTGCTGTGTCTCGTCCCGGCGAACTGCAGCATCTTGCCGTACTGGTGGGACCAGAAGTACGGGATCGCGGCGGGTCCGGACGGTGTGGCCATGATCGTGTCGGCGACGGTGGCGGCCTGTGCGACGGCGTTGCTCCAGTGCTCGCTTCTGTGGTGCACCTGGTGGGCGTCGTCGAAAGTCCGTGCGCAGTCGCCGATCGCGTACACGCCGGGCACGTTCGTGCTGCACGACGAGTCGGTGAGGAAACCGTCGTCGATCATCAGTTCCGAATCGCGTGCCCATTCGACGTTGGGGACGGCCCCGATTCCGACCACCACGGCGTCCGCGGGGAGGATCGTTCCGTCGCTCAGCTGGACGGCTTCGACCGCATCGTCACCGAGCAGTGCGGCGACGACTGCCCCGGTGAGGAGCCGGACGCCGTGCGCTGCGTGCTGTCCTGCGCAGATCGCCCCGAGTTCGATGCCGAGCGGGCCGGCGAGAGGCGTGGGCGAGGCCTCGACGACGGTGACGTTCAGGCTCATGCGGGCCGCGGTGGAGGCCACCTCGGCGCCGATGAACCCTGCTCCCACGATCACGAGGTTCTGCGCACGTGACAGCGAATCCCGCAGTGCGCGTGCGTCGTCGACCGATCTGAGGGTGTGCACGCCGGCGAGGCCGGAGTGTCCGGGCAGGGTCCGGGCGCGCGCGCCCGTCGCGACGACGACGGCATCGGCGTCGAAGTGGGATCCGTCGTCGAACGTGACCCGGTGGATCCCTTCGGGGGCATGGACCAGACCGGTGGCAGTTCTGTTCATGCGCCATTCGACGTCGAGGGTGTCGTCGTCGCTGTTCATCAACAGCAGATCCTCGTCGGTCAGGTCGCCGGTGAGGAATTCCTTGGACAGGGGCGGCCGGTCGTAGGGCAGGGACTGCTCGCTGCCGGCCACGACGAGGCGGCCGGTGTATCCCTTCTCGCGCAGTGCGCGCACCGCCGACAGTCCGGCGAGGGAAGCGCCCAGTACCACAATGGAATTCGGGACAGTGTTCATCGGGCGTCGCCCTTCTGGTCGAGATGAAGCAGCACGGTGCCGTCGACGATCGACACGTCGTGTGTGCGGACTGCGATCTTGGCCGGCGGGCCCGAGGGCACTCCGGTGCGGAGGTCGAAGCACGCTTCGTGGAGCGGGCACTCGACGGTGCAGCCTTCGACCCAGCCGTCGGCGAGGGAGGCGTCCTGATGGGTGCAGGTGTCGTCGATGGCATACAGACCGTCGGAGGTGTGGAAGACGGAGATGGGAGCCATGCCCGGCGGGGTCACCGTCACGACTTCGCCCACGGGCAGTGTCACGAGTTCGCAGACGGGGAACGCCATGGCGCCGGGGTGGGTCACAACTGGGGAATCGTTATCGAGAATCACTCGATACCTCCGAAACGTCGGGGAGGAAGGACAAGTTGTGGAGCGGTTGTTGCGCTATGCGCGACGACTTGCAAGCTGTGCAACACAATGCTCTCCGGTGCTGCCCCACGGTGTCAAGCATTCGCGTGTAAAAACTGCGTTCCCGAAGTCGGTGGGCATAACCTCGGGGCATGAGTGAATCCGAGGCAACGGCGCCCGCGGCCCAGGGAACGGAAGGAAAGGCGAAGACAGTGCACGCCGTGGAACGTGCCATCGACGTGCTCGAGATAGTCGCGGCAGAAGGCCGTGTCGGCGCCTCGGAGATCGCCGTGCGTCTCGGCGTGCACAAATCGACCGTGTCACGCCTGATCGCGTCGCTGCAGCAACGCGGATTCGTGGAGGAAGCAGGTGTCCGCGGCAAGTATCAGCTCGGATTCGCGGTAGTGCGATTGGCCGAGGCCACGGTCGCGCAGAGCGGGCTCGTCGAGGTTGCGCAGCCGGAGTGCGACCGCCTGGCCGACGCCTTCGGGGAGACGGTCAACCTCGCCGTGCTGGACGGTCCGGCGACCCTCAACGTGCTCGAGGCCCGCAGCGATCGCCACGTCGCGCTGCGTACGTGGGTGGGTCAGGTGACCCCGGCGCACGCGACCGCGACCGGCAAGGTCCTAGTCTCGGAATTGACGTCCGGCCAGCTCCGGAGCCGGTTGGGGCCGCAGTTGAGCCCGCTCACTCCCAACACGATCACCGACTTCCGGGCGTTCGACGTCGAACTCGAGCACGTGCGGTCGCGCGGGTGGGCGTCCACGGCCGAGGAACTCGAAGCGGGGCTCAATTCCATCGCCGTGCCGGTGCGGAGCCAGGTCACCAACCGGATCGTCGCGTCGATCTGTGTGTCCGGGCCGGAGTACCGGCTTGCTCCTGAGCGGTTCGAGGCCGTGGCGCTCGAACTCGCCGACGCGGTCGCGCGGATCGAAGCGCAGCAATCCGTCGGCGCGGGTGACTGAACGCCCGGAAGTGCTTCTCCCTCAAGGCGGGACGAACGGATAGTCCCGTTTGTCCGGGTTCCGGCCGTCCGCGGTTAACGCGGTGTTTCGGTCGTGTCGCGTCCGCGAAAGAAGTGTCGAATGTGATGTTTGACACGTCCGCGGGCCACAGTCTAAGTTGTGTAAATCGCATAGCGTTGCTGATGACGCAACAATGCTGACGCCGCGATGACTCGGCGGGAACAGCTGTCCGCTGTTCGGACGGTCGCCGCGGATCGGGCACGCATGTCGTCACTCTCGGCAACGGCGCCCCTTGCGATCTGTGCCCCCTACGCACACAGACATCAGGTCACAGCTCGACCGACACGCATCTTTCCCGGCAACGAAAGAAACGGTGACATCTATGTCCGCTCCGGACGTTCAAGCCCCCGCTCCCGCCTCCACGCCCGCACCGGCACTGATCCCCACCCTCGGTGGCCGGTACTACACCGACGCCGACATCTTCACGGACGAACAGGAGAACCTGTTCGAGGCGATGTGGTTCTGCGCCGTCCGCGCCGCCGATCTCGCCGACCCCGGAGCCTTCCGGAAGATCACGGTGGGCCGGGAGAGCGTGCTCCTCGTCCGCGGCCGCGACGGGGAACTGCGCGCCTTCCTCAACATCTGCCGGCACCGCGGCGCCATGCTGTGTACCGAGGACGAAGGGCAGATCCGCAGAAACCTGCAGTGCCCCTACCACGCGTGGACGTACGGACTCGACGGCAAACTGGTCGCCGCCCCCAACATGGCCGCGCTGCGGGACGAGACCGGAGCCGACATCGACCGGGTGCGGTACGGACTGGTGCCGGTCGCGCTTCGCGAATGGCTCGGCTACGCATGGGTGTGCCTGGCCGACGAACCGCCGTCGTTCGAGGACGAGGTCGTCGGCGCCGTCACCGAACGACTCGGTGATCCGGCCGCCATCGACCGGTACCAGATCGGAACCCTGGAACTCGGCCGCCGGATCGTCTACGACGTCGCGGCCAACTGGAAGCTGATCATCGAGAACTTCATGGAGTGTTACCACTGCGCGACCATCCACCCCGAGCTCACCGAGGTACTTCCCGAGTTCGCGGACGGCCTTGCCGCACAGTACTTCGTGGGGCACGGTGCCGCCTTCGGTGACGACGTCGAGGGATTCACCATCGACGGAACCGGCGGATTCGAGTCGTTGTCCGGCATCAGTCCCGACCAGGACCGCAAGTACTACGCCATCACGATCCGGCCGCAGGTCTTCGTCAACCTCGTGCCCGACCACGTCATCTTCCACCGCATGTACCCCGTGTCCGCGGATCGCACCATCGTCGAATGCGACTGGCTGTACTCCCCGGAGGTCACCGCGTCGGGTCGCGACGTCTCCCGTTCGGTGGAGCTGTTCCACCGGGTCAACCAGCAGGACTTCGACGCCTGTGAGCGGACCCAGCCCACGATGGCGTCGAAGGCGTACCGGAACGGGGGTGTGCTGGTGCCCGCGGAACACCACATCGGCGAATTCCACGACTGGCTACTCGAAAGACTGAGCGGGGATCCCCGATGACCTACGCCGGCGAGCAACCGAGGGTGACCGACTCTCCCAGGGTGAACGGTGTCGATTCGCAACCCCGACACCAGGCGCAGGAGCAGCAGGCGGCGGCGCCGTCCGACGGCGAGGGGCGGCGGAGCGTCGACAAGGTGGTGTTCGGCACGGCCGCGGCGCTCGGTGTCGGACTCATCCTCTGGGGACTGCTGGCACCGGAGAACCTCTCGGTCGTGTCGACCGCGGCGCTGGACTGGCTGGTGGCCGACCTCGGTTGGCTGTTCATCGCCGCGTCGTCGGCGTTCGTCGTCTTCTCACTCTTCCTCGCGTTCTCCCGGTACGGCCGGATTCCGCTCGGCCGCGACGGCGAGAAACCGGAGTTCCGCACGGTGAGCTGGATCGCGATGATGTTCAGCGCCGGCATGGGAATCGGATTGATGTTCTACGGCGTCGCCGAACCGCTCGCCCATCTGGTGAGCCCGCCGCCGGGAACGGACGGCTCCGTCGGGTCGGCGATGGCCACGACGATGTTCCACTGGGGTCTGCATCCGTGGGCGATCTACGCGGTCGTCGGGTTGTCGATTGCGTACGGCTCCTACCGGCGTGGCCGCAAGCAGCTCATCAGTGCCGCGTTCTTCCCTCTCCTCGGTCGCCGCTCGGAGGGCGCCGTGGGGAAGGTCATCGACATCCTCGCGATCATCGCGACGATGTTCGGCACAGCCGCGTCGCTCGGACTCGGCGCACTGCAGATCGGTTCCGGTCTCGAGATCATCGGCTGGATGGGCCACGTCGGCACGTTCGCGCTCGTTGCCCTCGTCGGGCTCTTGACGTTCGCGTTCGTCGGTTCGGCGGTGTCGGGAGTCGCGCGGGGCATCCACTGGCTGTCCAACATCAACATGGTGCTTGCGGTGATTCTCGCGCTGTTCGTGTTCGTGCTCGGTCCCACCGTCCTCATCCTCAATCTGCTCCCCACCGCGATCGCGGACTACGCGGCGCAACTTGCCACCATGTCGGGACGGACGGCCGCGAGTTCCGGCGACGACACGGCGTCCTGGCTGTCGTCGTGGACGATCTTCTACTGGGCGTGGTGGGTGTCGTGGACTCCGTTCGTCGGAATGTTCCTCGCCCGGATCAGCCGCGGCCGCACCATCCGGCAGTTCGTGATCGGCGTGATCGTCATTCCCACCTCGGTCAGCCTCGTGTGGTTCGCGGTGTTCGGCGGCGCAGGCATCGGACAGCAGCAGGACGGAGTCGACCTGGCGGCGCGTTCGTCGACCGAAGGCCAGTTGTTCGGGATGCTCGACCATCTGCCGTTGACGGGGTTCGCCACCGTGCTGGTCATGGTGCTGGTCGCGATCTTCTTCGTATCCGGCGCGGACGCCGCGTCCCTGGTGATGGGCACCCTGTCGCAGCGGGGTGCACGAGAACCGAGCACGTGGGTCGTCATCTTCTGGGGAACCCTCACCGGGGGCACCGCGGCACTCATCCTCTGGACCGGCGGCTCGGACGCCCTGCAGGGTCTGCAGACGATGACGATCATCGCGGCCGCGCCGTTCCTCCTGGTGATGATCGGATTGTGCTTCTCGCTGTACCGGGACCTCTCCCGTGATCCGCTCATCGTCGGTTCATCGAAAAAGTATGCACACGAGAGGGTTTCGGACACAGTATGAAGATGACGGCACTATCCGCGGATCAGGGCGTCCAGAGGTTGTTCGGGAAGGTGAATTTCATCGCGGGGGAGTGGGTCGCGGCGACGTCGGGCCGCACCCGCGACTGCATCGACCCGGCGACCGGGAACGTGATCGCCACGGTCGACGAGGCGTCGCCCGAAGACGCCGGGCGAGCCGTGCACGCTGCCCGGGCGGCCTTCGACGCCGGGGACTGGCCTCAGACGGCGGTCGCCGCGCGGTCGTCGCTCCTGTCGCGTATCGCGGATCTGCTCGAGCGCGACAAGGAGGAATTGGCGCGTATCGAGACGCTGGACACCGGTAAGACGTTGGTGGAAAGCCGAATCGACATCGACGACGTCGTGTCGGTATTCCGGTACTACGCCCGGCTGGCCCTCGTCTCCAGCGACCGGGTGGTCGACGTGGGTGACCCCGCTGTCGTCTCCCGGGTCGTCCGCGAACCGATCGGGGTGTGCGTCCTCATCGCGCCGTGGAACTACCCGCTGCTCCAGATCTCCTGGAAGGTGGCACCCGCGCTGGCCGCCGGCTGCACGATGGTGCTCAAGCCCAGTGAAGTCACGCCACTGAGCACGATCGCGTTCGCCCGGCTGATCGAGGAGGCAGGTGTGCCCGCCGGTGTCGTCAACCTGGTGCAGGGGAGCGGCGCCGACCTCGGACCCGCGCTGACCGACACCGGTGACGTCGACTTCATCTCGTTCACCGGTGGACTCGCGACCGGCACCACCATCCTGGAGACGGCCGCGAAGCACGTCACGAAGGTCGCCGTGGAACTCGGCGGGAAGAACCCGCACATCGTGTTCGCGGACGCCGAGTGGGAGTCGTCGGTCGACCAGGTGCTCACCGGCGTCTTCCTGCATTCGGGGCAGGTGTGCTCGGCGGGGACGCGGCTGATCGTGGAGGAGTCGATCGCCGACGACTTCGTCGCCGCCCTCGTCTCGCGCGCCGAGGCCATCCGCGTCGGCCCGGGGCTCGATCCCGGCACCGAGACCGGACCGCTCGTGTCGACGGCACAGCGCGACAAGATCGAAGCCTATGTGGCACTGGGTATCTCCGAAGGGGCGGTGCTCCGGACGGGTGGCTCCCGGCCCGCCGATCCCGCGCTCGACGGCGGTAGCTACTACCTGCCCACCATCTTCGACCACTGCGACCGGTCCATGCGCATCGTGCAGGAGGAAACGTTCGGGCCCATTCTCACGGTCGAGAGGTTCACCACCGAGGAGGACGCGGTCCGGCTCGGCAACGACACCGAGTACGGCCTCGCCGCCGGAGTCCGGACGTCGGACGCTGCCCGCGGCGAACGGGTGGTGCGCCGCCTGCGCCACGGGACCGTGTGGCTCAACGACTTCGGCTACTACACCGCGGCGGCGGAATGGGGCGGATTCAAGAAGTCCGGCAACGGGCGCGAACTCGGACCGGCCGGGCTCTCCGAATACCAGGAAGTCAAACACATCTGGAACAACACGACCTCGCCTCTCGCGGGTTGGTTCACCGCGACCTGACGTGCTCCCGGCAGGGGCGCGCGAGCAGGCCTACTCACCTTCTCAGGAAGTGATCGAATGACCAGTACCGACAATACGACCGGCGATCACGACAGTGGACTCGAGGAGTTCGGCTACAAGGAGTCCCTCGACCGCAGTATCGGCAAGTTCGCGAGCTTCGCCGCGGGCGTCAGCTACATCTCCATCCTGACCGGCACTTTCCAGTTGTTCTACTTCGGATTCGGCACCGCAGGCCCCGCCTACCTGTGGTCGTGGCCGCTGGTGTTCGTCGGCCAGCTCGCCGTGGCGCTCTGCTTCATGGAGTTGGCCGCCAAGTATCCGATCGCCGGCTCCGTGTACAACTGGGCGAAGACGCTCGGCAGCAGAGTAGTGGGGTGGTCCGCGGGCTGGCTGATGCTCACCGCGTCGATCGTCACCCTGTCGGCCGTTGTGCTGGCGCTGCAGCTCAACCTGCCGCGGCTGTGGAGCGGCTTCCAGATCGTCGGTGACGGCACCGGAGAACACGACTTCGCCACCAACGCCGTCATTCTCGGGACGGTGATGATCGGCTTCACCACCGTCGTCAACGCGCTCGGTGTCCGTCTCATGGCGATGATCAACAGCGCAGGGGTGTTCATCGAGATCATCGCGGCGGTGCTGATCGCGATCATCCTCGCCGCCAACATGACCCGCGGCCCGCAGGTGTTCTTCTCCACCCACGGGTACGGCGCAGGCGAAAGCGGCGGATACCTCGGTGCGTTCCTGGTGGCGACGCTCGCGTCGGGTTACGTGATGTACGGCTTCGACACCGCGAGTTCGCTGGGCGAGGAGACGGTCGAACCCCGCCGCACCGCCCCCAAGGCGATCTTCCGTGCGATCCTCGCGTCGTTCGTGATCGGCGGCGCGATCCTCGTGTTCGCCGTGATGGCGGCACCCGACCTCGACGATCCGAAGATCGGCGCGTCCGACGGCAGCCTGCAGTACATCGTGGAGCAGGTGATGTGGGGTCCGCTGGGCACGATTTTCCTGGTGTGCATCGTGATCGCGGTGACGGTCTGCTCGCTGGCGGTGCACACCGCCGCGATCCGGCTGACCTTCGCCATGGCCCGCGACAACGCACTCCCGTTCGGTGAGCGGCTCGCCCGGGTCCACCCGCGGACGCGGACACCCGTCGTGCCTGCGGTGACCATCGGGGTGGTGGCCGCGCTGATCCTGGCGGTCAACATCGGTCAGCCGCACATCTTCACCGTGCTCACGTCGATCGCGATCATCATGATCTACCTGGCCTACCTGATGGTCACCGGACCGATGCTGAAGAAACGGCTGCGGGGTGAGTGGCCGCCGCGGGACCTGAAGGAGGGCGGCTACTTCACGATGGGCAGATGGGGACTGCCCGTCAACATCGTCGCACTCGTCTGGGGAATCGGGATGGCCCTCAACCTCGCGTGGCCACGCGAGGCCGTGTACGGGGAACCTTGGTACAACACCTGGGGCGCCTTCGTCTACATCGGCATCATCCTCGGGTTCGGCCTGCTGTGGTACCTCACCACCGGCCGGCACCACATCGGAACGTTGACGTCACACTGCGCGGCGGTGGTAACGACCGCGCCGGAATCCGAACCGAACGACAAGGAGCTCGCCCGATGACCGACGGCGAATCGAACGGCGCTGCAGGGGAATTCGACTACGTGATCGCGGGCGGTGGCAGCGCGGGCTGCGCACTCGCAGCACGTCTGAGCGAAGACCCGTCGGTAACGGTGTGCCTGCTCGAGGCGGGCCCGTCCGACGTCGGGGACCGGGCGATCCTCGAGCTGTCCCAATGGATGCATCTGCTCGACTCCGGGTACGACTGGGACTACCCCGTCGAGCCACAGGAGAAGGGCAACAGCTTCATGCGGCACGCCCGGGCCAAGGTCCTCGGTGGCTGCTCGTCCCACAACTCGTGTATCGCATTCTGGCCGCCGGCCGAGGCACTCGACGACTGGGAGGCGATGGGGGCGTCGGGTTGGGGTGCGCGCGACATCCTCCCGTACGTCAGCCGGCTCGAGAGCAACGACGCCCCCGGCGACGGGCACGGCCGCAGCGGGCCCGTGCGGCTGCGGGACGTCCCGCCGAACGACCCCTGCGGCCGAGCGGTTCTCGACGCCGCCGCCGCGGTCGGTCTGCCGACCGTCGCATTCAACCGCGGCGGAACGGTGCTCAACGGTGCCGGATGGTTCCAGATCAACGCGTCCAAGGACGGCACCCGGATGTCGTCGTCGCACGCCTACCTGCACCCGATCCTCGGGACCCGGCCCAACCTGGAGGTCCGGACCGGCTGCTGGGTGAGCGAGATCCTGTTCGACGAACAGCAGACGGCGACGGGCGTCCGGTACCAGCGTCCCGACCTCACCGGCTACGACACGGTGTCGGCGCGACGGGAGGTGGTGGTGACGGCCGGGGCCATCGACACCCCGAAACTCCTGATGCTGTCGGGTATCGGCCCGGCGGAGCATCTCGCGGAGTTCGGGATCCCCGTGCGCGTCGACTCGCCCGGTGTCGGATCGAACCTCGACGATCACGTCGAGGGCCTCGTGTTCTGGGAGGCGTCCCAGCCGATGGTCACCGAATCGACGCAGTGGTGGGAGATCGGCCTGTTCGCGACCACCCGGGAGGGCCTGAACCATCCCGACCTGATGATGCACTACGGCAGCGTCCCGTTCGACATGAACACCCTGCGGTGGGGTTACCCGACCACCGACAACGGATTCTGCCTGACACCCAACGTCACTCAGGGCCGCTCCCGCGGAACGGTCCGGCTGCGGTCGCGGGACTTCCGCGACCGCGCGAAGGTCGACCCCCGATACTTCACCGACAGCGAGGGCCATGACGACCGGGTGATGCTGTCCGGGGTGAAGCTGGCCCGCGAGATCGCCGAGCAGAAGGCGCTACGCGGGTGGATTGCCCGCGAACTGGCGCCGGGACCCGACGCGGTGACGGACGCCGAAATCCTCGACTACATCCACAAGACCCACAACACGGTGTATCACCCCGCGGGCACGGCCCGCATGGGCGCCGTCGACGATCCGATGGCGGTGCTCGACCCGGAACTGCGCGTCAAGGGGGTTCGAGGACTGCGGGTGGTCGACGCGTCGGCGATGCCGAAACTGCCGCACGTCAACCCGAACATCACGGTCATGACGATGGCCGAGAGGTGCGCGGATCTGCTCCGCGGCCGGGCCGGGTCCGGGCTGCGGGCGGCGGAGTCGACATTGTCCGAGGTCTGATCCGGGCGTCGATCGCCTCGGCGGTCCTTCGCCAGATCTCGCTCTCCGGATCGATGACGGTGAAGTGATCGCCGGGCCCCTCGATCCGGACGACGTCGTCGGGGGTCGCCGCGGCGGCGTCGTGGTATTCCCTGCTCATCTCCAGCATGTCCGGCTCGTCGTCGACGGCGCACACCACCAGCTGAGCGGTGCCCAGCGGCAGTCGCTCGATCGGCGACGACCGTTCGTACGTCGCACGGTCGCCGGCCCGGTCGCCGCCGACGGCGTCCGCCACCGCGCCCTCGCCGAGGTGGCGTTCGCCGGCGAGTCGCAGATTCAGCACCCCGGCGAGGCTGACGGCCAGTGCCGGACGAACCGCTGCGTCCTCGGTCGCGGCGTCGGCGGCGGCGCGGAGCGCAAGCTGAGCACCGGCCGAGTGGCCGAGAATCACGACCCGCTCCGGGTCCGCCTCCGGCACCGTCGCGACGGCCTGCACGGCGTCGGCGACATCGGACGCCATTGCTGCCCATCGGTTCTCCGTGCCCCGCCGGTACTCGACATTCCAGGTGACGTACCCGCGGGCCGTCAGGTAGACAGCCAACGCATCCATCAAGTCGGACTCCCAACGCGGACGCCAGAATCCGCCGTGGATCAGCACGGCGACGGGGAAGGGGCCGTCGCCGCCCGGGATCCGCAGTTCCACTCGCTGATCGGGGTGGTCGCCGTAGCGGACGGTCCGTCCGGGATGGAAGCGGTGGTGATACCAACTGTCGACGGCGTAGCGGAGTCCGTCGAGTCCGCGCCCCCGGATGTGGACCCGGGTGCCCGGCGAGCGGTCGGCCTCGCACTCCCCGAAATCGACGCGGATCGCCCCGCCGGCCGGGGCGGTGAAGGAGGCCCCGGCACCGGGCACGGCGATGAACTCGCCTCGCCCCGCCGCCGACCGCACGGCCCGCTCAACCCGGCGGTGTCCGCGGCGAACATCAACCCACCGGTCAGGCCGCGCGCATCCAGCGCCCGGCCCACGAGTTCCTCCGCGGTTCCACGGTGCGCCACCACGCCGGGGGCGAAGACGATGTCGACTCTGCGCGCTGGTTCGCTCACCGGGTCACCGTACGTACCCGTGACGACATCTGGCCACGGGTGTTCGTGTCCTGGGTGAGGTGGCTCTGTGCGTGGTCTTCTCTCGGATGCGCGCTGAGTCGGTGCGCACGGACGGCGAAGCCGCATAATTGAGGGTGCGAGGTGAGACCGGTGCGGCAGACACCCTGGTTGGCGACGACGGTATTCGTCGGGTCGGTTGCTGTCCTGCTCGCATTCCACACCGGCGGCGGTGCGTCGAGCGAACCCGACAGGGACGCGACGCGCATGCTCGATCCCGCCGGGCCGGTCCTCGTCCTCACTCCGCCGCGCGGGCAGCCGGGCGACCGCATCCAGTATCACGCGACGAGCCTTCCGGCCTGTGGCGGGCCGTGGGCGGTGGAGTTCGGCGATCGTGTCCTGGGCGAGACCCGTCAGGTCGGCAGCGTCGCCGACTTCCGCGCGGCGGTGCCGAACCGCGGCAGTCGCGGTTTCCAGGTGGCCGGTCTGCGGTGTCTGCCGACCCCGTCCATGGTGGTGCAGACGACTTTCGAGGTGCTCCCGGTGACACGCTCGTCGGAACCGACCACCACCTGGATGCTGCCGCCACCAGAGCTACCGACGCGGACGACGAGACCCACGCCGACGACCACCACCACGATCACAGCTCCTGCTGACGCGGAACGGTAAGCGTCGGTGGGGTCCGTGACGTCTGGTCAATAGCCGAGCTACGAAGCGCGTATTCGACAACTGTAGCGGTCGCCACGATTATGTAATATGGAGGGCGGAGCCCGGAACTCGAACACCAGCAGTGAGGACGGTCATGGGCGTGCAGGCCAACACCAGAGCCATCGAGAAAGACATCGTCACCGACTTCAGCGAGCGGATGAGCTACGCCTCGTACCTCGACCTCGACACCCTGCTGAGCGCGCAGAAACCGGTGAGCCGGCCGGAGCATCACGACGAACTGCTGTTCATCATCCAGCACCAGACCACCGAACTCTGGCTGAAGCTCGTCCTGCACGAAACACTCGCGGCTCGAGCCGCTTTCGACGAGGACGAGATCGGCCGGGCGCTCAAGTGCGTGGCCCGCGTCAAGCACATCCAGAAGACGCTGACCGAACAGTGGTCGGTGCTGGCCACGCTGACCCCCACCGAGTACTCGGAGTTCCGCCGGTTCCTCGGCAATTCGTCCGGGTTCCAGTCCTACCAGTACCGCGCCGTCGAGTTCGTGCTCGGCAACAAGAACGCCGGAATGCTTGCGGTGTTCGACGCCGATCCCGCCGCCCACGATCTGCTCGAACGGCTCCTCGCCGAGCCGAGCCTGTACGACGCGTTCTGGCAGTGTCTGGCGCGGCTCGGGTACGACGTGCCGGCCTCCGCGCTGGACCGCGACGTGACCGCCGCCTACACGCTGAACGAGGATTTGCTGCCCCTGATCAAGTTCGTCTACGAGAACCACGACGAACACTGGGCCGTCTACGAGGCCTTCGAGGAGTTCGTCGACCTCGAGGAGAACTTTCAGCTGTGGCGCTTCCGTCACATGCGCACGGTGCTGCGGACCATCGGCATGAAATCCGGAACGGGAGGGTCCAGCGGAGTGGGATTCCTGCAGAAGGCGCTGGACCTGACGTTCTTCCCGGAACTGCTGGCCGTGCGCACCGAGATCGGACGATGATGACCACCTCGACCGATGTGCCGGCCGCCCGCGCCGCCGAACTCGACGCCGTGGACCCGCTGCGCCCGTACCGAGACCTGTTCATCGGCGCCGACGACCCCTCGGTGCCCGCCTACCTCGACGGCAACTCGCTCGGCCGACCCACCAAGGCGAGCGCCGAGCGGATAGGCGTCTTCGTCACCCAGTCGTGGGGTGGCCGGCTCATCCGCGGGTGGGACGAGGAGTGGTACGACCTGCCGATCACGATCGGTGACACTCTCGCGAGGGTGGCGCTCGGCGCGGCCGCCGGGCAGACCACCATCGGCGACTCGACGACGGTCCTGCTGTACAAACTCGCGCGAGGTGCGCTCGCGTTGCGGCCGGACCGCCCCGAGATCGTCGTGGACCGCGACAACTTTCCGACGGACCGGTACGTGCTCGAGGCCGTCGCGGGAGAACTCGGGCTCACGCTCCGGTGGATCGAGTCCGATACCCGGGGCGGCGTCACCGTCGACGACCTGAAGTCCGTGGTCTCCGAACGCACCGCGCTCGTCGTGCTCAGCCACGTCGCCTACCGCTCCGGGTACCTGGTCGACGCCGCCGGCGCCGCTCGCGTGACACACGACGCCGGTGCGCTCCTGCTGCTCGACCTGTGTCACTCCGTCGGCTCGGTTCCCCTCGAACTCGACACGTGGGGTGTCGATCTGGCGGTCGGGTGCACGTACAAGTATCTGAACGGCGGACCGGGCTCACCGGCGTTCGCCTACGTTCGTGCCGACCATCAGCAGGACTTCGTGCAGCCGATCTGGGGCTGGATGGGCCGCGACAACCCGTTCGCGATGGAGCAGGGCTACCGCCCGGCACCCGGCATCCGGCGGGTGATCAGCGGAACGCCGTCGGTCCTCGGCATGATCGCACTGCAGGACACCCTCGCACTCCTCGACGAGGTCGGCATGGACGCCGTGCGCGCCAAGTCGATCGCGCTCACCGAGTACGCACTCGACCTCGTGCGCGAATTTCTGGTTCCGCTGGGCGCGGAGATCGGGTCGCCGGAGGATTCCGCCGAACGGGGTGGTCACGTCATCATCGACCACCCGCGGTTCCAGACCGTCGTCGAGCGACTGTGGACGAAGGGCGTCATCCCCGACTTCCGGGCCCCGCAGGGGCTTCGGCTCGGCCTGAGCCCGTTGAGTACCAGCTTCTGTGAGGTGTGCGCCGGGATACTCGCGATCCGTGATGAACTCACCGACTGAACCGGCGAGCGCGATCCTCGACGACTTCGATTCGCGGCCCGGCAGCGCGACGTCGCTGATCCGAACGGTCCTCGGCGCGTACGTGCGCGACCTCGGCGGGTGGGTGGCGATCGCCGACTTCGTGGAATTGATGCAGGCCGTCGGTATCCCGTCCGAATCGACGCGCATCGCGGTGGCCCGCCTGAAGAAGAAGGGGGTGCTGCGGCCGCTGACCCGCGACGGGCGGAGCGGGTACGAGGTGACCGAGCAGGCCGAGGCGATGTTCAGGCGCGGCGATCCGCGGATCTTCGGCTTCCGTCAGATGGCGGACACCGACCCCTGGCGGCTGATCTCGTTCACCATCCCCGAATCGCAACGGGCGGTGCGGCACCAGTTGCGCAGGCGACTCGGCTGGATCGGCTGCGGAACCGTGTCGCCCGGCCTGTGGATCGCCCCCGAGTACCTCGCCCGCGAGGTCCAGGACATCGTCGCCGCGCTGGGCCTGTCCGAGTACGTGACCACGTTCGTGTCCACGGCGGTGTTCGTCCCCGATTCGATGGGGGACGCGGCGACGCGGTGGTGGGATCTGGGCGGCATCGCCGGGCGGCACCGCGATTTCCTGGACCGCCACCGGGTCGCGCTGTCTGCCGCAGGGGAGGTGTCGCCGCGCGAGGCGTTCGTCCGGTTCGTTCCGCTGCTCGACGAATGGCGCATCATCCCGTACATCGACCCGGGCCTGCCTACCGGGATGCTGCCCGCGGACTGGCCCGGCGCCGACAGCGTCCGCCTGTTCGCGTCGGCGCGGGACCGCTACCTCGACGGGAGCCGCGACTGGATGCGGAGCGTGCAGTCGCGACTACCCGTGTGAGGTGCTATCCGAGGAATTCCTCGCCGATGTTCTTGGCCCACTCCTCGGCCTGATCCTTCGGGCGGATCGAGCTGGACCCGTCGTGCCTGCCGTGTTCGCCGACCTGGACCGCGCCGAGGGATACGAGCTTCTCCGCGATGATCTCGCCGCCGCGGTTGTAGGTCTCCTCGTACACCTTGTCGCCGAGGCCGAACAGCGCGAACTGCACACCGGTGAGGTCGGGTTCGTCCTCCTCGAGACCCTCGAAGAAGGGTTCCGCGCCGGTGGGCAGCTCGCCCTCACCGTAGGTGGAGCACACGATGACGTGGAAATTCTCGGGGTCGAGGTCGCCCGCGTCGAACTCCATCATGTCGTACAGGGACGTGTCGCCGTAGTCGCCGAGCACGTCGGCGATGTTGTCGGCCACCAGTTCGGAGGTTCCGCCCTCGCTGCCGTACAGAATCACCACTGCCATTGTTCTTGCTCCTCGTGAGTTGCTGCCGACGTGGTCAGTACACGTCGCGCAGGTAGCGCTTTTCCTTCTTGAGCTTGGTCACGTAGTCGGCGGCCTGCTCGGTGGAAAGGGTGCCATGGGTGGCGATGACCTCGTGCAGGGCCCGGTCGACGTCCTTCGCCATCCGGGTGGCGTCGCCACAGACGTAGAAGTGGCCGCCGTCCTCGAGCCAGGCGAACAACTCCGCGCCGTTCTCGACCATCCGGTTCTGCACATAGATCTTCTCCGCCTGGTCGCGGGAGAAGGCGAGGTCGAGTCGGGTGAGGAGACCACTGTCGCTCATCGCGCCGATTTCGTCCTCGTAGATGTAGTCCGACGCTCGGTGCTGGTCGCCGAAGAACAGCCAGTTGCGTCCCGACGCGCCCCGCGCCTGCCGTTCCTGCAGAAACGCGCGGAACGGCGCGATGCCGGTGCCGGGGCCGACCATGATCATCGGTGCGTCGTCGTTCGCGGGGACGCGGAACGACTTGTTCTTCGACACGAAGATCCCGCCGCTGCCGCCCTCGGCGATCCGATCGGCGAGGAACGTGGAGCACACGCCGCCGCGGTCGCGTCCGGCCGAGCTGTGGCGGACGCTGGCGACGGTCAGGTGCACGCTGCCGGGGTTGGCGAGTGGGCTGGACGAGATGGAATACGCCCTGTGCTGCAACGGCTTCAGCAGCCCGACGAACTCGTCCGCGGTCAGGGTCACCGACGGTTCGAGGAGCAGCAGGTCGAGCACGTCCTTGCCCCACAACCAGGCGTCGAGGGCTTCCTTGTCGCCGTGCCGCAGCACGTGGCTCAGTTCTTCGTCGCCCGCCCGCTTCTCGATCTCGTCGATGAATTCGTGGCTCGGCGTGGAGATCTCGTACCCGTGCAGCAGGAGATCGCTGAACGGTCGCTCCTTGCCGGTGACAGCGGCATCCGCCGGGATGCCCAGCCGGGACACCAGGGCGTCGACGAGCGCGGGATCGTTGATCGGCATCACACCGAGCGCGTCACCGGCCTCGTACTCGAGACCGCTGTCGGCGAGCGCGAAC
The DNA here is from genome assembly GCF_030058635.1 of Rhodococcus sp. IEGM 1305. Classification (NCBI taxonomy): domain Bacteria; kingdom Bacillati; phylum Actinomycetota; class Actinomycetes; order Mycobacteriales; family Nocardiaceae; genus Rhodococcus; species Rhodococcus sp. IEGM 1305. Next base: position 126,529 of record NZ_JASHKX010000007.1, read on the forward strand.
TCGTAGTGCCGGATCTCCTTCGCGGACGTGTCGCTCGACAGCCGCCGGTTCACGGAGAGCGTGGACGCGTAGGGGTTCTTGCGGTTCCACTGCGACCGCTTCCGGGCCGGCTTCGTCTCGGGCTCGGCGACATCGGCGACGGGGGACTCGCCGCGAATGCCCTCGACGGCCGCGAACAGGGGGAGGGTGTCGGCGACCCACGCGGCGGCGGTGTCCTCGTAGTCGACGTCGCAGTCGACGCGCGGAGTGACGCGGCGGGCACCGAGCTGCTCGAGCCGGGTGTCGATCATCTTGCCGGCCTGGCAGTACCCGTCGTAGCCGGTGTCGCCGAGCGCGAGGACGGCGAAGTCGGTGTTCTCCAGTCGCGGCGCGGTCTCCGCCGCCAGCGCCTGCCAGAACAGCTCGGCGTTGTCCGGCATCTCACCCTCACCGTAGGTGGAGGTGACGACGAGGACGCGGTGCATGGCGGCGAGGGCGTCCGTGTCGACATCGTCGAGCGCGCTCACCACCGGCGCGAAGCCCTGCGAACGGGCCGCGGCCGCAGCGTCTTCCGCGACACCCTCGGCGTTCCCGGTCTGGCTGCCGTACAGCACGTGCATGGCGGGCAACTGCCCACCGCCCGCCGCAGCAGGCGCGTCGGAGCCGACGACGAGGCGCGAACTCATGCCGGCGAGGAAGCCGGTGAGCCACACGCGCTGGTCCTCGCTGAACGGGGCGTCCTGGGGGATGTAGGGCATCTTCATGAGGGGACCACGTCTCTCGTGGGGATCAGATCGGGGAGAGCGTGCTGCGCGAACAGCTCCTCGAAACCGGGCAGCCGGCCGATCTTGTCGACGTTCTTGGCGTCCTGGTGCAGGATCCAGCCGTACGTGCCGGGGGCGTCGATGGACCGCACGTTGCGGCGGCGCAGCGCATCCTTGTAGTCGGCGAGACGCTTGGCCGCCACCATCACGGCCAGGTCCTCGTCGCTGTAGTCCTTCAACGCTTCCCGCGCGTAGCGCTGCAACCGCTGCATGAGGAAGAAGTCCTCGGTGAGCAGCAGGTTGCGGACGGCCTTGTCGACCGCCGGATCGGACGGATCCGCGGCACCCGGCAGCTTGGACAGCGCCATCTCCTGCGCCGCGTTCAGCACCGTGTAGTTGTTCAGCAGTGCGAACATGGCTTCGGTGTCGGCCTCGCCGTAGCCGGGCACGGCGCCGTCCAGCACCGCGTGACCGTCCCGGTAGTCCAGCTTGAACTTGCGCACCTGGTGCGCGACCAGTGCGGCGGCGAGTTCGTCGGCGAGCTCCTTGCGGGGCTTGGCCTTCAGGATCTCGTCGCTGTCCTGGTACTGCAGCAGTGCGCGCGGCATGCCGTACACGAAGTGGTGCTGTTCGGTCTCCCAGTTCGCGAGCAACCAGGCCGCCTTGGCGGAACCGGTGGCCTCGAGGTGCCACCCGAGCAGCACGTGCACGGCCTGACGGTGCAGCGCCGCGTGCTCGTCGTCGCCGGTGATGGAGCCGAGCAGGATCGAGTCCGCGCTGGCCTTGCCGGGCAGCTTGCCCTCGGGGTCGTACTGGTAGACGAAGCCACCGCTCATCCCGTTGCCGACGCCCTTGCCGAAGCCGCCGAGGTTGAGGACGGCGCCGTTGGTCATGTACTCGCAGGCGAAGTCGCCGACACCCTCGACCACCGCGGTGGCACCCGAATTGCGGACGGCGAACCGGTCGCCCGCCTGACCTTCGACGAACGTGCGTCCACCGGTAGCGCCGAACAGTGCGAAGTTGCCGATCAGCACGTTGCCGCCGTGCAGGTCGGAGCCGCCACCGGGCGAGCGCACGACGATGCTGCCGCCGTTGGCGCCCTTGCCGACGCCGTCGTTGGCGGTTCCGGTGTGGACGAGGGTCATGCCGTCGTTGCAGAACGCACCGTACGACAGGCCCGCGGATCCGGACGTGGCGATCCGGACGCTGCCGTCGCGCAGGTAGCCGCGGCCGCGCTCGTCGCGGAGCACCGCGGGCAGTTCGACATCGGTGAGCTCGTGGTTCAGCATCCGCTCGATGTCGACCGCCAGCTGGGCGCCGACACTCTTGTTGCGGTTGCTCAGGTGTACCCCGTCGCCGAGCTCGACCGTGGCCTCGCCCTGCTCGACCAGTGCGGCGCGCAGCTGCACGAGCCAGCCGTCGTCGAGGGTGTAGTCCTTCTCCAGGTACACCGGATCGCCGATGGTCACTTCCTCGACCACGGCGAGCATCGCGCGCAGGTCGAGCTGGCCGACGCTCGACGGGTGGTCGAGGAGCTGCAGCAGATCGGAGCGGCCCCGGGCCTCGCGCAGCGAGGACATCCCCAGCTCGGCCAGCACCTCGCGGGTCTCGTGCGCGATGTTCAGCAGGTACTGCGCCATCGCCCGCGGATCACCGTCGAACAGTTCGGGATTGGTGGTCAGACCGGCCGGGCACTTGATGTTGCAGTTCTTGGCCATGACGCACTTGAGCATCATCAGCGCGGTGGTGCCGAACTCGAAGCTGTCGGCGCCGAGCAGCGCCGACTTCACCACGTCGCTCGCCGTCTGGTGCGCCCCGGAGCAACGGAGCAGCACCTTCTGCCGCAACCCGTTGGCGCACAACGCCTGATGAACCTCGGCGACACCGATCTCCGCCGAACGTCCGGCGTACTTGAGGCTGGTCACCGCCGCGGCACCGGTGCCGCCGGTGTTGCCCGCGACATTGATGACGTCGGCGCCGGCCTTCGCGACACCCACCGCGATGGTGCCGATGCCCTCCGAGGACACGAGCTTGACGATGACGCGGACCCGCGCCGCCTTGCAGTCGTGGATCAGCTGCGCGAGGTCCTCGATGGAGTACGTGTCGTGATGCGGTGGGGGAGAGACGAGTTCGACACCGGGGGTGCCGCCACGCGCGGCCGCGATCTCGACGGTCACCTTGGGTGCGGGCAGCTGCCCGCCCTCGCCCGGCTTGGCGCCCTGCGCGATCTTGATCTCGAGTTCCTCGAGCATCGGGTCGGCCAAATACCCGGCCCACACACCGAAGCGGCCGGACGCGAACTGCTTGATCCGGGAACCGCGGATGGTGCCGTAGCGCGAGATGTGCTCGCCGCCCTCACCGCTGTTCGACATGCCGCCGACCATGTTGGTGCCGTGCGCGACGGCCTCGTGCGCGTTGGAGTTCAACGCACCGTGGCTCATGGCGCCGGACGTGAGGAACGGGGTGATCTCGCTGGCCTTCTGCACCTGCTCGATCGGCAGGCTCGCCGGAGCGGTGCGCAGCAGCGACAGACATCGCAGCGCCTCACCGGACGTGCGCACGAGCAGGGCATCGCCGTCCACGCTGTGCTCGAGGAGGTCGTCGCCGAACCGCATCGCCAGCGACTCGCCGAGCGCCGCCAGCACACGGGCCTCGCCCGCGTGGGGGCCGGTGAGCCGCAACCGGAACCGGTCCTCGCCGAGGGCCTCGGATTCGAGTCCGCGCACCGCGAAGCTGTTGTTGCCCTTGCGGGAGAAGCGGCCCATCTGCTTGCGGAACTCGGCTGCCGTGGTGAGGAACGTGACGTCCGCAGGCAGATCCAGCACGTCGCGCAGCGCTGCGGGACGACGGGTGCGCTCCTCGGCCATCGTCCGCGCGAACGCGCGGTAGCCGGGGGTGATCTCGAAGCGGTCGATCGCCTCGGGTGTCAGCTTCTGGAAGCCGGCGTTGCGGTAGGCGTCGTCGTCGAGACCGAACGCGTCCTCGAGCCGGTTCAACGGCAGCAGTCGCAGCGATTCCGTGTGGTCCTGCGTGCCCGCCGTGTCGAACGAGATGGGCTCCTCGGTGAGGTCGACGAAGCCACGCACGGCCGCCGTGCCGTACGAGTGACCGGCGCCTTCCGCGCGCTCCTTGAACAGACCGAGCAGCGGGACGTCCTTCTCCCCGGTGACCGTCAGGGCGCGCTGGTGCCAGTCGGCGACGGCCTGCGCGATGACGGCGAACCCGACACCACCCACCGGCGTCTTCACGTTCGCGAAGTAGCGGCGCAGCACCCGGTCGTCGGTGTCGAGGTAGTTGGGTTCGAAGAACTCGCCGCCGATGTAGCTTTCGGCGGTGCACAGGCCGACCCGGCCCATCGTCTTCATCAGCGACTTCTCGGCGGCCTTCGCGAACCGCTTGAACGCCACATCCGCCTCGTCGGCGAACTTCTCCTCGGCGCGCAGACGGACGGCGAGCGGGTAGATCGCGGCGGCGCCGAAACCGAGGGCGGCGGCCACGTGGTGCGACGACGAGATCTGACCGCTCTCCGCGACGACGGACACCCGCAGGCGCAGGCCCTCCTCGATCAGCCGCTGGTTGACAGCGGAGATCGCCACGATCATCGGCAGCGCGGCGCGGTCGGTGGCCACGTGGCGGTCGGTGACGATCGCGATGCCGCCCTGCTCGCGCGCGAACGACTCCACCTCGTCGCACAGCCCGTCGACCGCGGCCTCGAGTGCGGCCGCGTTGGCGGCGGAGTCACCGTGGTCGGGGGTGTACAGCATCGGGAAACGCTGCACCGGCGTCTCGGACTGCTTGCGGATCCGCAGCATGTCCATGTGGGTGAGGATCGGCGACGGCACCACGATCTGCGGCGCCGACCGCGCCCCGCTGTTCGGCTTGGCGCCCAGCGCGACGCGCAGCGTCATGCCGTCGGCCTCGCGGATGCTGTCGAGCGAAGGGTTCGTGACCTGAGCGAAACGCTGCGAGAAGTACTTGGCCACCCCGCCTTCCTGATCGGAGAGCGCGTTGATGGCGTTGCCGTAGCCCATCGCGGAGATCTTCTCCTGACCCGACGCGAGCATCGGGTCCATCATGAACTTGAAGCTTTCCTGGTTGTGCGAGTACGCGACGTAGCGCTGGGTGCGCTCGAGGTCGCCGTTGTACCGCAGCGGTCCCGGCTCGGCCTCGACCTCGGGCAGCGCCTCGATGGTCCGGCGAGCCTCCGCGACGAGCGTCGGGTAGTCGTTCCGGGAGGCGAGCAGCTCGAGTGCCTCGTCGGTGGAGTACGAGCGGCCCTCACGGTGGTCGAAGTACAGCATTCCGCCGGCCTCGATGCGTCCGCGGTGCAGGACCGTCTCGGGGTCGAAGTCGATCTGTCCGGCCTCGGACGTGACGCACAGGTACTCGTCCGTCTCCACCGAGCGCAGCGGACGCAGTCCGAGCCGGTCGAGCCGGGCGCCGACGACGGTGCCGTCACCGAAGATCAGCGCCGCCGGGCCGTCGTTCTTCTCCTCGTACAGCGAGAAGTACTCGAGCATCGCCCGGACCTCGGACGACAGGGTGGAGTCGTTCTCCCACGCGGGCGGCATCATCGACACCACCGCGGTCACCAGGTCGAGACCGTCCTCCACCACCCGGCTCTGCAGCGTCTGGTCCAGGCGGCAACTGTCGGACTGGCCGTGCGGGCGGACGATCTCCCGGTTCCGGGCACGAGCGAGCGCCGTCTCGGACAGGCGGTTCTTCTTGTCCGTGTTGAGCTCGCCGTTGTGCGCCATCAGACGGAACGGCTGCGCCATCGTCGGGTGCGGGTCGGTGTTCGTCGAGAACCGGGTGTGGAAGTACAGGGTGTGGATGGCGTGCGCCGGGTCGACGAGGTCCTGGAAGTAGGGCATCACCTCGTTCGAGTTGAGGCGGCCCTTGAGCACCTGGGTGCGGGCGCTCAGCGACAGCGGGTACAGCCCGGCCAGATCAGGCTGGGTGTACGCGACGGCCTCGATCGCGAGCAGGGCGTCGTGGATGCGACGGTCGAACTCGGTCTCGTCGGCGCACGCGTCGGGCGCGGTGAACACCCACTGCCGGATCGGCAGTTGGTGCCGGATCGCGGCGGGCCGGAGCACGGTCGCGTCGACGGGCACGTCACGCTCGAGCAGCACCCGCAAACCCTGATCGGCGAGAGCCCGCTCGATGACGGCCTCCGCGTCGCCGTGGAACGCCACGTCGGTGGGGAGGAAGAAGTTGCCGACACCGAATCGGCCGGCCTCGAGGTCGTCCTGACCGGTCAGCGTGCGGAAGAACGGCACCGACAAGTCGACGCAGACACCGGCGCCGTCGCCGACACCCTCCGCCGACATGCCACCGCGGTGAGGAACAGCACACAGGGCCTGATGGCCCCGGGTGAGGACGTCATGGGTCTGAATGCCGTCCTTGCGGGTGATGAAGCCCACGCCGCAGCTGCTCTTGTCGAGCGTCCTGTCGTACAGGCCGGACTCGGTGGCACTCGTGTTCAACCGACTGTCTCCTCGCGATACTCGCCGAATATGGGGCCGTGCTGGGCGCACGGGTGGCGTCGGCGAGAGGATCACGGCAGAGAACCGGCCCCGAACCGATACGCCGGTGAGGCAGACGTCGTTGTCTGAGATGCGGAGCTATCGCAGGTCCGCGCGAAATCGCAGATTAGCCGAGGCTAAGTCTCGAGAGCAAGTAGCTCGATCCGCAGCCGACGAGCGGTACCAAATCCGCGCCGAGCGTGCAGCCGAACGACGAGTTGCGAACATCACACCTGGCCAGGACGCTGGGCCCCGCTCGGAGATGCACGGACATTGGTCAGATGCGGACGCTATTGCGGGTGCGGGTAACTATTCCGTGGGCGTTTGTGGGCTGACCTCAGTCGGTGAGGTCGATGCGGACGGTCAGGAGGTCGGTGCCGACGGCCCGGACCGCGACGCTGTTCATCCGGGGAAGCTGCGCCAACCGGGCGCGGGCGTCGTCGTCGGGGAGCAGCGTCGCGGTACCCGTATGCCACCTGCCGTGGATCCGCAGCCGAACGGCATTGTTCGCGCGGATGTTGCGGATGTAGTTCGACCGTTCACCGAACTCGGACACCAGCCAGAACTCGGTGCCCGTGCGCCGGCCGCCGATGGGCGTGACGCGGGGCTGCCCGCTGACGCGGCCGGTGGTCTCGAGGAGCGTCTGGCTCGACAGTCGCCTGGAGAGCGGGTTGGCGACGTGCCGCTGGAATTGCATGACGATCCGTCGTTTGATCGCGTCGAGGTCGGCCATGACGAGAGCCTTCCACGTGCGGAAGGCCCTCGTCGACTATTTCGCTACTTCGCGGCGACCGGTTCGTCGTCCTCGAACGGGTCGCCGGTCCGTTCGGCGTTGTAGCGGGCTTCGTCGAGGATGCCTTCCCGCTTCGCGACGATCGTCGGGACGAGAGCCTGCCCGGTGACGTTGACCGCGGTGCGGCCCATGTCGACGATCGGTTCGACGGCGAGCAGCAGGCCCACACCGGCGAGGGGCAGTCCCAGCGTCGACAACGTGAGCGTCAGCATGACGGTGGCGCCGGTGGTGCCCGCGGTGGCCGCGGATCCGATCACGGAGACCACGATGATCAGCAGGTAGTCGGTGAACGACAAAGGCACACCGTAGAACTCGGCGACGAAGATCGCGGCGATCGCGGGATAGATGGCAGCGCAGCCGTCCATCTTGGTGGTCGACCCGAGCGGCACCGCGAACGACGCGTACTCGCGGGGGACACCGAGATTGCGTTCGGTGACCCGCTCGGTGAGGGGCAGGGTGCCGATCGACGAACGGGAGACGAAGCCGAGCTGCGTGGCAGGCCAGACGCCGGAGTAGAAGGCGCGCACCGACAGTCCGTGCGCGCGGATCAGGACGGGGTAGACGACGAGGAACACGATGGCCAGGCCGATGTAGACGGCGGCGGTGAACCAGCCGAGCGAGCCGATGGCGTCCCAGCCGTAGGTGGCGACGGCGTTCGCGATCAGCGCGGCGGTCCCGATCGGTGCGAGGCGGATGATCCACCACAGCACCTTCTGCACGATCGCGAGCAGTGACGCGTTGAACTGCAGGAACGGTTCGGCCTTGGCCCCGACCTTCAGTGCGGCGATGCCGATCGCGGCCGCGACGACGAGCAACTGCAGCACGTTGAAACTCAGCGACGTGCTGGCGGCGCCCTCGGTGAGGGTGGTCTTCGCGTTCAGGCCGAGGAAGTTGCTGGGCACGAGGCCCGTGACGAACGCCCACCACGAGCCGGTGGTGGCCGGTTCCTTGCCGGCGCCGGTGACGGTCGTGTGGGATCCGGGCTGGGTGACGAGTCCGATGACGATCCCGATGACGACGGCGATGAACGCGGTGATCGCGAACCACAGCAGTGTCTGGACCGCGAGGCGCGCGGCGTTCGCCACCTCGCGCAGGTTGGCGATCGAACTGACGATGGCCGTGAACACCAGCGGGATCACCGCGACGGTAAGGAGTTTCACGTAACTGGAGCCGATGGTGTGGACGGTTCCGACGAGCCAGTTCTCGTTGCCGTCGGCGGCGACGGGCATGGCGCGGGCGACGAGTCCGAGGATGACGCCGACGACGAGCCCGGTGACGATCTGGGGGCCGAAGGATGTGGCCCACTGGGGTAGACGGCGTCGAGAGGTGGTCTCGGCGCGCGTGGACAGCGCGGGACTGGGCATGGGTGTGCCTTTCGCATGGGGCCGTGGAACGTCGCCCGGTGGGGCGGATACGGCGAGAGAGAGTCCTGAGTGGAGAGGTGCGTCAGCGCGAGCGCGGACAGATTGCGCTCGCCTGCAGGCGGAGGTCGACGTAGCGCCGAGAGGTCAGGAACAACACTGCGGGAACAATACTCCCGGTGGCGGCGCGCGTTTACTCCGGTTCGGCCTCGCCCGGATACCAGCGGGCGTAGACGTCGGGGTGCGCGCGGGTGCGGCTCTTCCACGCGTTCTCGCCGTACGTGCGATAGAGCGGATTCGCCGGATCGAGTTCGATGCCGCGGGCACGTTCGGCCAGGTGCGGCGGCAGCCCGATGGTCGGGACGGTGGCGTCGAGGGCAGGATTGAGGAAGTACGGCACGGACAGTCGCTCGGGCGCACCGGCCGGGGTGAGCACGCGGTGCCGGGTGGCCCTCAGGTACCCGCCGGTCGCGACCTCGAGCAGTTCGCCGATGTTCACCACGAACGAGCCGGCGCGGGCGGGCGCGTCGATCCAGTCGCCGGTCTCGGTTTCCACCTGGAGTCCCGACGACCCGGGTTCGAGGAGCAGCATCGTCAGCACGCCGGAATCCTTGTGGGCGCCGACGCCCTGCTCTCCGGTGTGGTCGGCGCTCGGCCGTTCCGGATAGCGGACGACCTTGATCAGCGTGGCGGGGGCGTGCGCGAATGCGTCGTCGAAGATCGCCGGATCGGCGTCGAGTGACGCGGCCCAGTGCCGCAGCAGTCGCATCCCGACGTCGGCGAGTGCGGCGTCGAGGGCCTCGATCGTCTTCTCGAGGTCGGGGAGATCCGCGGGCCATTGATTGGGACCCTGCAGTCGCAGGTAGCGGGCGGCACCGGGGATCGGCTGCCGCTCGGGGCCGATGTCGATCTGTTCCCGCCAGTCGGTCTCGCCGTTGGTCAGTTCGCCGCCCACCCGGTTGTAGCCACGGAAATGGGGGCTGTTCAGCATGGCGATCGACTGCTTGGAGGCCTCGGGCAGGGCGAAGAACTCCCTCGCGACGGTGAACACGCGGTCGAGCAGTTCGCGGTCGACGCCGTGCCCGTCGAGGTAGAAGAACCCCACGTGGTGGGTGATCTCCCGCAGCCGTTCCCGCCCGGCCGGAGTGTCCAGTTCGGCGAGGTCGATGACGGGGAGCATCCCTCCACGGTATGCCCGCTTCGTCGTGGTGTCAGGTCTCCCGGCGGCGCTCGAGCAGCACGCTGTCGTGCCAGACGCCGTCGATCTGCGCGAGCCGACGCCGTACCCCGACCGTCCGGTAGCCGACCGCGTGGTGCAGCGCGATGGACCCGGTGTTCACGGCCAGCACCGAGGCCTGGAGCGTCCAGATGCCCGAGAAGTCCGCCTCGTCGATGAGCCGCCGCATCAGCGCGGTCCCGACGCCCGCGCCGCGGAACTCCCTGTCCGTGTACACGGAGTTCTCGGCCACCCCGCGGAAGCAGCGCCGCGAGGACACGGGGGACAGGGCCGCCCATCCGGCGACCGTCCCGTCCACCTCCGCCACCCAGCGGTGCCCGCCCAGCCAGCGCGCGTCCAGTTCCGACCGTGTCGGGGTCTCGGTGTCGAAAGTGGCCAGCCCGCCGGCGATGCCCTCCGAATAGATCCGGAGCACCGACCCCCAGTCGCCCGCATCGAGCCGGCGGACGGTGATCGGCGGAATCGTGGAGGTGTGGCCATGAAATGCTGTGACACAACGTAATCGAGGATCGGGTTCCGAAGGGACGAGGGCAAACATGGCGCCAGCTTAGCGGCTCGACGTGCCCATGTGGGGTGCCACGTTTCGGGGCGAATGTACCTTCGGGCGCCTCGGCAGCGCCGACGGGTACATTCGCCCGGCGAGGTCGGGAGCTCAACCCGGTGTCGTGACGCTCACTGCCGCAGCCGGATCCACGTCGTCTTCAGTCCGGTGTACTTGTCCATCGCGTGCAGGGAGAGGTCGCGGCCGAACCCGGACTGTTTGAACCCGCCGAACGGGGTCTGCGCGCTGATGGCGTCGACGGTGTTGACGGAGACGGTCCCCGCCCGCAGTGCCGCGGAGACGCGGTGCGCCCGGTTCACGTTCTCGGTCCACACCGAGGCGGCCAGGCCGTAGATGCTGTCGTTACCCATCCGGACGGCGTCGGCCTCGCCGGTGAACGTCTGGACGGTGAGGACGGGTCCGAACACCTCCCGGGTCACCACCTCGGCGGTGGGTGCGACGTCCGCGAAGATCGTCGGCTCGACGAAGGACCCGCGGCCGTCGACGGTGGTCCTGTTGCCGCCCAGCAACACCCGGCCCTCGGACCGGGCCCGGTCGATGAACCCCGCGACGGTGCGAGCGTGGTTCTCGTCGACGATCGCACCCAGCGTGGAGGCGGGATCGAGCGGATTGCCGGGGCGGATCGACGACGCCCGGCGGACGAGGGCCGCGGTCACCTGTTCGGCCACCGACTCCTCGACCAGCAACCGGGAGTTGGCCGAGCACACCGCGCCCTGGTTGTAGAACGCGCCGAAGACCGCCTTCTCCACCGCGTCGTCGAGATCGGCGTCCGCGAACACCAGGTTGGGACTCTTGCCTCCGCATTCGAGCCAGACCTGCTTCAGATTCGAGTCCGCCGCATACCGGAGGAACCGCTTCCCGGTCGCGGTCGAGCCGGTGAAGGCGAGAACGTCGACGTCGGGATGCAGGCCCAGCGCCGCCCCGGCGGTGGCGCCGAACCCGGGGACGACGCCCAGGACGCCGTCGGGCAGGCCCGCCTCGGCGGCGAGCTCGGCCAGCCGCAGCACCGACAGCGGAGCCTGCTCGGCGGGTTTGAGGACGACGCTGTTGCCCGCTGCGAGGGCCGGCGCCAGCTTCCACACCGCGAGGTCGAGTGGGAAGTTCCATGGGACCACCGCCCCGACGACCCCGAGGGGTTCGCGGGAGACGAGCGCGAGACTCCCGGGATCGGTGGGCGCGATCTCCCCGCCGATCTTGTCGAGGGCCTCGGCGTAGAACCTGAAAAGCTCGGCGGCCGAGGGGACGTCGACGGTCAGCGCCTCCACGACGAGCTTGCCCATGTCGAGGGAGTCGAGCAGGGCGAGCTCGTGCCGGTGTTCGAGGATCAGCTCGGCGAGCCGGAGCAGGACCCGCTTGCGGTGGGACGCCGGGCTCCGCGACCAGACGCCCGAGTCGAACGCCTCGCGCGCAGACCGCACCGCGGCGTCGACGTCCGGGGCGTCCGCGGCCGCCACCCGTGCCAGCAGCTCACCGGTGGCCGGGTTGATCGAGTCGTACGTCTCGTCCGACTTGGCGGGACGGAACGCGCCGTCGATGAAAAGCTCCCGGCGCGGCGTGATTGTCGCGGCGAGCCGGGTCCAGTCGTCGAGTGTGGTCGGATCAGGCATCGTCATCCCTCGGGCTCGAAAGTGGTGGTGTGCGATCAGGGAACATAGATGGCGAACTGTTTGAGCAGGGGCTCGTCGACGCGGTACTCGCCGCGCCACCCCCTGGTCAGGGTGAACGCGTCGCCGGGTCCGAAGGTGTGCGAGACGCCGTCGTCCGCTGTCAGCGTCACCGAACCCTCCAGCACCCGGGTGTATTCGTCGCCCGGGTAGGACTCGATGTACTCGCGATACGGCTCGGCGCGCCACGAGCCGACGGTGAACTTCTCGTCACCGCTGCTCAGGTGAACCATTTCGTGTTCCTTCGGATCGCCCGCCCGGAGCGTGTCCGCGGTGACGTAGGCGCTGGGCGTCATCGCCGCGATGTTCCGGGCGTCGGTCGGGATCGGGTGCACTGCGGTCATGGTGTTCCTCAGTTCTGTGCGTTGGCGAGCGGGGGGACGGAGAATTTCTCGACGGGTTCGATGGACAGTCCGGTGACTTCGCGTCGGAAGGCGACCGGACCCGGGGCGGGTGGTTCGTCGAGTTCCTCGGCGTACCGGTGCCCGGACCAGACCGCCGCCGCGATGGTGGACGGCGCCCAGGCGTCGCCGATGCCGCGGACACTGCGCAGGTCGGCGTCGGCCCATTCGGATTCGCGGGAGTGCAGTTCGTGGAACAACCCGTCGTGTGGGAGTCGGGCGGTGACGAGGACGACGCCGTCCGCGTCGACGAACTGCTCGTCGCCGGTGAACGCGCACACGGTGCGGACGCCCTGGGGGGTGACCGCGGTGACGGCGCGGTTCACCTGAACGTGCACACCGGCCTTGATGATTCGCTTGCGGATTCGGACCACTTCCATGGTGTTCGTCGTCCACTGCGACACGTGCGCGGCCGGCGTGATCAGGGTGACGTCGAATCGCTCCTTGGCGAGGAGTTCGGCGACGACCGCACCGAGGTAGTAGTGGTCGTCGTCGAAGAGCACGACCTTGTTGCCCCGGGGGCGGAGCCCCGCCATTACGTCGTCGGGGGTCAGGACGTCGGCGTGCTCGTCGACGGGGACGGCGTGGGTGTGCCACCGGCCGACGCCGTCGCGGCGCCAGTGCGAGCCCGTCGCGACGACCACGTGGTGGAAGTCGTTCTCGATGACGTCGTCGGCGGTCATCTCGCTCTCCATGAACACGTCCACGTCGGGGAGCTTGCGGAGTTGCTGTTCGCGGTAGTCGACCACGCGGATCCACGCGGACAGTCCGGGAAGCCTGGACTCGCGGGTCACGCGGCCGCCGAGTTGCCTGCTCGCCTCGGCGAGGCTGACGTGGTAGCCGCGTTGCCCGAGCGCGCGGGCCGCCTCGAGTCCGGCGGGGCCGGCGCCGACGACGAGGACGCTCGAATCGGTCGAGCGGACCTTGATTCGCTCCGGGTGCCAGCCGCGCCGGAACTCCTCGCCCATCGTCGGGTTCTGGGTGCAGCGGATCGGCGACATGGTGAAGTCGCCGGACACGCAGATGTTGCAGCCGATGCACTCCCGGATGTCCTCGAGGTTCCCCTCCTCGATCTTGCGGGGAAGGTACGGGTCGGCGATCGAGGGGCGGGCCGCCCCGATGAAGTCGAGGATTCCGCTCTTGACCTGATGCAGCATCGTGTCGGGCGAGGTGAAGCGGCCGACGCCGACGACGGGTTTCGTGGTGAGCTGCTTCAGACCGCGTACGTATGGTTCCTGCTCCGCCTCGGGACCGAACCGCGACGTGACGGAGTCGTCCTCCCAGCTGCCCAGCACGAAGTCCCACAGATCGGGGGTCTCGCCGAGCAGGCCGATCACGTCCTCGATCTCGCTGCGGGTGATCCCCTCGTCGCCGAGGAGTTCGTCGACCGAGATGCGGCACGCTACGGCGGCCTTCCCGTCGGCGACCTCGCGTGAATCCTCGAGGATCTCGCGGAGCAGGCGAACCCGGTTGGTCAGGCTGCCGCCGTACTCGTCCGTCCGGTTGTTGTAGCGGCGGGACAGGAAGTGGTGCAGGCCGCCGATCGCGTGCCCGGCGTACACGTACACGATGTCGTATTCGGCCTTCAGCGACCGGCGCACCGCCTCCTTGTGCCAGTGCCGGAGGTCGGCGATGTCCGACTTGGTCATCGCCCTGGCCTGGACGGGGTCGTAGTTCCAGGAGACGACGGGCAGATTCTGCGGGCCGAGCGGGGTCTCGCGGCTGATCAGGTTGGGGCTGTTCAGGCCGTTGTGGGCGAGTTCGATGCCGGCGAGGGAGCCGCCCTCGTGAATCTTCTCGGAGATCCGGGTCAGGGCGGGCAGGTCCTGGTCGTCCCACAGGCGCAGTTCGATGAACGGGCCGATGTCCGAGGTGGGGTGGATCTCGACCTGCTCGGTGCAGACGACGGCCCAGCCGCCCTCGGCCTTGACGCGCCGCATGTACGCCTCCCCGGAGGGATCCCGGTAGCCCATGCCGTTGCAGTGCGGGACTTGGAAGAATCTGTTGCGGGCGGTGACCGGTCCGATCTTGACCGGTTCGAAAAGGATGTCGTATCGCGGATCACGCACGGTGGGTTCCTCACGCTGTTCGGTTCGTGCAGTGCCAGAATCGTCGGTCCGCGCGACCACAACAGTCAACAGGATCTTTCCGTGCCACTGCATCAGTTATTCAGATGCCAACCCAGCGGCATCCGCATCTGGAGAACTGATGCAGTACCCCGGATCTTTGTGCTGTACAGATTTGCCGGGTCCGGACGAGAGTAGTGACCGGCATCACTGCAACGTGAGAGGCACGATCGATGAGCGACAACACCCCCACCGCCCTAGCGGACGAACAGACACAACATCTCCAGAAGTCACTCGGCCGTTTCGACATCGTCTTCCTCATCGTCGCGGCGGTGGTGTCGGTCGAGGTTCTCGGTCAGGTCTCCACCTTCGGCGCGGAGACGTTCACGTGGGCACTGGTTCTCGCGGTGTTCTTCCTGCTGCCGTACGGCCTCATCTTCGCCGAGATCGGCAGCACGTTCACCGGCGAGGGCGGGGTCTACGTGTGGGTCCGGAGAGCGTTCGGCCGGCCCCTCGCCGCCCTCGCATCGCTGCTGACGTGGGTGACTCAGCCCGTGTGGGTCGGCGGGTCCATGGCGTTCATCGCCGCGGAGACCTGGAACCACTACGTCACCGCGTTCGAGGAAGGATCGGTGACGGACTACCTGTTCAAGCTCGTCTTCATCTGGCTGACGGTGCTCGCCGCCGTCGTGAGTCTGGCTCGCGGCAAGTGGATTCCGACGGTCGGTGCGTTCCTCAAGATCGTCTTCCTGCTGTTCTTCCTCGTCACCACCGGCATCTACGCCGCGAAGAATGGCTTCGCCGGCATCTCCGCGGGCGACTTCAGCCCCACTCTGACCGGGCTCCTCGGTGTGACGCCGCTGCTGCTGTTCTCCTACCTCGGTTTCGAATCCGGCAACAGCGCGGCCGGGGAGATGAAGAACCCCGCCCGCGACGTCCCGATCTCGATCGCCCGCGCCTGCGCCATCGCCGCCGCGTCCTACCTGCTGCCGATCTTCGCCATCCT
The DNA here is from genome assembly GCF_030058635.1 of Rhodococcus sp. IEGM 1305. Taxonomy (NCBI): domain Bacteria; kingdom Bacillati; phylum Actinomycetota; class Actinomycetes; order Mycobacteriales; family Nocardiaceae; genus Rhodococcus; species Rhodococcus sp. IEGM 1305. Next base: position 141,890 of record NZ_JASHKX010000007.1, read on the forward strand.
GCTCGTCGTACCCGCGGACGACATCACCGGCGTCGGCGGACTCCTCGAGGCGGTCGCGACCGTGTACAGCGTCTACGGTCCCGCCGCACCCGCCATGCTGACCGTGACCGGGGTGATCTTCGCGGTGATCCTGATGACCCAGGGTGCGGCGTGGATGATCATCAGCGACCGCATGCAGGCGATGGCCGCGGCCGACGGTGCGTTCTTCGGCGGGTTCTTCGGCCGCTTCCATCCGCGTCTCGGAACGCCGGTGCGCGTCAACTTCCTGTCCGGAGTCGTCGCCACCGTCTTCATGGTCGCGGCCATGCAGATCACCGGATCCGGCGGCTCCATCTTCGCGGTCGTGCTCACCATCTCGATCTCGACGTTCCTGCTCAGCTACCTGATCGTCATCCCGTCGGCGGTCCGCCTGCGCACGCGTTTCCCGGACGTCGTGCGGCCTTTCCGGGTTCCCACCGGAAACGCGGGCTTCCGCGTCCTCGGCATCCTGTGCTTCGCGTGGGTGCTGCTCGGCTCCTGGGTGGCGGTCTTCCCGGGCACCCTGGAATCGGTGTTCGGCCTGGACTACGACTTCGAGGAGATCTGGGGAGTGAGCCAGGGGACGTTCGAACTGTTCACCCTCGGGACGCTGGCCGTGCTCGCGCTACTCGGCGCCGTCGGATACGTGCGCGGCACATCCGTGCGGTCCGCGAGTGGCCCGCGCCCCACCCGGGAAGACGGCCCCGGATCGCAGCCGGATCCCGACCTCGTGAACGCCGACATCCGCTGACGGTGTCGCGTCCGCCGCGTGTGTCGTGGGTGGCTCCCCGGTCGGAGACCTGCAATCCTGGTGGCCTCAGATCCCGAGGAGAGCGCATGCAACGACGACCCGACGTGACGTTCACCCAACTGAGGTATTTCGTCGAGGCCGCGAACTTCTCCAGCATGACGAAGGCCGCCGACGAACTGATGGTCGCGCAGTCGGCGGTCTCCTCGGCGATCTCCCAACTCGAGCATCAGATCGGCACCCAGCTCTTCATCCGGCAACGGTCCCGCGGACTGGTCCTCACCGCGGCGGGGGAGGAGATGCTCCGCGACACCCGCAGCGTCCTCGCCCACCTCGGTGAGGTTCTCGACGCGGCCCGCGGTCACGAGGACAACGTGCGGGGAACGGTGCGCCTGGCCTGCTTCGTCACCCTCACCCCGTTCATCCTCCCGACACTGATCTCGGACCTGCGCGATCAGCACCCCGACCTGGAGGTCGAGGTCGTCGAGACGCAGGCGGAGGCGGTGCGGGCGGCGCTGCGCAACGGCACCGCAGAACTGGCCCTGACCTACGACCTCGCGCTGGGCGACGACATGGAGACGGAAACGCTCGGGGTCGCCAGGCCGCACGTCATCCTTCCGCCGGACCACCGGCTGGCGGGACACGACGCGATCACCCTCGCCGACCTCGAGGGCGAACCCATGGTGTTGCTGGACCTGCCGAGCAGCCGCGACTACTTCCTGGCGATGCTGTCGGCGGCGGGGGTCACGCCGGTGGTCCGGTACCGCTCGGCGAGCTACGAAACGGTGCGCGGACTCGTCGCCCGCGGCCACGGCTTCTCGATCCTCAACCAGCGGCCCGCCGAGGGCCGGACCTACGACGGCGGACGGGTCGCGACGCTGCCCATCGCCGACGACGTTCCCGGCCTCCCCGTGGTACTCGCCCGGCTGAAGGGTGTGCGGAGCACGGCGCGGGCCCGGGCCGTCGCCGAACGGGCGCGGGCCGTGTTCGCGAAACAGGCGGGTTCGGCCCGCTAGAACGGCCACCCCATCTGGGCGTCGCGGTCGGCGCCGAAGGCGTGATCGACACGGTCGAGGACGCCGGGGTCCGCGGCCTGCAGCCGGTTCGCGGCCGCGAAGGTGCGTGCCCGGTGGGCGCCGAGATACAGGCTGCCCAGCACGTCCAGGTCGAGCACCACCTGCGGGGTGGAGTCGGTCGGGGTGCACATCGCGGTGCCGTCCCGCACGGTCAGCGCGAACCGCCCGCCGGCGTCCAAAAATCCGTCGTCGACCTGGATCACGACGTCGAAGTCTGTTCGGTACCTGCGGGCCTCGAGCGCGGCGGGCACGTCCATGATCCGGACCCACAGCTCGTCGTGGCGCGAGGTGGTGCGCACCAGCCGGCCGTCGGTCAGCAGATACGGCAGTGGGTCCTCGGGGGTGAGGTGCGCTTCGATGCGCCGCACGAGGTCCAGGCCGAGCAGTGCCCGCCACACCGCGGCGTGCGCGTCCCGCGTGACCGTGCGGATCTCCTCCACCCGGGCGACGGTTCCGTTGTCGCCGGACACGCGACGGTAGAGCACGTAACCGTCGTCGTGCACGAGCCCGAACAGGCTTGTGCCGCCGCCGCGCTCGCTCTCACGGTCGGCGAAGATCCGATTCCACACGATTTCGGGCCGGACCTGCGCCCCCGGGGTCACCCGTTGCCAGCGGTCGTAGACGTCGGTGAACGCGGCCCGGGCCTCCGCCGGATGGACCATCCGCACACCACCCGGATCCGGTGCCTTCGGATGCGGCACGGCGAATCGGCGGTCGATGCTCGACGTGGTCTCGATGGTTGCGGGCCCGTACCCGAAGCGTCCGTAGATCCCGCCCTCACTGGCCGTGAGGAGCGACAGCGGGACCCCCGACGTCCGGATGCGGTCGTGATGTTCGGCGTAGAGCGCGCGAAGGAGACCGCGGCGTCGATGGGTGGGCGCGACCGTCACCGCGGTGACGCCCGCCGCGGGAACGCCCTCGCCACCGGGAACGGTGACGGTCATGGGGATGTCCATGGTGGCGCCGACCACCGCGTCCTCGTCGACCGCGATGATCGGCGGCGCGCCGCTGACGAGTTGCCTCCAGTGGGCGGTGAACTCCTCGTTCTGCGGTGTCACGAAGCAGATCTCGTTGAGCAGGGTGATCTTCGGCCAGTCCTGTTCGGTCGCCGTTCTGATCGTGATGCCGGCGGTGGTCGTCGTCATTCCCCGACACTGGCACACCCCACGTGGACGCGCAGCCGAATTTCGGCCTCCGACCTTGACCCGGTACGTGTCTTCGGAGAGTCTGAGACCCTGCCGACCGGTGAGGGGGTGACGTCACGGTGTCGAGTGACCACACCTCGTCCGGACCTCGCCGAACGCTCCGGCTGCGCCGGGAGTCCTGGGGATTCGTCATCGGCTCCTTCCTGTTCGGGATGGCGGCCACGCGGGTGTACGGGCAGGCGGTCGGCCCCGAGATCGACAACATCACCTACTTCGTCGGATCGCTGTTCTTCACGACCGCCGGATTCATCCAGTTGCGGCTCAGCGGCAGGCCGGTGCCCGGGGAGGAATCCGCGACGGTCGAACGCTACGACTGGTGGGCGGCGCTGATCCAGTTCGTCGGCACCCTGCTGTTCAACGTGAGTACCGGGGTCGTGCTGATCCAGAGCCTCACCGTCGAACAGGACCGGGTGTGGGGGTGGAGTCCCGACCTCTTCGGGTCGACGGCGTTCCTCGTCGCCAGCGGTCTGGCGGTGGTGGCCACCACCGAAACCGACAAGCTGTGGGATCCGCATGCCCGCAACTGGCGCAGCACCTGGCTGAACATGATCGGGTCGGTGGCGTTCGGTGTGTCCGCGGTCGGCGCGTACATCGTGCCCGGCACCGACGCGCTGAAGAACGCGGCGGTCGCCGATCTGGGCACGTTCGTGGGCGCGGTTTGCTTCCTCGTGGCCGCACTGCTGATGCGCCCGCCTCACCCCAGGTATTCGCCGAACCAGGCGAGGACACGTTCGTAGGCCTCGGCTGCCGCGGTCGCGTTGTAGCGGGGCCCGGTGTCGTTGAAGAACGCGTGATCGGCACCCGGAACCGTGACGATCTCGTGCGGTAGCGCCGCCTTCGCGAGTGCGGCGGCCGCGGCGTCGCGGGACGCGTTCACTCGGGCGTCCAGTTCCGCGTAGATGGCGAGGACCGCGGCCTTCGACCCGGAGAAGTCGGCGCCCTCGGGCAGGGGACCGTAGAAGGGGACTGCCGCCGCCAGCCGCGGCTCGCCGGACGCGAGGAGTTGCCACACCATCCCGCCGCCGAAGCAGAACCCGACCGCCGCCATCTTCTCGTCCGGCACCCGACGCCCGAGTTCGTCGATCCCGGCCTTCATGTCGGCGACGAAGCGTGCCGGCGGCACGGTGGCCAGCGCGGCGGTGGCCTGCGCCTGATCGGTGAACGTCGCGGTCCCGCCCTCTTCCGAGAGCAGGTCGAGGGCGAGCGCGGAGTAGCCGGCACCCGCGAATCGGCCTGCCACCGAACGGATGTGGTCGGTCAGGCCCTTGTTCTCGTGTATGACGAGGACCGCTCCGCGAGGTGTGGCGGCGTCGGCCCACGCGCCCTGCAGGACGCGGCCGTCCGGACCGGGGAACGTCACCGCTTCGGTCTCGACGGCCTCGGCCGCTCCCGGCGGCGGGGGCGTCGCCCCGCCGGGTGTCACCGGCGCCGACGTCGGCGACTCGTCGCTGTCGGTGGAACAGGCGGCGAGCAACGAGGACGCCGCCGCCACGCCGAGGCCGATGAGTCCGAGTCTGCGCAACGCCTCGCGGCGGGACAGCAGCCCGTCGGCATGATCGATCGCGATCTCTTCGGCGATATAGCGTTGCAGTGGCGTCATGATCGTCCCCGTCCGCATCGGCTGATGTAGGGAATTATCCCTGGTCGAACCCGTGATCGACATCGGTTCCCAGTTCATCACTTTTCCTTATGCAGTGCGCCACTTATCTGTGTTGTACAGATTTCACCGGGGACCTCAAGATTGGTGCAACGGCACGAACTCCTCGCTCACCGCACACAGAAAGGAGCCCGTCATGCCGATCGCTGACCGTCACCCAGCCGTCGAAACGACGGCCCGAACATCGGTGGCCTCACCGATGCCGGACAACTCGACCGCGAACTTCGTCATGGCCATGAGCGCTGTCGCGACCGGAGTCACCGTCGTCGCGACCGACGGTCCCGGCGGTCGCGCCGCCCAGACCGTGAGTGCGATGTGCTCCGTCTCGGCCGACCCGGCGCTGGTGCTGGTCTGCCTGCACGGACGAAGCCCGGTCAACGACGCGATTTCCGAGAACGGTGTCTTCTGCGTCAATGTGCTTGCCACCCAGCACGATCACGTCGCCGACACCTTCGCCGGCCGGCCCTGGCCGGGCAAGCAGCGGTGGGACTTCACCTGCGGGCACTGGACCGTGGCCGAATCCGGCTCACCCCGCGTCCACGACGCGATCGCGTCGTTCGACTGCACCGTCCACGACGTCATCGAGGCCGGTACCCACCGCGTCTACATCGGACGCGTCGCCGCGGTGGAGGCACACCCCGGTGAACCGCTCGTGTACGCCTCCCACACCTACAGCAAGCCTGCAGCATTCGAACCTTCTACCTTCCCCGACTACCCGGACGCACACCCCGCGCCGAGGACCAGGAGCACGAAATGATCCGCACCGGAGACGAATACAGGGAGTCCATCAGGGACGGCCGCGAGGTCTGGGTCGACGGGGAACGCGTCAAGGACGTGGCCGACCACCCCATGTTCAAGCCGATCGTCGACGTGCGGGCACGCATCTACGACCTCGCGCACGACGAGGCCACGCAGGACGCGATGACCTACGTCGACCCCGAATCCGGCGAACGCAACGCCATCGCCAACAAGCTCCCCCGCACGCAGCAGGACTGGCTCGACAAGCGCGCCGCCGTCGACCTGGTCCTCGAGGACACCCGGGGCGTGGTCACCCGCGTCGGTGACGAGACCATCGGCGAGATGTGGTCGCTGTTCGACGGTCAGGACGTCCTCAACGAGGTCGACCCGCGCTTCTCGGAGAACATCCGCCGCCACCTGGACCGGTCGGTCCGGGAGGACCCGTTCCACGTGTCGGCGAACACCGACCCCAAGGGCGACCGGTCCAAGGCGCCGCAGGATCAGGACCCCGACATGCTCCTGCACGTCGTGAAGGAGACCGACAACGGCATCGTCGTGCGCGGCGCGAAGTACGAGACCGCCGCCGCCTACTCCAACCAGGCGTTCACCAAACCCACCATTGCCAACTGGGGAAACAATGAACTGTCCGACTACGCCGTCGGATTCGTGCTCGACATGGGCGCGCCGGGGCTGAAGTACATCTCCCGCAACGGGTTCGCCGGCCGCGGGCCGTCCGCCGACTACCCGCTCGCCAACCGGGTCGACGAGGTGGAGTCCCTCGTCGTGTTCGACAACGTCGAGATCCCCTGGGAAGACGTCCTGTTCTACCGGCACACCCGGGCGGCCACGTTCATCCGCTCCACCCTGCATCGCTACAGCGCGTTCCCGTTCGTGCAACGCACGCTGCACCTCGCCGATCTGATGATCGGATCCGCATTGTGGAACGTCAAGCAGAGCGGGCTCGAGAAGCAGCAGGCGGTGCAGGAGAAGCTCGCTCAGCTCGCCTGCTACCGGGAGACGATCAACGCCCACCTCACCGCGGCCATCTCACTCGCCGAGCCCAGCCCGGGTGGCCTGCTCATGCCCAACCAGTCACTGCTGTACACCGGCCGGGTGATGGCGCTCAGCCAGCTGCCCGCGATGATGCACATCGCCCGCGAGCTGTGCGGCGGCCAGATCTGCATCACCCCGGACGCCGCCACGTTCGCCGACCCCGACGTCGCGCCGTGGCTGGAGAAGTTCTACTCCATCAACGACAACTGGGTGGCCGACGACCGTCGCAAGCTTCTCGCGTTCGCCCGCGACCTGCTCAACAGCGACTACGCGGGACATCGCCTGACGTTTCAGCTCTTCGCCCAGTCACCACCGTTCGCGCAGCTCGCCGCCGTCTACCGCAACTTCGACTTCGACGGGCCGCTCGGGCTGGTCAAGGCCGCAGCGGGGCTGTCGGACAACGTCGACGGGGGTGCGGCATGACCACCCACACCCGCATCCGCCCGTTCAACACCCGCGACACGTACCCGGAACAGAACCTCGACAACGACCTCGCGCAAGCGGTCGTCGCCGGCGGAGTCGTGTATCTCCGCGGGCAGATCGGTCAGGACCTCGACACCCGGGAGTCGGTGGGAATCGGCGACGTCGAGGCCCAGGCCGAGAAGGCGATGGCGAACATCGCGATGCTGCTGAAGGAATCGGGCAGCCGGCTCGAGGACGTCGTCAAGGTCACCATCTACCTGGTGGACGTCCGGTACCGCGAGACCGTCTACCGGGTGGTCGGACGCTGGCTGAAAGGTGTGCACCCCGTGTCCACCGGCATCGTCGTCGATGCCCTCGCCCGGCCCGAATGGCTCGTCGAGATCGACGCGACGGCAGTGATCGGCTCATGACGTTCTCACTCGTCGCCCGTGATTCCGGGGGCGCGTTCGGGATGGTCGTCTGCTCCTCCAGCCCCGCCGTGGCCGCACGCTGCCTGCACGTGCGGTCCGGGGTCGGTGTCGTCGCCTCCCAGAACGTGACCAATCCGCAGCTGGGACCGCTCGGCCTCGACGCGCTCGCCTCGGGTGCGAATGCGGAGACCGCACTGAAAAGCGCACTTGCGCACGAGAAGTTCCCGGAGTACCGCCAGGTCGTCGTCGTCGATGCGGATGGCGGCACCGCCGTGCACTCGGGCGCGCAGACGCTGGGCATCCACAGCAGCGCGCAGGGCAGCGGCGCCGCCGTCGCCGGCAACATGCTCCGCGACGAAGGCGTCATCCGGTCGCTGCTGTTCGGCTACGTGTCGAGCACGGCCCCGACGTTCGAGGGCAGACTGCTCGACGGACTCACCGCGGCCGTCACCGCCGGCGGGGAGGCGGGGTCCGTGCACTCGGCGGGAATCCAGGTGGTCGAGGACGTGCCCTGGCCCGTCACCGATCTGCGCGTCGACTGGCACGACGACCCGGTCGGCGAACTGCGCCGGCTGTGGACGGTGTGGGAACCGCAGAAGCGGGACTACCGGGCGCGTGGTGTCGACCCGACGGCCGCCCCGTCCTACGGCGTGCCGGGGGACCTGTGAGCGCCGACGCCGCGGTTCGTGACGGAGCCAGGAAGGCGGAAGACCGGATCCTGGCTCTGTCGCACGACCTCCACGCCCACCCCGAGGTCGCGTGGGAGGAGGAACGTTCGTGCGTCCGGGTGGCCGGGGTGCTGTCGGACGCCGGTTTCACGGTCGAGCAGCAGTACGTCGGCCTGCCCACCGCGTTCCGCGCGCACGTCGGTTCCGGACCGCTGCACCTCGCGGTCTGCGCGGAATACGACGCGCTCCCCGGGCTCGGGCACGCGTGCGGGCACAACGTCATCTCCGCCATCTCGGTGGGGACGGCGCTGGCTCTCGCCCCGCTCGTCGACGACCTCGGCATCACCCTGTCGGTGCTCGGCACCCCCGCCGAGGAAGGCGGGGGCGGCAAGATCGACATGCTCAAACGCGGAGCGTTCGAGGGCGTCCACGCCGCCGTCATGGCCCACCCCGGCCCGGTCGACGTCGCCCGGGCCGAACCGTACGCGGTGTCCCACAGCCACATCCGGTACGACGGCAAGGCGGCACACGCCGCCGCGTACCCGGAGCGGGGTGTCAACGCGGCCGACGCGTTCACGGTGGCGCAGGTCGCCATCGGGCTTCTCCGGCAACAGCTTCCGTCGAGCACGCGGGTGCACGGGATGATGACCCGCGGGGGAGAGGCGCCCAACGCCATTCCCCAGCGCACCGAAGGTCGCTGGTACGTGCGCGCGGAGACGCTGGAGGAACTGGCCCGCATCGAACCCCGGGTGGCCCGCTGCTTCGAGGCCGGCGCCATCGCAACCGGCTGTGAACTGACTATCGCCCCGGAAAGCGAACCGTACTCGGAGTTCCGCACCGACGAAGCGCTGCTCGCGTCGTACGTCCGGCACGCGGAGGGGCTGGGCCGCGTGTTCCGCACCGGCGCGGACTCGCTGATGAACCGGGCCTCCACCGACATGGGCAACGTCTCGCAGGTGATTCCCGCGATCCACCCCTACATCGGAATCGACTCCGCGCCTGCCGTCAACCATCAGGCCGAGTTCGCCGCGGCCAGCGCCGCGCCCGCTGCAGACCGGGCGGCCGTCGACGGTGCGCTGGCCCTCGCTCTGACCCTGCTCGACGCCTGCGGCTCCGCCGCCCGTGAGTACTTGTTAACCGCCCGACGTTAAGAAGTACTCACGGGTGGTGCAAAGAATTCGAGCGCGATGTTGTCGGGGTCGCGGAACGAGATGCCCGATCCGTAGTGCGCCGTCTTGATGCCCCCGTGCACGATGCCGAGGGCGTCGAGCCGCTCCACCCACCGGGGCAGCGCGTCGGGGGAACACTGGAACGCGATGTGGTCGAGTCCGACCTGCCGTTCGTCGAAACGTGCGGGAGCGCCGCTGTCGGGGTGCGTGTGGAGGCCGAAGAGCCCGCCGCCGTCGAGCGCGAACACCGTGTGGTGGAAGGTTCCTGATTCCTCGTCCTCGTCGAGCACGGGGGCTGATCCGAACAGTGCGGTGTACCAGGCGGTGCTGGCCGGTAGGTCGGACACGGTGATCGCGACGTGGGTGAGGCCCGGGAAACTGGACATCTGCGACAACTTCCTTCTCCGGTGAATCGGTCTCTTCTTTCGACCCTAGCGAGTCGGCGCTGCCGGGTGGTGGACAAACGCGAAACCCTGCCCGAGCGGACAGGGGGGCGGTCACCACGCACACCGCCCGAGCCTGTAACGGGCTCGGGCGGTGCGGTGTTCGAGGACTACAGGCGCGCAGGCTCACGCGTCGCGGCGGACGTGCTCTTCGCTCCGGTCGAGCCGCGCCGCGCGAGGAGCAGGTAGAGGGGTCCGGTCACCACGAGTCCGGCCACCCAGGACAGGTCGGCGCCGCCGAGGAACGCGGACACCGGGCCCGTGTAGAGGGATGTGGCCATGAACGGAATCTGGACGACGATGCCGAGCAGGTAGGCGGTGATTGCCGTCCAGTTGAACCGGCCGTAGACGCCGCCGTCGAAGCGGAAGATCGACTCGAGGTCGTAGACGCCCTTGTGGATGATGTAGAAGTCGATGAGGTTGATCGCTGTCCACGGCACCAGGACCACCAGGAGGACGACCACCAGATCGACGAAGTGCGAGACGAAGTCGGCCGACAGCGCGATGGCGACGACGGACGCCGCGACGAGGATGATCGTCGAGAGGATGATGCGGGCGTGGGCGGTCGGAATCCAGCGGGCGCGGAACGTCTGGACGGACGTGATGATGGCGAGTACGGCGCCGTACAGGTTCAGCGCGTTGTGGCTGATGACGCTGAGCAGGAACAGCACCAGCATGATGCTGCCGAGGCTTCCCGTCGTCGCCTTGACGCCGTCCATGGTGCCCATGCCGATCGGTGCGGCGAGCGTGACGACCGCGCCGAACGCGAAGGCGAGGAACGAGCCGAGGGTGCAGCCGAGGTAGGTCGCCCAGAACGTCGACGGCACGCCGACGTCCTTGGGGAGGTACCGCGAGTAGTCGGACACATAGGGTGCGAACGCGATCTGCCAGAGTGCGCCGAGCGACACGGTGGCGAGCCAGCCGGCGAAGTTGAAGTCGCCCCGTGTGAGGAAGTCCGACGGCAGGTCGCCAGTCAGGATCGCGAAGAAGCCCACCAGGATTCCGATCCCGAGGACCCAGGTTCCGATGCGGTTGAGGATGTGGATCAACCGGTAGCCGATGATGCAGATGACGGCGGAGCCGAGAGCCCCGGCCACGATCCCCACGTCCACGGGTATGCCGTTCACGATCCCGTGCATCGACTGGCCGGCCAGGACGATGTTCGACGAGAAGAAGCCGAGATACATGACGGCGGCGATCACCACGATGATGAGCGCCCCGAACGTGCCGAACTGGCCGTGGCTCTGGATCATCTGGGGGATCCCCATCTGGGGTCCCTGCGCCGAATGCAACGCCATCAGGGCGCCGCCGGCGAGATGTCCGACGACGAACGCGACGAGGCTCCACCACAGCGAGAGTCCGAACAGACTGGGGCCGAGGGCGCCGGTCACGATCGGGAGCGGGGCGAGGTTGCCGCCGAACCACAGCGTGAACAGATCGCGAACCTTGCCGTGGCGATCGGATTCCGGGACGAACCCGATGGTGTGCTTCTCCAGCATCGGGGCGACGTGGGTGTCGGGCATCAATCCTCCGAACGGCGCAAGTGCGCCACTTCTAGGTCGAGTAGTGGAGACCACAATGGTCGGAGGCAGTGAATCTGTACAGAACAACTAACTGATGCGTTGCATCACTTCTTCTGATTCAGCAGGTCGGGACTAGCCTGGGCCGATGCGCACCGTGGGAGTCGACCTGGCGGCCGAACCGAAGAAGACGGCCCTGGCGGTCATCGACTGGTCCGACGGTGTGGCCCGCGTCGAGTCCGTCCGGCTGGGAGCCGGGAACGACGCCGTCACCGAGGCCGTGCTGGCCTGCGACAGGACCGGTATCGATGCACCGTTCGGCTGGCCCGACGCGTTCGTCCGCATGGTGTCCGAGCATCATGCCGGCCGACTGTCCGCGGCCAGCGGTCTCGCCAACCGCGAGGGGCGTCGACCGTTGACGAAGCGGCGCACCGACCTCGTGGTGCAGGCCGCGACGGGTATATCCCCGCTCAGTGTGTCGGCGGATCTCATTGCGCACGTCGCGTTGCGCTGCGCCGGAATACTTGCGGAACTCGGCGACCTCGGCATCGACGTCGGACGCGTCGACGGCCGCGTGGTCGAGGCGTATCCGGCGGCCGCGCTGCGCACCTGGGGGCTGGTGTCGCGGGGATACAAGAGCGCTCAGAACCGGGTGACGCTGGGGGAGTTGGTCGACGCGCTCCTGGCGGCCGCGGACTGGTTGGAACTCGGTGCATTCCAGACGATCTGCCGCGAATCGGACGACGCCCTCGACGCCGTGCTGGCCGCCGTCATCGCACGGGCCGCGGCCGTCGGCTGCACAGCACTACCCGAGGGCGACGACCGCGCCGTCGCCGAGCGGGAGGGATGGATCCACGTGCCGACGGGAGGCCTGCAGGCGCTGCAGCCCTAGCGGCGGATTCCTGCGACTGCGCTGGTAGACCGACCGCGGCGACGCCCCCGGGCGAAACCTGGCAAATTGGACACCACACGCACCGTGCGTGGGCACACGAAGAAGGAGTCCAATGGCTTTCTGGGATCAGCTGAAGGCAAAGGCGTTCGAGATGAACGGCCAGCTCAAGACCAAGACGGCACAGTTCCAGAACAAGGAGTTCGCCAACGCCAGCATGGCCATGTGCGCCCTCATCGCCGCGGCGGACGGGACCATCGACCCGTCCGAGCGTCAGAAGACCGCGGCGCTGATCACCAGCAACGAGGCGCTGAGTGTGTTCCCGTCGGACGAGCTGAGTCAGAAGTTCGACTGGTACTGCAGCAAGCTGCAGTCCGATTTCGAGTTCGGCAAGATCGAGGCCACCGCCACCATCGCGAAGCTGAAGTCCAAGCAGGATCAGGCACGTGCCGTCATCCAGATCGGCATCGTCATCGGTGGCGCCGACGGCAACTTCGACCAGCACGAGCGAAACGTGGTGCGCGACGCCTGTTTCGCCGTCGGCATCGCCCCGGCGGAATTCGAACTCTGAGATGGCAGGTGACGCGCCCGGCTCACGGGCGCGTCACCGACGCTCAGTAGGCCGTGATGATCGGCGCCGGGTTCCACATGCCCGGACGCTGAATCCGGGTGGTGTCGATCTCCGCGGTCTTCGCGTCGGGGTCGAGCGGGGAGTATTGCTCCACTCCGCCCCAGTCACGGTCCCAGTCGTCTCTCAGATACGACGGTATGGTGCGGCTCGCCCGGGTCATCTCTATCCAGCCCAGGGGGCCTCCGCCGTACCGGTCCTGCCACAGGCTCGTCATGATCGCGCCGGGACGGTCGGGGAGGATCCGGTATTCGGGCGCCTCCGCGACACCCGTGCGGTGGTCGAACGGTCGCTGGCACGGAAATGCCAGTCCCACAGCCCAGTCGATCATCACGGGCGAGTCGGATCCGATCACGTCGTTCAGTGTCTGCGTCCGGGGAACACGCGGCGGCGTCACCGCAAGCCACTGCTGCGGATCACTGTCCGAATCCGATGCCACGAGTCGGATGGCATCCGTATTGTCCGGCAGGGAATCGAGCGGAACGCGCAGATTTCGCCAGGACGGTGCCGGGCCGATATCGATCGGCGTCACGCGTCCCGACACCGCGACCGCGCCGTCCGGTTGCGTGGTGCCGTACTCCACCTCCAGGTTCTGGCCGTAGGTGACGACGCCGTCCGCGTCGACGGAGTGGATGCGGCCCGCTGCGGCGATGGAGATGATGTCACCCGCCCCGGCGTCCGAGTCGGGATTCGGCAACCGGTACCAGCCGGAGGTCAGTGAGCCGTCGCCGTCGCTGCCGTCGCTGCCGAGGACGGGCGTGCGGTCGGGGTCGAGGCCGAACGGCAGGGCCACGGCGCTGCCGTTGACACCCACCGCGCCGGCGCCGCCGCCGGTGCCCGCGGCGTTGCTCGACGCCGTCTGCTCGGTGTTGTCGGTCTTGACGGAGTTGGCGACGCCCGCATCCGACGATTCCTCGTCGGCACTGAGGTCGCCGGCGACGCCGTTCGGCGTGAAGCCGACGGTGCCCGTGCCCGCGAGGGCAGTCGCGGCGTCACCGGACAGTGGCTGCAGCAGCGACGCGTTCGGATCGGTTTCGAGCAGGACGTCGTTGGCCAGACCGCACGGTGCGCCGGTGACGGCATCGACGTTGGAACGGGCGAGGGAGAACGCGGGGTATTGCGCGACCGCACCCTTCGCCATCGACAGCACCTCGAACAGCACCATCGCGGCGGCCGCCACCGTCAACGGCGGGATCGCCCACAACCGGCGTCGCCGCACGGATTCGGTCCGGGTGTAGGGCTCGCGGAAGTAGCACCACGCCGCGATCAGCAGCATCACCAGCGTGGCGCCGAGCAGGATGGTGCCTGCGCCGAGGCCGGCGATCGACACCGGCTTGTCCCACCACGGGACGCTGTAGCTGGACACGTACCACCACCCGTTGGTGCTGGTGAAGCACATCGCGAGCAGGAACAGCACGGCGGCCGCGAACAGCGCGCGGTTGCGCGGCGAGCGCACCACGGCGGTGCTCACCGCCACGGACGCCAGGACGGCGAGCGACCCCGCGAGGCCGGCGTAGATGCCGAAGTGATGCGTCCACTTGGTGGGCGTGAACATCATCAGCCCCATCGCGGCGAGCGTGATGCCGATGAGTCGCCGCGACGGTCCGGCCGCCGTCCCGGGAATCCGGCCGCCCTTGCGGAGCATCACGAGGACCGTCACGGCCAGGCTCAGCACCATCACGAACACGCCGAACCGGCGCGACAGCGAGCCGTCGACGGAGATGTTCAGCAGGTACTGGTAGCGGAGGTATTCGTCGAACCAGGGGACGTTGGGGCCGATCGCGTGAACGTGCTGCATCTCCATGACGGCGGCGAGGGTCTGGTCGGCGAACACCGCCACCAGGATCACGGTCCCCGACGCGACGAGCGGTGCCAGCAAGGCGATGTATCCGACCGTCTTGGCCCGCGCGATCACGATCTGCAGGATCGGCCGGGCGCCCGCGACCAGGGCGCCGAAACAGATCAACCCGGACGGGCCCGCGGTCAGCGTCGCCGCACCGACCAGAATCGCCACCGCGGCAGGCAGCAGTCGCCGGGTCGCGACGGCACGTTCCACCGAGCACCACGTGAGCAGGACGCCCACCGCGACGATCGGCTCGGGCCGCAGACCGTTGTTGTACGGGAGCCAGAACGCGAGGAACACCAGTCCGCCGGTCCACAGCGCGAGCCGGTTGCCGCGGACGGCGGCGCCTAGTCGCGGTGCGACTTCACGGCTGATCACCAGCCACGCGACGATGCCGGCGAGCAGCGCGGGCAGACGCACGAACGGGCTCGCCGGGGTGATGTTCGCCAGCACCGCGAGGACGTCGTAGTAAGGAGACCCGAACGGCGCCTCCGGGACGCCGTACCAGCGGAAGTAGTTGGCCATGTACCCCGCGGCCGCGGACGTGCGGGCCATGTTGAACTGATAGCCGTCGTCGGAGGTGGAGGCGCCGATGAAATGCCACAGCACCAGCGTGCCGATGACGACGGCGTCGACGGCCCCGAACGACCACCAGCGGGTGGGAAGGAATCGTCGTGCCCTGCGTCCGTCCACGTCGTCGAGACGGTGCAGAGCCACCAGCGCCAGAATCGTCGCGAGCGCGCCTACCACCATGGCGACGAACTTGAGGGTCGACGGCGTCGACGAGAAGCGGCTGTCGATCTCAGCGGTCACCTGCAGTCCGTCGGGCGCCGCACCGTCGAGGTCGCTGAAGATGCCCACCATCTGAGGGCGGAGGTCGCCGTCGACGACGGTCGGTGCGTCCTGGCCCGCCGCGACGAATCCCGCGGTGGTCCGCGTGGAATCCGACGACACCACGAGCGCGCAGTCTGCGGGTAGCTGGTCCAGCGGCGATGACAGCAGCACCTTGTTCCGCAACAGCACCTCGACGCCGGCGGGACCGTCCGGGGTCGCAGGATTCACCCTGGCGACCAGTCCGTACCTCCCGGCGTCGGCGGCGCCTGCGGGGGCGGTGGAGGTCAGGATCCCGCCGCGGTCGGCGAGTTCGCCGACCGCCGAACAGGGGATCTGCACGTCGAGGCTCAGCGGCGCGTAGGTGACGAGCGGTGCCTCGACGCTTCCGGTGCTGCCGTTCTGCGGCCAGCTGAGGGTTGCGCTGTCCTGCTCGACCGGAAGGAACGGGAGCGACAACGTGAGCAGCACTCCGAAGACGGAGGCGATGATCGCGAGAAGGCGGGCGGAGCGGACCGACTGACCGAGGGGAGATGACTGGGGCGGGGTCCCGATCGGCGACTCGTCCGAGTCGTCTCTGGACACTTTCGCCGATTCCAGCCTGCTGTCAGTCACGACGTCGGATAGTACCCATCCGCGCCAATCGTTAGCGAAGGCAAGAACAGGTCCGGTCGGAGGACCGGCCACCCCGGCGGATCACATGTGGAAGTGCTTCAGGATCCGCGACCGGCGTTGCGGTCGGGTGAGGAGATGGTGGTGGTGCCGCGGACCGCGGCGGTGCTGAACCTCGGAATGCACTTCGCGGATGATCTCGAACATGCCTCCGCCTTCCTTCTACGCGAGTCGGTAGCCTGACGGTAGGTCGGGAACAGGGTGAGCCGATTCACCCGGGGCGGGTGAACCAGGTCACCCGATCACGGGCTGCACCGACAGCTGTTTCACGCCGGTCTGCGAACAGCCGGTGGTGGGGTAGGGGAGGAATACCGACCCGGTGTCGTCGGGTGGGTACACCCGGAATCCCGCGACCGGAGTGGGGCCACAGGTCTCGGCCGGATAGTTCTGCACCACCGTGGCGCGCACCGCTGCGGTGGCCCGCGAGCCCGGAGCGACCGTCACCGGAGTCTCGGTTCCGCCGTCCCGATCGGCCGCGGCACCCACCTGCGGACCGTCCGCGGACGCGACGTACGAGACCCCCGGGTATCCGTGGAGGACGCAATTTCGGGTGCCGGTGTTGGTGAAGACGAGCGGGATCTCCTGAGATCCGGCGGCCCCACTCGCCTGTCCGAGCGTCACCTGTAGTTCGCCGATCAGGCAGCGGTCGGGGTGCGGTGCGGTCGCCTCGGACGGTGCGGATCTCGTGACGGTGATGTCACGCGAGGGTTCGGCGGTCCCCGTCTCGTCCGTCGAGCCACAGGCCGAGGCGGTGAGCGCGGCGGCGATTCCGAGTACGCCGAGAAGGGCGCGTGCCGGTGACTGCGTGCGCATCTGATCGCTCCTCCTATTGATGTGCTGCCGTAGTCGATGGTCCGCGATCGGTGGCATCCCGGTATGTGATTCGGGGAGATCGCATTCGCCCCTCGCCGGACGATTCCGGTCGTAGGCTGCGGGGCGCAGGGGATCCGCGACACATTCACTGGAGGCAGACCGATGAGCGAAGTTCTGGACCGGACCAAGATCTACATCGACGGATCCTGGGTCGATTCGCAGGGGACGGGCCGGATCGACGTGGTGAATCCGGCCACCGAAGACGTCATCGCGGTGGTCGCCGAGGGCACCGCCGACGACGTCGATCGCGCCGCGAAGGCCGCGCGAGCAGCCTTCCCCGCATGGTCTGCGCTCAGCGGCAAGGAACGTGGCGAGTACCTCCGGAAGGCGGCCGCCCTGATCCAGGAGCGCCTCGACGACTTCACTGCCCTGGTGTCCCGCGACATGGGCATGCCGCTGGGATTCGCGAAGCCCATCCAGATCGGCATGCCGCTCGCGAACCTCGCCGCCTTCGCCGAACTGGCCGCCACCTACGACTTCGACGCCCACGAGGTGGGCAACTCCCTGATCGTGCGCGAGCCGATCGGTGTCGTCGGGGCGATCACCCCGTGGAACTTCCCGCTCCACCAGGTGGTGCTCAAGGTCGGCGGTGCTCTGGCCGCGGGATGCACCGTGGTGCTCAAGCCGACCGAGGTGGCGCCGCTCGCCACGTACGCGCTCGCCGACGTCTTCGACGAAATCGGTCTGCCGGCAGGCGTGTTCAACCTCGTCAGCGGATTCGGGCCCGTCGTGGGCGAGGCGATCGCCGGCCATCCCGAGGTGGACATGGTCTCGTTCACCGGCTCCACCCGCGCGGGCAAGAGGGTCGCGGTGGTCGCGGCCGAGACGGTGAAGAAGGTGGCACTCGAGCTCGGCGGCAAGTCCGCCAACGTCATCCTCGACGACGCCGACCTGACGAAGGCTGTCACCGACGGAGTGGCCAAGTGTTTTCTCAACTCCGGTCAGACCTGCTCGGCGCTGACCCGGATGCTGGTCCCGGCGGGCAAGGTGGACGAGGCCGCCGCCATCGCGGCGCAGGTCGCGCAGAACTACTCGGTCGGCGATCCGACGGCCGCCACCTCGGTGCTGGGACCGCTGGTGAACTCGAACCAGCTGAAGCGGGTGCGCGGCTACATCGAACAGGGCATCGCGGAAGGCGCACAGGCCGTACTCGACGGCCGGGAGACCGGCCAGGAATCCGGCTACTTCGTCGGCCCCACCGTGTTCTCCGGTGTCACCGAGGACATGACCATCGCCAAGGAGGAGATCTTCGGCCCCGTCCTGTCGATCATCGGATACCAGGACGAGGACGACGCCGTGCGGATCGCCAACGCGACGGAGTACGGCCTCGCCGCCGGCGTGTGGTCCGGTGACCAGGACCGGGCCGACCGCGTCGCGCGGCAGCTGCGCGCCGGCCAGGTCGAGGTGAACGGCGGCGCGTTCAACACCAACGCCCCGTTCGGCGGGTACAAGCAGTCGGGCATCGGCCGCGAGGCCGGCGTCCTCGGCTTCGAGGAGTTCCTCGAGATCAAGTCGATCCAGCGGTAGGCGGCTTCGCCGCCCGTGCGCCTTTTTGGTAGTCACTGCTACCAAAAAGGCGCACGGGTGCGGAGCGCAATTGGCCTCACGCTGAACCGAATCCGTGACTCCCGACCGCCGCGGTCCTACCCTCGAACCGAGGGGTGGACAGTGAAGATGAGGAGAACGACATGGATCTCGGTCTGGGCGGCAAGCGGGCCGTCGTCACCGGCGGCAGCCGCGGAATCGGTTTCGCGATCGCGCGCAGCCTCGCGTCGGAGGGGGTCGACGTGGTGCTCGCGGCCAGGGGCGTGGAGGCGCTGGAATTGGCGGCGAAGACGCTGTCGCAGGAGACCGGGCGCCGGGTGATCGGCGTACCCACCGACACCGGCGACGACGGTTCGGTGCGCGCCCTCGTGCAGCGGACGGTGGACGAACTCGGCGGCGTCGACATTCTCGTGAACGCCGCGGCCACACCGTGGAGTGCGGGCAAGCCGAGCGACTTCGCGTCCACCACCGACGACGTGGTGCGCGCTGAACTCGAGATCAAGGTGCTCGGCTATCTGCGGACCGCCCGCGCGGTGGCACCGCACCTCGTGGAGCAGGGGTGGGGACGGATCATCAATATCAGCGGGCTCGGTGCACGCCAGGCCAATTCCATCGCGCAGACCGTGCGGAACGTCGGTGTGTCGGCGCTGACGAAGAACCTCGCCGACGAACTCGGACCGCACGGAATCAACGTGACGGTGGTGCATCCGGGACTGACACGGACGGAGCGACTCGTCGACCGGTTGGCCAAGCAGTCCGAGGACGAAGGTGTTCCGGTCGCCGAGTTGGAGTCGCGGCTGGCCACCAACTCGATCCACCGGCTGATCGACGCGAGCGAGGTCGCGGACGTCGTCACATTTCTGGCGTCACCGCGCAGTGTCGGGATCACCGGCGACGCGGTGGCCGTCGGCGGTGGTGTTCCGGGCGCCGTCTACTACTGAGCGCGGGCGGGTGACAGCACGCCGTCGTGTTCGGTGACTTCCCGGGCGGCGCGCTCCCCGGACCGGATGGCCCCGTCGACCCATCCGCACATCACGGACGAACTCTCCGTGCCTGCCCAGTGAATGCGACCGCAGGGCTTGCGGAGGGCGCGGCCGAACTGGGTGAGCACTCCCGTCGGCGCATGACTGAGCATGCCGCCGCCGGAGTAGCGCTCGACGCTCCAGTTCTGCTCGATGTAGTCGACGGGGGACTTCGCTTCGGCGCCGAACCTCGCGGTCAACTCCCCGAGCACCGCCTTTCTGCGCTCCGCTTCCGGCAGCGTCCCCAGCTTGCGGGCGATCGGTCCCTCGACGATCACGCACAGAACACCGGGACGTCCCGTGTCGGTACTGGCGTCGATGGTGACCGTTGCGGGGGAGTCGGGTGCCGCCGACTGCCCCGACAGTCCGGCGGCGCGCCAGAAGGGTTCGTCGTAGAGGACGGCGATCTTCATGACCGCACCGCTCGGCATTCGCTGGTGCAGGAAGGACCGATCCATCGGCAGCAGCGGTTCGTAGACGATCTGGCTCGCGATCGCGAGGGGGACCGCGACGATCGCTCTCCGGGCCCGCACGGCCAGATCCGCGGAGCGGACGGTCACGCCGTCGCCGTCCTGCGCGATGTCCCGGACGGGTTGTGACAGGTGGAGCGCGTCGCCGATCTCGGCTGCCATCGGACGATAGACGGCACCCATTCCGCCGACCGGCCGCGCGTCCTCGGCGGCGTCCTTCACACCGAGGACGAAACTCGGACCGCCGCCGGATGCCATCTGGTACAGGACGAACAGCATCGACACCTCGGACGCCGCGGACGTGTAGCAGCCGGCGATGGCGGTCTCGAGAAGGTCGTGGGCGGGTGTGGACAGCGTGTTGTCGCCGAGCCATTTGGCGAGGCTGATCGAGTTCCACTTCGCTGCCTTCTTCGCCTCCCACGGCGCGTCGAGCGGGATCGTCTTGCACATCTCGCCGAGTTCGACGAACACGGCCCCGAGATTCGCGGTCGCCCAGGGACTCATCGTCAGGGGAATCGTGCCCTTGTACCGGTACTGCTTGCCGTCGACGACCATCATCGCCTCGCCGTCGGTGTACTGCTTGTAACTCTTGACGCCGAATTCGTCCATCAGGGCGTAGATCCGGTCCTGTCCCGGCCCGATCCACGCACCGCCCCGATCGATCCACGAACCGTCTTCGCGGACCTCGGTGAACGTTCGGCCGCCGATCCGGTCACGCGCCTCCACGAGCGCGACCGATTGTCCGGCCTGCTTCAGGCGCAGTGCCGCCGTCAGTCCGGCGAATCCGGCGCCTACGACGCAATAGTCGACCTCGATGTCTGCCATGACACATCCCCTCGCGCTGCGCGCGCGGCCCTCGTGCGGCCGTATGTAACGGGTGCGCCGCCATTGGTCCTGGGGGTGTGAATTCCTCTCTCCGGGAATGAAATCGCCGCGCACAGAACATATTCATCCTTACTCGCGGCGAGTGGTCCGGTCAAGGCCCGACCCGTGAGTACTTGTTAACCGCCCGCGGTTAACAAGTACTCACGGGTGGGGACGAGCGGGAAGACCTGCTCGGCGATGCGCTCGAGTTCCTCGTGCGCGGGGGAGCACTGGATGAGCAGCAGGGTGAGACCGGCGTCCTGGTAGGCGCGGATCTTCTCGGCGACCTGTTCCGGTGTGCCGACGAGGTCGGGTCGCAGTCCGCGTGTGCCGACGGAGTACTCGCGCCTGGACAGCTCGACGTCGAGTTCGGAGTTCTTCACGAACTCCTCGAACGACGCATACCCGGGCGAGTGCGGATCGATGGTGGTGATGCGTTCGAGTTCGGCGCGGGCCTCGGCTTCGGTGTCGCGCACGATGATGTACGTGGACATGCCGAATTCAGCCATGTCCCGCTGGTGGATTCGCTGCGACCGTGCGTTCATGTCCGCGATCTTCGTGCGCACCTCCTCGACGGTGCCGCCGTGCAGCACGTACGAGTCGGCGAAGGTCGCGATCGATTCGCGGCCGCTCTCGCTCTCCCCGCCCGCGAAGACCGGGGGATGGATGCCCGGCTTCGGCGACAGGATCGAGTCGCGCACGCTGAAGTGCTCGCCCTGGTAGGTGAACGGGGTGTGCTCCCAGAGCCCACGGAGAACGTCGACGAATTCGGTGGCCTGCCGGTACCGGTCGTCGTGCCGGGTGAAGGCGCCGCCGTACTGCCGGGCCTCCTCCTCCCACCACGCGGCCACGACGTTGAGCGCGAACCGTGCCGCACCGGCCTCGGTTGTTCCGGCGATGTCGGTGATGGTCGCCGATTCCTTCGCGGTGACCGCCGGCAGGTGGAATCCGGGTCGCACCGCCGTCATCACCCGGAGCTGTTCGGTGACCGCGAGGATCGCCGACGACAGCGCCCACGCCTCGAGGCTGGGCGCGTCGACGCCCTTGCGGTCGTTGAGATAGAGCTCGGGCACGAGGGTGGTGTGGTATCCGAGACGATCGGCGAGCTGTGCGAGCTTCTTGACGTAGTCCCAGGTGGCGGGCATCCCTTCGTCGCCGAGGTTGCGCAGGAAGCCGCCGTAGATGGGCGTCCAGTAGCCGAAGTGCATGTCATTCCTCCGTGATGGCGTCGAGCGAAGCACGCAGATCGTCGACGAGGTCTTCCAGGTTTTCCAGTCCGATCGACAATCGGACGGTGCGGTAGCCGAATCCGGCGTCGCGGAGTTGTGTGTCGCCGAGATGGCTGTGCGTGGTGGTGGCGGGGTGTACTACCAGCGAACGGGCGTCGCCGATGTTGGCGACGATGGCGAACAATTGCAGCGAGTCGATGAACTTCGCCACCTTCGAGTCGTCGACGGCGAGATCGAACGAGAAGACCGAGCCGGCGCCGCGCGGCAGATACCGCTGGGCGGCAGCGTGCCACCGGTTGTCCGGCAGTCCGGGGTAGTTGACCTTCGCGACCGCGGGATGACCGTCGAGGAACTGTGCGATCGCCAGCGCCGAACCGACTTGCCGTTCCAGCCGCAGGTCCAGCGTCTCCAATCCCTGAAGCAGCTGGAACGAATTGAACGGGGACAGTGCGGGACCGAGATCGTGGACGATCTTCGTCTTCGCGTAGACCAGGTAGGCGCTGCGTTCGCGGCCGAACTCCTCCCACAGCACGAGGTCACCGATGCGCGGATAGGGCTCGGTGAACTGGGTCCACCGCTGCGGTTCCGCGCCGAAGTCGAACGTGCCGAGGTCCACGATCACACCACCCAGCGAACTGCCGTGCCCACCGATGAACTTGGTGGCCGAGTACACGGTGATGTCGGCTCCGAAGTCCTTCGGGCGGAGCAGATACGGGGTGGCGATCGTGTTGTCGACGATCAGCGGGACCCCCGCCTGGTGCGCGATGTCGGCCACGGCCCGGAGGTCGAGCACGGAGGCGACGGGGTTGCCGATCGTCTCGGCGAAGAAGGCCCGGGTCTCCGGACGCGCGGCCGCACGCCAGGCGTCGAGGTCGTCCTGATCGACGAGCGTGACCTCGATCCCGAAGTCCGCGAAGGTGTCGGTGAGGAGATCGACGGTTCCCCCGTACAGCTGCCGCGCCGCGACGATGTGCTGTCCGGACTTGGCGAGCGTGAGGAGGGCGACCGCGACAGCGGACTGCCCGGAACCCGTGGCCAGGGCGGCGACTCCGTCGTCGAGATCGGCGAGGCGCTGCTCGAACACGGCCTGCGTGGGATTCCCGGTGCGGCTGTACAGGTTTCCCTTCCGGCGGAGGGAGAAGATGTCCCGTGCCTGTTCGAAGCTGCCGAAATCGTAGGCAACCGATTGGTAGATCGGGGGGATCGCGGTGTTCTGCGGCGTTCCGGGTTGATAGCCGGTGCGGACCTGCCGGGTCGCGAACCCTGTGGTCTCGGGCATCGGTGTGCCTGTCCCTTCGTCGATACTTCTGGGTGAATGGCAGAGCGGGTGAATGGCAGAGCAAAACGAATATGTTCGGAACAAAACACGAAGCGCGGCGAGAAGGCACGCGTTTTGTTCTGCTCGAGCATTAGTCTTGTTCGACCTCGCGCGTGTGGGTCAGGGTGACGCAGTCAATCCTGCGAACAACCCCCCGAATGAGGTAATCAGTGGACATCGACTGGCTGGAACCCGAAGCGACTGTGCGTGGCTCGGTGATCGTGGTCGCCGGCCGCGGTGAGCATGCTCACGTGTACCGCCGGTTCGCCCGCCGGATCGCCTTCGACGGTTACCGTGTCGCGGTGGTGGAGAACGATCCCGCGGCGACTGCTCGGGTGATCGCCGATGCGGAGACCGATCTTCCGGTCACCCTCGTCGGGTCGGACAGCGGCGCCCTGACCGCCCTCGACCTGGCCGCGACGCATCCGGCCGTGTCCGGTGTGGTGGCCGCGGGTCTTCTCGTCGCGGGCGCCGACGCCTTCACCGGAGAGTGGGACGGCGAACTCGAGATCCGTTCCGCGTGTCCCGTGCATCGGGGGGTCCTGTCGTCGGCCGACGCTCTCGAGCGGGGAACGCTCGGTGCGGAAACGCCGGTGGCCACGGTCGATTCGCTGACCCACGTGCAGGTTCCCGTCCTCGTCGTGCACGGAGGCGCCGACGCACTGAGCCCGGCAGCGGACGTCCTGGCCGTCACGTCCGCGTTGCCCGACGCCCGGGTCGTCGTCGTTCACGAGGGGCTGCACGACATCCTCAACGACGTGTCCCACCGGTCGGTCGCCGCTGAGATCGTGCAGTTCCTCGAGCGTCTCCGCCTGCCCGGGACGCCCGACATCATCCTCCGCGAACCGGCCGGGGCACTCGCGCAGTGACCCGGACTCGCGTGGCGCGGGGGCGGTAGTGGTTGTTGATCGAAGGGGTGTGGATGTCAGCGGTGCTGGAGTCGGAGACGATAGCTCCGGAGTGGTTGCTCGACAAGATCGACGGCCGCACCGCGGAACTGGCCGATGCCGTCGCCGACCTCATCAGGTCGGGTGAGCTCAGCCCCGGCGATCGACTGCCGACCGTCCGCGCACTCGCGAAATCGACCGATCTCAGTGTCGGTGCGATCGTCAACGCGTGGGGCCGGCTGCAGGAACAGGGATTCGTGCAGACCCGCCGCCGCGGCGGCACCGTCGTTCTTCCGCCGCTCGACAGCGTGCCCGAGCGCGGCATACCGGACTGGCGTGGCGTCGACCTGGCGCAGAATGCACCGGACCTGGCGCTGCAGCCGTCCCTGTCCGACGCTTTGTTGTCCAGTCTGGACGCCGAGACATTGAATGTGTTCGGCCGGGAATTGATGACCGAGCGGTTGCGGAATGCCGTCGCGCCGGGTTGGCCGTTCGAACCGGAGGCCTGGGCCACGGCGGGCGGTGGCACCGAGGCGCTGTTGCTGGCCGTGGAGGCGGCGGCCCCACCCGGTTCGATGGTGGCCGTCGACGAGCCCCTGGGCCCGGGTGTTCTCGACACCCTCCGCGACCTGGGGTTGGATGCGGTCGGGGTCGGCGCCGACCGCGACGGCCCCCGGCCGGACGCTCTCGACGCGGCCCTGACCGCCGGCGCGGTGGCTTTCGTGTTCCAGCCCGGTGCGCCGTTCGCCGTCGACCATGCGGTCAGCGCGCGGCGCACGAGTGAACTCGCCGAGGTGTTGCGGCGGCATCCGGCGGTGTGGGTCGTCGAGGACGACTCGATCGGACCGCTCGAACCGCAGCAGCCTCCCTCTCTGGGATCGGTACTGCCGCAGCGTGTCGTCCGGATCCGCAGCTACTGCAAGGCATACGGGATCGACGTGCGGACCTCCGTTCTCGGCGGGTCCCGCGAACTGATCGAGAAGGCCATGAAGGTGCGCAGCCACGGAGTCGGCTCGAACAGCCGGATCCTGCAGAACACCCTCGCCCATCTGATCGGCAGCGCCGACGCCGAGCACGCGGTCACGGCGGCGCACGAGCGCTACGCCGCCAGACGCACGTCGCTGCTGGGGGCGCTGATCGACCGTGGCATCGAGGCTTTCGCGGGTCCGCACAGTCTGGTCGTGTGGGTGACGGTGTCGGACGAGACCGCGGCCCTCGTCGCGTTGGCGCGGCAGGGCATCTCGGTGGGGGCCGGTTCCCGCTCGTTCGTGCAGGCGCCCGCACGCCAACTCCTACGCCTGTCGGCCACCCAATTGCCTGACGACCCGGACCTGATCGGGCAACTCGCCGACGTCGTCGCGGTGGCCGTCGCGGAGTCGTCGCGCGAGTTCTTCGACTGATCGGACTTTGTTCGACAGCCCTGCGGGACATACGAAATATGTTTTGAAACATCGAGAATTTAATACTCTGCACGCGTCTGTTTGCTCCATACACTTCAACGCGGCGTGCCGAGGCAGGTGCCTGACGGCGAACGACGAAGGAGCGAGAACATGACGAGACGGCAACTGAAATTGGGAGCTGTCCTCACCCCCACGGGTGGTCCCGGGCACCCGTACACCTGGCTGGACCCGGAGATTCCCGCCGACGCGAGCGTCGACATCGACTGGTACATCCGGTACGCGCGGCTGGCCGAGCAGGCGCGGTTCGATCTCGTGTTCATCGTCGACAGCCAATTCATCACCCCCGACTCGCCCCCGCACTACCTGAACCGGCTCGAGCCGCTGACGCTGCTGTCGGCGCTCGCGGTGGCCACCGAACACATCGGGCTCGTGGGCACACTGACCACATCGTTCAACCAGCCGTTCAACCTCGCGCGACGGTTCGCGTCCCTCGACCTGATCAGCCGCGGCCGTGCCGGCTGGAACGTGGTCACCAGTGGCGACTCGGGTACCGCCGGAAACTACGGACTCGAGGAGCATTACGACTACGCCACCCGCTACGGCCGGGCCCTCGAACACGTCGAGGTCGTCAAGGCGCTGTGGGACTCCTACGAGGACGACGCGTTTCCGCGCGACCGGGAGGCCCGCCGCTTCCTCGACCCGGACAAGCTGCACACCCTCGACCACCGGGGCGAGCACTTCTCGGTGGTGGGCCCGCTCAACATCGAACGCTCGCGGCAGGGGCAGCCGGTGATCTTCCAGGCCGGCGACTCCGACCAGGGCCGCGACCTCGGAGCGCGGATCGCCGACGGGATCTTCACGCACGCGCCGAGTTTCGAGGCGGGAGCGGCGTTCTACACCGACATCAAGACCCGCGCCGCGGCCTACGGGCGCGCTCCCGAGGACATTGTGATCCTGCCGGGAGTCAGCGTCACCGTGGGCGACACCGACGCCGACGCCCGCGAGATCGAACGTGCAACCCAGCTGGCGGACAACGACTTCGGAAAGTCCCTCCGGGAACTGGGCCGGCCGTTCGGCTGGCACGACTTCCGGCAGTACGACCTCGACGCGCCGTTCCCCGCCGAGGCACTGCAGCACGCCGAGCGCAGCTTCTACACGCAGGCGAAGAAGATCGCCGACCTCGCCGCCGACCGCGGGCTGACACTGCGGCAGACCGTCGAGGCGCTCAGCGCACCGAAGACGTCGCCGTTCACGGGCAGCGCCGAGACCGTCGCGAACGAACTGCAACGCTGGCTGGACGGCCACGCCCTCGACGGCATCAACATCCACATCGGCCACCCGGCACAGTTCCAGCGCTTCGTCGACGAGGTGCTGCCGATCCTGCGCGAGCGCGGGGTCGTCCGGGAGGACTACGAGCAGAACACGTTGCGCGGCAACCTCGGTCTGCCCTTCGCGGAGAACCGCTACACCCGCGCGCGGCGTGAGGGAGTCGACCCCGCCCCGCTGCCCGGCACCACCGCATCGCTGTCCGCGAGCGTCTGAATCACCACCCCCCTTGCATGGTCAGGAGCACCCAGTGAGCAAGAAGAGCCGGCGGATCGTCGGCGCCGTAATACTCGGAGTGATCGTCGGGCTCGTTGCCACCGCGTGCGGCGGCGGCAGCAGCTCGGACGGCGCCGAGGTCAAGTGGGCGTTCAACCTCCCCACCTCCTGGGATCCGGTGACGAGCCGGACCGGAAACGACATCAACACGATCAGCCTCGCGTACGCGTCGCTGACCCGGCTCGACGCCGAGGGCAACGTCGAACCGTCACTCGCCGAGAGCTGGAAGTACAACGCCGACGGCACCGCCGTGACCTTCACCCTGCGTGACGGTCTCACCTTCTCCGACGGGACCATCCTCGACGCCCCGGCGGTCAAGGCGTTCTTCGATCGCGGCAAGACCCAGGACGATTCCTTCCTCCGCGATCAGCTCGCCGGCGTCACCGAGGTCACGGCCGACAGCGCCACCGACGTCACGCTGCACCTGGCCGACGCCGACTACCAGATCCCCTACCTGGTCGCCGGGCGTACCGGGGCCATCGCCAGCCCGACCGCGGCCGCCGACCCGCAGAAGCTCAGTGTGTGGCCGGTCGGGGCCGGTCCGTTCACAATCACCGACTTCGTCGCCGAGGACCACGCGTACTTCGAGAAGAACCCGAACTACTGGGACGCCGAGAACATCCACATCGACCACTTCGAACTCAGCGTCGCCCCGGACCCGGCCACACTCGTCGCCGGTGTCCAGTCCGGTTCCATCGACTTCGCGACGCTACCGGCCCTGCAGTCCAAGGAAGCCGAGGCCGCCGGTCTCGATGTCACCGTGAAGCCGTCGCTGGCCGCGAACGACGTCTCCATCAACCTCAACAAGGCCCCGTTCGACAATCCGAAGGTCGTCGAGGCGTTCCGTTACGCATTCGACCGCCAGGCGTTCGTCGACGTCATCACGAACGGGTTGGGCAGCACGACGAGCCAGCCGTTCCCCAGCGGGTACCTCGCCTTCAACCCCGAGATCGAGAAGCTCTGGAACTACGACCCCGACAAGGCAGCTCGTCTGCTCACCGAGGCGGGCTTTGGGCCCGGACAGCTGTCTCTCGAAATCACCGCGCAGTCGGCGGCCACCAACCGGGCAGAGCTGGTGCAGTCGCAGCTGAAGAAGATCGGCGTCGAATCCACGATCAAGGTGGTGCCGCCGGGATCGTCGACGTGGCAGAGCGAGGTCTACATCGCGAAGAACCCGCAGCTGGCGACGGACGGCACCATCGGGCGTGAATCACCGGTGCAGAACCTGCTCGCCGTCTACGGTCCGGAAGGCATCATGAACCTCAGCGGCCCGCACGCGTCGCCGGAGTTCACTGCCGCGCTCGACGCCGTGCGCCGCACGCCCCTCGAGGACCCGGAGTACAAGCCGCGGCTGTGGCAGGCCGTCAAGGTCGGGGTCGAGCAGTCGCCGACGAACTACATCTTCAGCAATCCGTGGATCATCGTGTCCAACCCGGACCTGAAGAACCTGAACATCCTGCCGTCCCAGGTGCGGTGGGAAGGCGTCACGGTCTCGTGACCACCGCAGACGTCCAGACCGCCGGCACCGGGAGAACATTCGCTCTCCCGATGCCGGCGGGTGCGCTCGGCGCGGCGGTGCGGGTCGTGCTGAGCACCGTGCTGATCGTGGTCCCGGTCTTCCTGTTCTCCACCCTGATCACCTTCCTGCTCGGGGCGGCCAGCGGGCTGAATCCGGCCGCCGGGATCGCCGGCGACGCCGCGACCCCGGAGACGATCGCCCGCATCAACGCCGAGTTCGGGCTGGACAAGCCGGTCTGGCAGCAGTACGTCGACTGGATGTCGAGCATGCTGAGCGGTGACCTCGGGGTCTCGTGGTTCAGCAAGATCCCGGTCAGCGAGTTGATCGGCGAGCGGCTGGCCGTCAGCGCCTCGATCGCCGGTGTGGCTCTGGTCATCGGACTCGTCCTCGGCGTCGGACTCGGGGTGCTCGCCGCCGTCTACAAGGGCAGCCTGCTCGACCGGCTGATCACCGCCTACACGTCGGTGGCCTCGACGCTGCCGCCGTTCGTCATCTCGATCGGACTGATCCTCGTCCTCAGCGTCGGGTTGCACTGGCTGCCGTCGGCCGGGTACGTCCCGCCGGACGAGAACTTCGGCCGCTGGCTGTCGCTGATCATCATGCCCGCGATCGCGTTGAGCATGGACGTCGTCGCCGACATCGCGCGACAACTCCGCACCGGATTGGTCGCGGAGCTGGACCAGAACTACGTCACCGGCGCGGTGGTCCGGGGCATCAGTCCGGCCCGGATCCTGTTCGTGCACACACTGCGTAACGGCAGCGGGCCCGCGCTGTCCATCCTGGGCATGAAGATCCCCACGCTCATCGGCGGCGCCGTCGTGATGGAGACCATGTTCTCCATGCCCGGCTTCGGTCGCCTCGCCGCCGACTCCGCGCTGCGCGGAGACGTTCCCATCGTCCAGGGAACGCTTGTCGTGGCGATCGTGTTCGTGCTGTTCTGCAACATCGTCGTCAACATCGCGCAGAGTGCGCTGCAGCCGGCAACCAAGCGGAGAGACTGAAATCCCATGCTCACAGCAATCCTGCGCTATCACTCCGCTCGCGCCGCGGTGGTCGTTCTCGGGCTGATCGTGGTGCTCGCGGTCTTCGGGCCCGCCCTCGCGCCGTTCGACCCGCTCGAGCAGGACACGTCGGCAATCCTGCAGGGCCCGAGCGGAACTCACTGGCTCGGAACGGACAACGTCGGACGGGACGTGTTCAGCCGGCTGCTGGCGGGTTCGACCGTGTCGGTGCTGTCCGCACTGCAATGCGTCGTCGTCGGATTCCTCCTCGGCGTGATCCCGGGCTTCCTGTCGGTGTACCTCGGGCGCGGCGTGGAATGGTTCACCCTCCGGTTGATGGATGCGCTCATCACGCTGCCGTTCCTCGTGTTCGCCGTCGCGATGACCGCGCTGCTCGGAAACGGGCTCGCCCAGGCGATGTTCGCGGTCGGCATCCTCATCGCACCCGCGTTCTACCGGGTCACCCGTGCCGCGGCGCTGACGGTGGCCAACTCCCAGTACGTCGAGGCCGCCGAACTGATGGGGGCCGACACGTCCTGGATCATCCGTCGCCACGCGGTGCGCAAGGTGCTGCCGGCGGTGGGGGTGACGTTCGCGGCGATGACCGGAGCCAGCCTCGTCATCGTGTCTTCGCTGACGTTCCTCGGGATCGGGGTCGTTCCGCCGGACCCGACCTGGGGCGGACTCCTCGCCAGCGGATTGCAGTACCTCTACCAGGTTCCGTTCGGCCCCGTCGTGCCCGCGCTGTTGATCGTGGCCACCGTCTGGGCACTCAACGCCATCGCCGACGCGCTGCGGGATGCGACCGGCCGACCCCAACGACGCGCCCGCAGGAAACAGGAGGTCACCTCGGATGTCCACTGACACATTGGATGCCACGTCGGCACCCGCACCCATGCGTCCCGACACACCGGTGCTCACCGTGAGCGATCTGCGCATCGCACTCGACGACGGAACGGAACTGGTCCACGGCGTCGACTTCTCCCTCGCGCGCGGCGAAGCCCTCGGGATCGTCGGCGAATCGGGCAGCGGCAAGTCGCTGACCTGCCGGGCCATCCTCGGAATCCTGCCCGGCGGAATCGGCGTCACCGCAGGCTCGATCGATTTCGACGGCATCGAACTCACCGACCTCGGTCGAAAACACTGGCGGCCGCTGCGGGGTACCCGCATCTCGGCGGTCTTCCAGGACCCGGCGTCCTATCTGAACCCGTCCATCCGGGTCGGGGAACAACTGGCCGAGGCACTCCGGTCGACCCTCGGGCTGTCCCGCGCGGACGCCCGGCGGCGCGGCGTCGAACTTTTCCGGAAAATGGGGCTGAACGACGCGGACACCGTGTACCGCCAATACCCGCACGAACTGTCCGGAGGAATGCTCCAGCGGGTGCTCATCGCGATCGCGGTGTCCGCGGAACCGGAACTCCTCATCGCGGACGAGGCGACCACCGCCCTGGACGTCACCGTTCAGGCCGAGGTGCTCGACCTCCTCGAGGACCTGCGTGACGAACTGGGCCTCGCCCTCGTCCTCGTCTCCCACGACCTCGCCGTGGTGGCTCAGGTCTGCGACAGCGTGATCGTGATGCGGGACGGCGCCGTCGTCGAGTCCGGGCGTGCGGAGGACCTGCTCACCGCGCCCCGGCACGAGTACACCCGCCAACTCGTCGAGAACCATCGGGAGTACGGGCTCGAGTCGGTCACCGGAAAGGAGGCGGCTCGTGTCTGAGTCGTTGCTGCGCATGACCGGCGTCCGGGTGGAGCGCGGGGCCCGCGGGGCCCGCAAGCAGATCCTGCACGGCGTCGGCCTGACCATCGATGCCGGTGAGAAGGTGGGACTCATCGGTGAAAGCGGCTCCGGGAAAACGACACTGGCCCGCACGATTCTCGGTCTGATCACTCCCACGTCCGGAACGATCGAGATCCGCGGGCAGCGCGTCGACGACCTGTCCACGGCGCACCGCAGGGCGCACCGCCGCACGGGGACCGTGCAATACGTGTTCCAGGATCCGCTACTGAGCCTCGATCCGGACATTCCGGTGGGCGAGTCGATCGCCGAGGGACTGCTCGTGCGGGGCGGACTCGACCGGGGTTTCGTGCGGTCGCGGGTGGCAGCGGTACTGAGCAGTGTCGGACTCGACGCCGACATCGCGGCGCGGATTCCCGCCGACCTGTCGGGTGGGCAGCGCCAGCGGATCGCGATCGCGAGGGCCCTCGTCCTCGATCCGGCGCTGCTGCTGCTCGACGAACCGGTGAGCGCCCTCGACTCGGTCAACCGCATCCAGATCCTGAAACTGCTCACCGAACTCGGGCACTCGCGGCAACTCGCTCAGCTGTTCATCTCGCACGACCTCGGGGCGGTCGCGGCCCTCGTCGACCGGATCGTCGTGCTGTACCGCGGAAACATCGTCGAGGACGGGCCCACCCATCAGGTGATCTCCGATCCCCAGCACCCGTACACGGCGCTCCTCGTCGGTTCGGCTCCTACGTTGAGCGGCGGCGCGGTGACGCGGGAACGTCGCCGCGAACTGAGGCTCCGCCTCCCGTGAGTACTTGTTAACCGCGGGCGGTTGACAAGTACTCACGGGTCAGCGGCGCAGCGCCTTTCGCGCCAGCCAGTTGCCGAAGAACTGGGAGGCCTGGACGAGCAGGATGATGACGAGGGTGGCCACGAGGGTCACCTGCCAGTTGAAGCGCTGATAGCCGTAGACGATGGCGAAGTCGCCGAGTCCGCCGCCGCCGATCGTCCCCGCCATCGCGGACATGTCGACGATGCCGATGAGGACGAACGTGTAGCCGAGGATCAACGGGCCCAGGGCTTCCGGGATCAGCAGGGTGACGATGATCCGCAGGGGTCCCGCGCCCATCGCGCGGGCAGCCTCGATCACGCCGGGGTCGACGGTCACCAGATTCTGTTCCACGATACGGGCGATGGCGAACGACGACGCGATGATCATCACGAAGATCGCGGCCTCGGTTCCGATGGTCCGGCCCACCACGGCGAGGGTCACGGGCCCGAGTGCGGCGAGCAGGATGATGAACGGAATCGGCCGAACGATGTTCACCAGGATGTTCAGCACCGTGTAGGCGGCCGTGTTCTGGAGAATCCCGCCCTTCCGCGTGGCATACAGCAGCGTGCCCACCACGAGCCCGATCAGTCCACCGACCACCAGGGTGATCACCACCATGTAGACGGTCGTGCCGATGGATTCGAACAGTACGGGGCGCAGCTTGTCCCAGTTCGTGGTCATGCCTGTACTTCCTCGACGTCGGTGACGGTCCGCAACCGGCGGATCACGTCGTCGACGCCGTCGTCCGGACCGACGAGTTCGAGTGTGAGACTGCCGAACGAGCGGTCCTGCAGGGTGGTGATGCCGCCGTAGACGATCTCGAACCGGACGCCGTGCCCTCCCGCGTCGGAGAGGACGTCGCCGATCCGGCTGCCGTCCCGCACGTCGGCGGTGACGATCCGGCCACCGAAACGCGACCGCAGCCGTTCCAGGTCGGCGGGCTCCGGGCGGTTACGCAGGATCGTGCTCACGAAGCTCTTCGACGCCGGCGCCTGGGGTTCGGAGAAGACGTCGAACACCGTGCCGAGTTCCACGACGCGACCCTCCGCCAGCACGGCGACACGATCCGCGACGGCCCGGACGACGTCCATCTCGTGCGTGATCACCACGATCGTGACCCCGAGTTCCCGGTTCACCTTGCGGAGCAGGCGGAGTACGTCCTGTGTGGTTTCCGGGTCCAGGGCGCTGGTGGACTCGTCGGCGAGCAGCAGGTCCGGCGACGTCGCGAGCGCGCGGGCGATCCCGACGCGCTGCTTCTGCCCGCCGGACAGCTGGTCGGGGTAGGCCCGTGCCTTGTCGGAGAGGCCCACGAACTCGAGGAGTTCGGCGACGCGTTCGCGGCGCTTCTGTCGCGGCCAGCCGGCCACGACGAGGGGGTAGGCCACGTTCCCGGCGACGGTCCGCGAGCGGAACAGGTTGAACTGCTGGAAGATCATCCCGATCTTCGCGCGCACGTGCCGGAGTTTCGATTCCGACAGCGCGGTGATGTCGACGTCGTCGACGACGACACGCCCATTGGTCGGGCGTTCCAGGCCGTTGATCAGCCGAACCAGCGTGCTCTTCCCGGCGCCCGACTAGCCGATGACCCCGAAGATCTCACCCCTCTCGATGGTGAGATCCACGGCGTCGACAGCGGTGAGGGTCTTCTTTCCCGACTGGAAGGTTTTCGTGACGGATTCGAATCGGACGATCGGTGTCATCTACTTGGCCGAACGGATTCCCTCTTCGACCCGCGACAGGATTTGCTGCAGTTGGGCACCGTCGCGTTCGACCTCGACCGACGTTCCCTTCGACTCCCCGCGCACGGCGGCCTGGATCTCGGGGTCGTGCCAGATCTTCACGAGTTCGAGGTACGTCGCGTTGTCCTTGTCCTCGGCGCGGGTGACGAACGTGTTGATGTACGGCTCGGCGGCGGGGCTGGACGGGTCGTCCTTGTAGAGAGCCGATTGGGGCTCGATGCCCGAACGCTCGAGGAACGTGTTGTTGACGATCGCGCCGTCGACGGATGCGAGCGACAGCGCCGTCTGGGCGGCGTCGACCGGGGTTACCTTCACCTTGGACGCAGCCGTGTCGATGTCGGCGGGCGTGGGGGATGGGTTGTCGCCGGTCAGCGTGAGCAGGCCGGCGCCCTTCAGCACGAACAGGGCACGAGCCTGGTTGCTGGGGTCGTTGGGGATCGCGATCTCGCCGCCCTGCGGAATGTCGGCGAGGCTCCGGTGCTTCTGCGAGTACAGGCCGAGCGGCACGATCTGGGTGGCGCCGATCGGGGTGAGGTCGTCGTCCGCGCCGGTGTTGTACTCGCCGAGGAACTGCAGGTGCTGGAAGAGATTGGCGTCGATCTGCCCTTGCGACAGGGCGATGTTCGGCTGCGAGTAGTCGGAGAAGTTCACGACGTCGAGCGTGATACCCGCGTCCTTCGCCTTGTCCTCGAAGATCTCCCATGAGCGGTCGCCGGCCTCGGTGGTTCCGATCCGGACCGTGTCGCCGTCGGCGCTGCCGGATCCACCGGAGCACGCAGTCAGTGCCGCCAGGAGTGGCACGGCGGCAAGGGCGAGAGAACGGCTGAACTTCACGGAAAATCCCCACGATCGATCGGATGACCACGGAGTGTGGCCACGGGCAAGGTAGCGCCTCCGGGCGCCGCGCGGAATGGTTCGGATCGCCGTGATTCGAAGGGAAGTGTCCCGACTTCCGTTCCTGCCCTGCGGTATTCGACCGGACTGGCTGCGTGCTCTAGGGTGGCAGGGTAGACACGCGAGAGGTGATGTAGCGATGAAGGTAACGGTAGTGGCGGGCAATCCCAAGCCCGGTTCGCGGACGTTGGATGCAGCCGGTCTGGTCGCGACCGCGGTCACGGGCGCCGCCGCGGATTCCACGGTCGACGTGATCGAACTCGGGGCAGGTCTGCTCGGGTGGGGTGACGACAAGGTCGCGGCGGCCGTGGAGACGGTGGCGTCGTCGGACCTCGTCGTGTTCGCCAGCCCGACGTTCAAGGCGTCGTACACGGGCGTGCTGAAGCTGTTCCTCGACCAGTTCGCGACCGGAGACGGCCTGAAGGACGTCGTGGTGGTGCCGCTGATGCTCGGGGCCGGGCCCGCGCACGCCATGGCGCCGGACCTGCTGCTCAAGCCGGTGCTCGTCGAACTCGGCGCGACGGCCCCAGCTCCCGGCCTGTACCTCATCGACACCACCTACACGACCGACACACGTATCACCTACTACGCCGAGCGATGGGGTTCGATCCTGACCGCGGCGGCCCGGACCCGGACGGAACTCTCATGACGCAGGCAGACGGCACACTGGACAAGACTTCGCTCCGGGAGGCGTTCGGACATTTCCCGAGCGGCGTCGTCGCCGTCTGCGCCGAAGTCGACGGTGAGCGCGTCGGGATGGCGGCGAGCACGTTCGTGCCCGTGTCGCTGGAGCCGCCACTGGTCGCGTTCTGCGTGCAGAACACGTCCACCACATGGCCGAAACTCGCGGACCTCGCCCACGTCGGGATCAGCGTGCTCGGTGAGGCGCACGACGCCGCCGCCCGTGTGCTCGCCGCGAAGACCGGCGACCGGTTCGCGGGCCTCGACACCGAAACCACCGACGGCGGTGCGCTGTTCATCGACGGAGCATCGGTGTGGCTGGACACCACCGTCACCCAGCAGGTGCCCGCGGGGGATCACGCGATCGTGGTCCTGCGGATCAACGAGCTCAGGGTGCAGTCGGAGATCGAGCCGATCGTGTTCCACCGCAGCCGGTTCCGCTGGTTGCGCACCGTCGCGTCCTGACACGGGGTGAGATGACCACGGAACTGACGGCGCCGGCCGATACAGACGTTCATCCCCTGGACGACGCCATCCGTGAATCCCTTCGCGGGGCGCACGCGCATTTCGCCACATGGTCGGGCCGGGTGGCGCGGTACCACCCGGACGTCGCGCCGCACGTGGGCCACCCGGCGACGCTGGGCGACGAGGAGTGGGCGGATCTCGCGGCACTGCTCGGGTCGTCGTCGACGGCCGCTCTGCGCGGATTCGGGCACACCCCGCCTCAGGGCTGGGAGGTCGTGGACTCGTTCGGCCTGGTGCAGATGGACGGCACCGCGCTGGACGTCGCACCGGACCCCGACGCCGAGGTGCTCGGCGCGGCGGACGTCCCCGAGATCCTGGACCTGATCGGCCGCACCCGGCCCGGACCGTATCTTCCGCGGACCATCGAGATGGGGACGTATCTCGGTTTTCGTGTCGACGGTGAACTGGTGGCCATGGCGGGCGAGCGGTTGCATCCGCCCGGGTGGACGGAGATCAGCGCGGTCTGCACCGATGAGCGTTTCCGGGGCCGCGGATTCGGTGCCCGGCTGGTGCGCGCCGTGGGAGCAGGGATCCGCGCCCGCGGGGAAAGACCGTTCCTGCACGCCGCGCAGTCGAACACGACGGCGATCCGCCTGTACGAAAGTCTCGGCTTCACCCTCCGCCAGCAGTCCGCGCTCACCGTCGTCCGGACGCCGGCGTAGGCCGATCCGGCGCCCGTCGTGACACCGGTCAGGCAAAATCGCAGGTATGAAGTACGTGCTACTGATCTGCGACGATGAGTCGGTATCGCCGACGAACGAGGAGCTCGCGGCGGATCCGGTGCATCAGACTTGGTGGGAGGATCTGCAACGACGCGGCGGGATGCTCGTCGGCCAGCGGCTGCGACCGGTGGTGGATGCCACGACGGTCCGGGTCCGCGACGGTGAGACTTTGGTCTCGGACGGGCCGTTTGCCGAGACCAAGGACTTCGTCGGCGGATTCGTGATCGTCGAGTGCGCGAACCTGGACGAGGCGATCGAGATCGCTGCCGGCCATCCTTACGCGCGCTGGGGCGGCGTCGAAATCCGCCCCGTCTGGGAATGACTGCGCCCGATGACCGAGTGCGTGCGGCGGTCGATGCGGCATTCCGGGACGAGTGGGGGCAGGTCGTTGCGACTCTCATCGGGTTGACGGGGGATTGGGATCTGGCCGAGGACTGTGCTCAGGACGCATTCGCCTCCGCGTTGACGAACTGGCGGCGCGACGGCGTTCCGCGCCGCCCCGGCGCCTGGCTCACCACGACGGCGCGCAACCGCGCGATCGACCGGCTGCGCCGCGACGCGGCAGGTGCGGGCAAGGTACGCCAGCTCGCCGTGCTGACCCGCGACCCGGACGAGCCGCATGACGAGATCCCCGACGAGCGGCTGCGGCTGATCTTCACCTGTTGCCATCCGGCGCTGCCATTTCCGGCGCGGGTCGCGCTCACCCTGCGGACGTTGGCCGGTCTGAGTACCGCCGAGATCGCCCGGGCCTTCCTGACCGCCGAGTCCACGATGGCGCAGCGCCTGGTCCGCGCCAAGCGCAAGATCCACGAGGCCGGGATTCCCTACCGGGTCCCGCCCGTCGAGGTGCTCTCACCGCGACTGGCCGCGGTTCTGGCGGTGCTTTACCTGATCTTCAACCAGGGCTACGACGAGGAGGACGGGCGGGCCCTCACGGCCGAGGCCATCCGCCTGGCCCGGCTCTTGATCCGGCTGATGCCCCAGGAACCGGAGCCGCGTGGCCTTCTCGCGCTGATGCTGCTGCACGAGTCCCGGCGCGCGACGCGCACCGACGACGGAGCGTTGGTCACCCTCGAGAACCAGGACCGGTCTCGGTGGGACCATGCGCTGATTGCCGAAGGTGTGGCAACGCTGGACCAGGCGCTGGCATTGGGGCGCATCGGTGGTTACCAGGTGCAGGCCGCGATCGCCGCCTGCCACGTCACCGCGCCTGACGCGGCGAGCACGGACTGGCCGCAGATCGCGGCCCTGTACACCGAGTTGGCGCGACTGGCGCCGTCCCCGGTGGTGGATCTCAACCACGCCGTGGCGGTCGCGATGGCCGACGGCATTCCGGCCGGCCTCGCCCTGGTCGACGAGATCACGGCATCCGGCCGGCTCGACCGCTACCACCTGCTGCCCGCGACCCGAGCCGATCTGCTCCGCCGGGACGGCCGTACCGCAGAGGCCGAGGCAGCGTACGAGCAAGCCCTGCAGCTGGCGCCGACCGAGGCCGAGCGCCGCTACCTGACCGGCCGCCTGCGCGAGCTCTGAAGAAATCTCGAGATCATTGTGCGGTTGTTGTCGATCTTGGACGGAATCCTTCGTCGGTGAGGTGAAAGCAACCAAGAGGAAGGAAAGTGTCGTGAACACCGAAACAACCCCGTCCGTCGTCGACCGCGCGACCTACCAGGCCGAACTGGATGCGCTGCGGGTCCGGGAGAAGACGCACACCCACGAAGGCGACGCGATTGCTGCGGCCCGCCGGCGACTGCCGATGGTCGAGGTGGACCCCGCCATCGGTCTGGTCGGCCCGCACGGGCCGGTCCCGCTGCTGGACGTGTTCGAGGGCCGCAGCCAGTTGATCGCGTACTTCCACATGTGGCACGCCGGCCACCCCGCGGCCGCACAATGTGAGGGCTGCACATTCTTCAACGGCCAGGTGCGCGAGCTGTCGTATCTGCACTCGCGCGACGTCACGTACGCCACGTTGTGCCAGGGACCGTACGACGTGAGCGTCCGCTACCGCGACTTCATGGGTTGGGACGTGCCCTGGTATTCCGCGCAGGATGCGGCGGATGCCCTGCTCGGCGATCGCCCACGGTCCCCGGCGCCTCTGGTCTGTTATCTGCGACAGGATGACAGGGTGTTCGAGACGTTCTGGACCAGCGGCCGCGGTCTGGAACCGATGGCTCCGACGTACGGGTTGCTCGACATGACCGCGTACGGCCGTCAGGAAACGTGGGAGGATTCGCCGAGCGGTTGGCCCCAGCATTGGGAGCCCGGCACGAGGGACATCATGCGCACCGACGGACGGCCCACCGCGCAATGGTCCCGCCTGGCATCCGGACGCTCCGACGCCCTCGGCGCCACCGGGCGCTGACGCCACTGATCACAGTGCGGATGCGGCGACGTGTTCCCGGCGCGTGAGCACGAGTGCCGCGCCGTCGGTGATCGCGATGGTGTGTTCGCTGTGCGAGGTGCGCGATCCATCGGCCGAGCGGATGGTCCACCCGTCGGGGTCGTAGACGATCTTGTCCGTGCCGGCGGCGAACCACGGTTCGAGGGCGAGGGTCAGTCCCGGGCGCAGTGTGAGTCCCCGGCCCGCACGTCCCGTATTCGATACGTGCGGATCTTCGTGCATGGTTCGTCCGAGCCCGTGACCACCGAACTCGGTGTTGACCGGGTACCCGTACTCGGCGGCGACCGCGCCGATCGCGGCAGAGATATCGCCCAGCCGGTTGCCGGGTACGGCGGCGGCGATGCCGGCTGTCAGGGCCTTCTCGGTGGCTGCGATGAGGCGCTCGTCCTCGGGTCGTGGATCACCGACGATGATGCTGCGGGCACAGTCGGCGACCCACCCGTCGATGGACACTGCGATGTCCATGCTCAGCAGGTCTCCGTTCTGCAGCACGTAGTCGTGCGGCAGGCCGTGGAGTACGGCGTCGTTGACCGACAGGCAGATGACGTTGCGGAACGGCCCGCGCCCGAATGACGGCGCGTAGTCCCAGTAGCACGACGTGGCGCCGCGCTGGGCGATCAGCTGGCGGGCGCGTTCTTCGAGCTCGAGCAGGTTCACACCCGGGCCCGCGCGGTGTTCGAGATCGTCGAGCAACTCGGCGATGAACGTGCCGGTGACGTCCATCGCAGCGATCTCCCGTGGTGTTTTCAGTTCCAGCACCAACTACTCCTCCTGATAGGCCAAAATCGGTATTAAAATACCACCCTAGACGATGTAGAGGTATTTTCATACCGCTGCGGGAGTTAGACTGCTCGCATGGTGCGTCTTCCTCTGACTCCGGAACAGCTGGCCGCAGGTAAGCGCCTCGGTCTTCAGCTACGGCAGGCGCGCGGGGATCGCACCCTCGCCGAGGTTGCGCAGGAGGCGGGGATCTCCCCGGAGACTCTGCGCAAGATCGAGACCGGGCGGATGGCGACACCCGCATTCACGACTGTCGCGGCCCTGGCCCGGGTGCTTCCCCTGTCGCTCGACGAGCTAGCCGACATCTGCCTCGCCCGTACCGGCCTCCGGCAAACCGGGTAGCAATTCTCCAGTCCGAGAAGGGGTCTCACCGGGTGTGCTGCCGGAGTGCGGTGATGGCGCCGTGCGGCCTGTGGCCGCTCCCCGTTCGTGTATGGGTCTCGATCACCTCGAAGCCGGCCGTGACCAACTCCTGGCCGAGTTCCGCCACCGGCCACCGATAGGCAGTGGTCACGGCATGGTCGAAGGTCTCCACGGTTGCTCCTTCGAAGAAGCCCACCAACAACCCGCCGCCCGGCCGAATCACGCGCGCGAACTCGGCGAGCGGAGTCCGGATGTCCTGCGGACTGTGGTGAATGAGCGAGTACCACGACAGCACACCGCCGAGTGATTCGTCCGCGGCGTCCACTGTCTCGAAGCCGCCGATGTCGAAGGAGAGGTGGGGATACTGCAGGCGAGCTCGTTCGACGAACTCGGGAACCAGATCGATCCCGCTCGCCGCCAGTCCGCGCTCGGCCAAGAAATCCGTCCACTGCCCCGGACCACACCCGGCGTCGACTACCGGACCTGTCAGGGTGGCGGCCCAGCTGCGCACCAGGGCCCGATCGGAGGGGTGTGTCGAACTCACGGAGCCGAAGAGGTCCGTGTACTCCTGGGATCTGGCCGAGTAGGACTCTCGGACCGTGTCGCATGGTGCGGCGCTCGTGTTCTCCATGCCGTCAATCATTACGGAAAGTCGAGCGTTGCGGCCGGGGTGGCGGAGATCAGGGCTGAAGGACGTACTTCCCGCGTACGCCGCCCCGCGCGATCGCGCGGTGGGCGTCGGCGACCCGATCGAGCGGTACGACGGCGTGCACCCGCGCCGGCAGGTGGCCGCTCGCGGTGGAGTCGAGGAGCTGGGCGAGCCGGGCACCGTCGGGCTGCGCCACCAGCACCCGGACGGTGACGCCGCGTTCCCCTGCCGGTGCCGCGCCCGGCTGCACGCCGACGAAGACGCCGCCGTCGCGAACCAGTGTGAGGCCCTGTTCCTGGAGTGCGGCACCGTCGGCTACCGCGTCCCAGGCGCGCGCTGTCTGCGTGGTGAAGTCGGCGCCGAGGCCGCGCACGAATTTTTCGTCTTCGGCGCGGGCGAGTCCGGTGACCCGCCAGTCGCGGTCCTGGGCGAGTGTCACGACGTTCGCCCCGACCGCCCCAGCGGCCCCGGTCACCAGCAGGCTCCGGCCTCCACCGTCACCGAGCAGATCGACCAGCTGGTCTGCAGCGAGGCCGCCGAGCGGAACCGTTGCGGCGGTGGCCAGGTCGAGGCCGTCCGGCACCGGAGCGGTGTCGCTCGCCGGGACGATCAGCTGCTCGGCGTAGGTGCCGAAGTCGCGGTCGAACCCGGCGACCAGCCCCGCGACGCGGCTGCCGACCGGGAGGTCGACGTCCGGACCGACCGCGGTGACGGTGCCGGCGAAGTCCCAGCCGAGGCCGGTGTGGTCGGGCTGGTCGATCAGCCCGAGCCGGTGGAACACCCCGGCGGCGAGCGCCAGGTCGACGGGGTTGACGGTGGCCCCGGCGATCTCGACCCGGACCTGGCCCGGCCCGGGCTCGACGACGGGTACGTCGATGATCTCGATGGAGTCGGGACCGCCCGGGGTGCGGACGACGGCGGTGCGGAAGGTGGTGGACATGTTGCCTCCTGTGGACCGGGATTTGTGCTTTAACTCCACGATGGAGGGGTTACTCTCCAATGGGAAGTACGCACTTCAGAGTGCGTAGGTCACCGCACGGGAAGGAGCGGTCGATGCCGACAACGACGGTGGCCCAGGAGCGGGCACAGGCGAAGGTGGAGTACGAGGCGTTCCTGGCGACCTGTCCCAGCCGCCAGCTCCTCGACCGGATCTCCGACAAGTGGGTGACGCTGGTCCTGGCCGCGCTGGGCAGCGACGGCCCACACCCGGACGAAGACTGCGTCGGCGAGCCACGGCGGATGCGCTACTCGGAGCTGTCTCGCCGGCTGGCCGGAGTCAGCCAGAAGATGCTCACCCAAACCCTGCGCTCCCTCGAACGCGACGGCCTGCTCACCCGCACGGTGACGCCGACCGTGCCTGTCACGGTCACCTACGAGCTGACCGACCTCGGACTCTCGCTCCACTCCGTCACCCGGGGGATCAAGGCGTGGGCGGAGGCGCACATGGACGAGGTGCTTGCCAACAGAAATACGTACGACACCCGCGTCGGCTAGCGCGCTGAACCTAACCACTCACGGGGAGCGGAGCACCCTCGAAGCGTTCGCGGAGGGTGGATTCGGCGTACTCGTACCGGAAGATCCCCTTCGCGCGGAGGATCGGCACGACGTGATCGACGAAATCGGTGAGACCGGAAGGGAATCCGTCCGGCATCAGGTTGAATCCGTCCGCCGCGCCCGCCAGGAACCATTCCTCGATGGTGTCGGCGATCTGCTCGGGTGAGCCGACGACCAGCCGGTGACCGAAGCCGCCCGCCTTGCGAAGCAGTTCGGACA
Organism: Rhodococcus sp. IEGM 1305; assembly: GCF_030058635.1. Classification (NCBI taxonomy): domain Bacteria; kingdom Bacillati; phylum Actinomycetota; class Actinomycetes; order Mycobacteriales; family Nocardiaceae; genus Rhodococcus; species Rhodococcus sp. IEGM 1305. Next base: position 184,699 of record NZ_JASHKX010000007.1, read on the forward strand.
CCGAATACCGGCTCTCGAGCGCCAGCCGCACGACGGCCTCCCGGAACCCGAGCGAGCCGGAGAACGACGGATCGACCGGGGCGAGAAGCAACTCCTCCGGGATCGGCCGGTCCGGGTCGAGGGAGCTCAGGTCGACGCCGAGCATGCCGCCGAGCCGTTCGGCGGAGAAACCGTCGGCGGCCTTGGATTCCCAGTCCTCGTACCGGGCGATCGCCTCGGCCTCGGTGCTCCCCACCACCGTGACGAGCCCGGGAAGGATCTTCACCGCCTGGGGATCCCGACCGGCTGCGCGGGCGACATCCTTTACGTCCCGGTAGTGCTGACGCCCAGCCTCGAGCGTGAGCTCCGCCGAGAACACCGCGTCGGCGCTGCGACCTGCCAGCGCGCGGCCCTGCGGGGAGCCGCCGGCCTGCACGAGCAGGGGGTGGCCCTGCGGCGACGGCGGCACGGGCAGTGCGCCGTGAACGTGGAAGTACTCCCCGTCGTGGTGCACCGGGACCCGGGTGGTCGCCGATTCCCACAGCGCGGTGACGACGTCCACGAACTCCGTGGCCCGGCGATACCGCGACTCGCGGTCGGGAATCCGGGAGAGACCGAAGTTGTGGGCGGTCCCGGCGTGGAACGTGGTCACCACATTCCACGCCACCCGTCCACCGGACACGACGTCGAGGGAGAGGAATCGGTCCGCCAGATCGAACGGATCGTTGAACGTCGTCGACGCCGTGCCGATCAGCCCGAGGTGTTCCGTCGCGCTCGCCACCACCCCGAGCACGGTGGTGGGTTCGAGGGCCCGCGTCGGCTTGACGGCGGGATCCTCGCGGAGCGCAGGACCGTCCGCGAGGAACAGCGCGTCGAGGGTGCCGCGCTCGGCGATCGTCGCGACCTCGGTGTAGTAGTCCGGGTCGATGAACGACGTCGGGTGCAGGTCGGGAGCCCGCCACGCGGACGGGTGGAAACCCACGTCCAGCACGTTGACGTTGAGGATGACCTCTCGTTGCGCGGGCATCAGCCGGCCGGCTTCGCGGCCGCGCCGTCGATGTTGGTCTGGCTGCGGTCGGTGGCTCGCGCCGATTCGATGCTCTGCGCCACCCGGGAGAAGAACGGGTCGCTGTCGATGAGCTGGCCGATCCGCGGGTCGTGGTAGGTGTCGAGCAGCGGCGCGAAGTCGGGGTTGTCCTTGTTCTTCTCGTTGATGACGACCTCGATCCAGTACAACTCGTAGGCGGGGGCGTTGAAGACGATCTTGTCGTCGGGGACGTCGGCGAGGTCGAAGTTGGACCGCCAGCCCAGTGCCAGGTCGACGTCGGGCAGCGTGCGCGGCAACTGCGCCAGCGCGGCCTCGGTGAACTCGAACGACTTCGGGTTGTCTTTCACGTCGCGGATGGTCACGCGCGACGGGTCGACACCGTCCTTCAGGGTCAGCTGGCCGAGGTCCTGCAGGGTCTGCAGTGCCTGCGCCTGATTCGACGGGTCGTCGGGGATGGCGACCTTCGCGCCCGTCGGGAGATCCTCGAGCTTGCCGTACTTCTCGGAATATCCCGAGAACTTGAGGACGTACCAGTCTCCGGCCGCATGCAGTCCGAGGTTGCCGTCCTCGTTCTGCACGCGCATCCACTCCTGATGCTGGCTGTGGTTGGCATCGATGTCGCCCTGGGAGACCGCGAGATTCTTGAGCTTCGAATCCTCGATCTGCACGGGTTCGACGGTGATGCCGTGGTCGGGGGCGAGTTTCGCGACTTCCTTGGCGAGCTTCTCGTCCAGGATCGATCCGGCGGTGTATCCGATCTTGAACGTCGTCTGCGGGCCGTCACCTTCGGTTCGGTCGTTGCCCCCGGCCGCGCCGCACGCGGTGAGGAGGAGAAGCAGTGTGGCCGTCAGTCCGCCTGCCGCCACAGCACGGGCGCGCGTCACCGAGCGGGGTCGAGTCGTCATGGGTGTTGTCCTCTGATCTGGGTGAATGTGAAGGAAGGCTCAGCGCCGGTTGGTGAGGCGGGCGGCCAGGTCGCCGACGAGCTGGATGACCTGGACCAGTACCACGAGAGCGATGACCGTCGTGATCATCACGGTGTTGTCGAATCGGTTGTAGCCGTAGGCAATGGCGAGGTTGCCGATGCCGCCTGCGCCCACCGCTCCCGCGATCGCCGACATGTCGAGGATGCCGATCAGCGCGATGGTCAGGGCGCCGATGATGGTCGGAACAGCTTCGTGGAGTTGCACTTTGCGGATGATCTGAAAGTTCGACCCGGCCGAGGCCCGGCCCACTTCCACCACTTCGGGGGGAACGTCCCGCAGCGAATTCTCGATCAGACGTGCGACGTACGGTGTCGCGGCCAGCGTCATCGGAACCGCCGCCGCCTGCACCCCGAGCGAGGTGCCGACGACGAATCGGGTGAACGGAATGATGGCGGCCATCAGCACCAGGAAGGGCAGCGATCGACCGAGGTTGACCACCCAGCCCGCGACCGCGTTGACCGCCGGGTTGGGGAACAGTCCGCGGGGCGCGGTGTTGTGCAGGATGACCGCCAGCGGAGTGCCCAGCAGGATCGCCAGGATCACCGTGATCCCGACCATCTGCACGGTCTGCTGCAGGGCGGGGAGGAACAGCTCGGGAAGTTCCTCGACCGGAGTCGAAATGGCGAGAACGACGGTGCCCGGGGCGCTCATGCCGCTGCCTCCTCGGTGGTACGCGCGGATGCGTCGTCGTCGACCGGGGTTCCGTGCAGGCCCCAGGACGACAGCAGGTCGCCGACGGACGGATGCTCACCGGCCACCGAGATGGTGACCCGCCCGGCCGGGCGTCCGCCGACCGATTCCACGGTCCCGGACAGCACGCCGATCGACCGGCCGGTGGCCTTGCCGAGAAGCTCGATCCAGTTGGTGGGAACGGTGTCGGAGCCGTAGGTGACGTGCCAGAGCACGTCCCGGTCCTCCGCGGTGATGTGGGAACGGTCGGGGAGGAGGCCGACGCCGAGTTCGGAGTGCGGATCGCGGAGGAGTTCGATCACCGGGCCCGATTCCACCACCCGCCCCGCGTCGAGGACGGTGACGACGTCCGCGACCTGCCGGACGACATCCATTTCGTGGGTGATCAGCACGATCGTCAGCCCGAGGTCGTCGCGCAGTTCGCGCAGCAACGCGAGGATGGATCGCGTGGTATTGGGATCGAGCCCCGACGTTGCCTCGTCCGACACCAGGACCTTGGGAGCGAGTGCCAGCGAGCGGGCAATCCCCACGCGCTGCCGCTGCCCGCCGGACAGCTGCCGTGGGTAGAGGTCGGCCTTGTCGGACAGACCGACCCGCTCGAGCAGCTCCGCCACCCGTGCCCGCCGCTCGGAGCGGCCCACACCGGCGAATTCGAGGGGCAGGGCCACATTCTCGGCCGCCGTGCGGCGGGCGAGGAGGCTCGACGCCTGGAAGATCGTGCCGATCGCGCGACGCTGATCCCGGAGCCGGCGTTCGGACAGTCCCGAGACGTCGGTGCCGTCGAGCAGAATGCGGCCCTCGGACGGGCGCTCCAGCAGGCTGATGATGCGCGACAGCGTGGTCTTGCCCGCGCCGCTCTGGCCGATCACCGCCGCGATCTGGCCGGTGCCGACGGAGAAGTCGATGTCGTGGAGCACTTCGACGGAACGGGATCCCTTCCCGAATCGTTTCGTGACGGAACGGACTTCGATCATGCTGAACCACCTGTGTCGGATGACGGCACCTCGGGTCGGCCGTCGGGACGGAAAATCCCGGCCCGCGGACGGGCCGGTGGATTCCCGAAACGATAGGCGTGAGTAAACGGAAAGTCATGCCTAAGAATCGACTTGATCAGAAGGACGGCTAGTTCTGCGCGCCCGGGTAGACCGGACGGCGGTGGGCAGGCGCCGGCGCCGGATCGGGCAGCCGCAGCGTCGCCCGGAGCGACCGCTGCCGGTACCCGCGGGGCCGAGTCGGCCTCGGCCACGCGGCGAACCCGGCGTCGAGGTCGGTGACGGTCGCGATGTGACCGTCCACCTCGGTGGCGCCGGGATCGTCGACGACGAACAGCAAGGCGCGCTCGCGCACAGCCTGCCCGTGACGGTCGACCTGGCTGCCGTCCAGCACGACGATGTCGGAAACCTCGGCGGCGGAGACGATGTCGTCGCCGTCCTGCGCCCACCACGCGACGGGAATCTTCTGCTGCGGCGGGGTGGGCACGTTGAGGGGGCCGGCGATGTCGAAGACCCCGTGGTGGTCGGCGTAGACGATCCGGTCGGAATCCGCGAAACGCACGTCGTGCGGGCGTCCACGGATCGTGTCGGCCGGCCAGCTCTCCCACAGCGTGCGGGAGGCGTGGATCGCATCGGTCGTGGCTGCGGGACTCGGCCCGGCATCGATCCACACCCCCGCCGAAGCCAGGTTTCCCGGCGCCGATCGATCTTCCACACCGGTGAGCCAGCCGACCCGGCCGCGGCTGGTGTGATCGAGCGATGCGAGCCGGCGAGCCAGGTTGTACGGGTGGTCGAGGTGGGGAACCGCGGTGACGAACACACCGATGTCGTCGGTGGCGGCGATCAGTGCTGCGGCGGACACGCTGGGCGACAGGGCCGCGGTGGGCCGGGGAGCGGTCCGCGACACCCGCTCGACGCCGAGCAGGACGAAGTCCGCGCCCGTGCGGGTGATGAATGCGGCGAGTTCGTCGATCCGGTCGCGGCGAATGGTGTCGACGAGCAGGCGCTCACCGAGTGCGAGTCCGTGGAAGGTCCTGCTGCGCTGGATCACACTCATCGGAGGTCTCCCGTTGTCGGTTCGAGGGTCTGCTGTCGTGATGTCAAGGGGCATCTCCTGAGAAGAGGGTGGATGTCGCGAGGGTGAGGGACGTCAGTCCCAGGATCACCAGCAACATCGATACGGACGCACTGCGCCGGAGGACGCTGGACCGCGGATCCCGCGGGTCGTACCACAGCCAGAGAGACTGTCCGGCAACGAATTCGCCCCTACCTGCGTCGGACAACGAGGCGCCGAGCGTCGATCCGGGATCGAATGTCCGCCGCTGACCGACGAACTCGTCGCTTCCGACCCGATACGAGTAGGTGATCGACGGTCGTACATCGACGACCGAGCACTCGGACCCGGTCCACGACCGGGATCTCCACAGCGCGAGGACGCCCGGAACCCCACGGAACAGGAGGAACGCACCCGCGATGATCCAGACGGTGATCACACGGGCGACGGTACGGCCCGCGTGGGTGTGTCGTACAGCCTTCTCCGCAGCGTGAGCGGAACACGGAACCTGCGCGTCTCGTTCGATTCCCGCTCCACGCATCCACGATTTCGGCAACGCGGCCAACTCCGTGCCCTGGTTCTACGACACGTGGACGGAACGCAAGTGACTGATGATGGGGGACAAAACATTTCATGTTGCCACACGTCCAGAATCAGACTGAGCGCAACGCTCGTCCCGTGAGCGATGCTCTGGGAAGGTAACGACTATCGCGGAAAGGGGAACCGTCATGAGCCGACATTCCGTCGTCGGACTGCACGTCGACGCCGCAGTCGTCACCGAACTGCTCGACCCGAGGCAGCCGGCGCGGCGAGAAGAGTTCGGGCGCGGCATCGACGAGTCCGGAATCGACTTCGTCGTTCTCGGCGGTGACCGCCTGGACGCGGGGCAGCCGAGTCACGCGACGATCGATGCGACCGTGGCCGCCACCGTCCTCGCTCGCCACACGACGTCGGTCGGACTGGTGGTGGCCGGTACTCCCGTCCGCGATCACCCGTTCAATCTCGCGCGCCGGCTCGGCTCGCTCGACCACGGATCCCACGGCAGGGTCGGCTGGCTGATCGGGTCAGCCCCGGTGGACGCGGCGGTCGATGCCGTGTCGGTGGTCCGGAAGTTGTGGGAGAGCTGGCCGGCCGACAGCATCGTCGACGACGCCGAGCGCGGCATCTTCGCGGAATCCGAGCGGATCGTCTACATCGATCATGCGGGCACGTTCTCCGTGTCGGGCCCCCTCAACGTCCCCGAGCCACCGCAACGCAAGCCGCCCGTCTTCTGGCGCCCCGCGAACGAGGCCGAACTGGTGGCGGCGCGGCGCACGGCCGACGCCGTGATCCTCGCGGACGAGGATGCGGTGCGCCGCTATCGGGCGCACTTCGACCCCGATGCCGCCCGTGACCAGGTGTTGCTGATCGACCGGCACTGGGCGCCCGGCGGCGTTTCCCCTCTGGCGACGGAGGCCGACGGTGTCGTCTTCCGAGGGGCCACCACGGCAACCCTGCCCGCCCTGCTCGGCGCGGTACGGCGGGAACCGATCCTCCAGGACCCGCGGCGCACCCTGCGTGACCGCCTGGGCTTGCAGGCGGCGGAGACCGTACTGTCCGGCGGCCGCAGCGCGTTCCCGGTCAGCTGAGCATTCCACCGAAGACAGGAGATTCACCATGACAGCGGTATCCGAGGCCCCCGCGCCGGAGGCGGTGCGTCCGCCGGCCCGCGGCTCCGCCGAACTTGCGGCTGTGATCGCCGAGATCGCCGAGGACGCCGCGCGGCGGCGCACCCGTGGCGGGACCGAGGGCCCGCAACGGGCCGTCGAGTTGATCCGCGAACACCGGCTCGGGGCCGTGCGTGTGCCGCGGGAACACGGCGGCGGTGGCTACACCTTGCAGGATCTCTTCGATCTGGTGATCGACCTCGCCGAGGCCGATCCCGATGTGCCACACATCGTCCGGGTCCACTACGCGTTCGTCGAGGAAGTGCTGCGGGCCCCGCGCACGGAGCGCAAGGACGCATGGTTGCCGGAGATCCTGTCGGGCACACTGTTCGGTGGCGCGTCGTCGGAGCTGAGCACCCGCGCCGTCGGCTCCTACAGCTTCGAAACCACTCTGACACCGGATCCCGGCGGATACCGCCTGAACGGGGTCAAGTTCTACAGCACCGGTTCGCTGTACTCCGATTTCATCCGGGTCTCCGCCAACCTCCCGGACGGCAAGGCGCTCAGCGCCATCGTTCCCGCCGACCGGGCGGGCATCGTCCACAAGGACGACTGGGACGGAATCGGCCAGCGCCACACCGGCAGCGGGACGACGGTGTTCGAGAACGTCGCCATCGAGGAGTCCGAGACGCTGCCGTTCCGCGGTGGCGACGAGGAGACCCGGCCGCGGCAGGCGCTTCCCCAGTTGTACCTGCACGCGATCGCGGCGGGCATCCTCCGCACCGTCACGGCCGAGTCCGCCGAGCTGATCCGCGGCCGCAAGCGCAGCTTCGTGTTCGCTGTCGCCGAGGAACCACGGCATGACCCGCAGTTGCTCGAGATCGTCGGAACCCTCTCTGCGGCCGCCTTCGCGGCGGAGTCCGTGGTCCGGGCGGCCGCCGCAGCACAGGATGTGGCCGCGGACGTCGCGCGCACCTCCGGCGTCGACGCCCGACTCGAGCAGGAGGCCGCGGTACTGGCCGCCAAGGTGAAGGTCGCCATCGAGGACATCGCGCTCCGAGCGGCCACCCGACTGTTCGAGGTCGGCGGCGCCTCGGCCACCCGGGAGTCGGCGCACCTGGACAGGCACTGGCGCAACCTGCGAACCCTGTTCTCCCACAACCCGACGGTGTACAAGGCGCGGGTGATCGGCGACCTCGTGGTCAACGAGACCCCGCTTCCGGACACCGGATTCTTCTGATTCGGAAGGCACTGCCGTGAGTAGATCCCGACGCCAACTGGTGCTCAACGTGAACGTGCTCGACGTGGGAATCGCCCCCGGAGCGTGGACGCTCGACGACGTGCACGCGCACTCGTTCGTCGACCTCGATCACTTCACCAGGATCGCGCGGATCGCCGAGCGTGGCACCCTCGACGCGTTCTTCCTCGCCGACGGTCCCGGCTTCTGGGAGAACCCCCGGGTGAAGCCGACCCGGGCGCTGGAACCGTCGGTGATCCTGGCGGCCGTGGCGACGGCCACCGAGAACCTGGGCCTGATCGGGACCGCCTCCACCACGTTCAACGACCCGCGCGATCTCGCCGAACGCTTCCTCTCCCTCGACTACCTGAGCGGCGGCCGGGTGGCGTGGAACGTGGTCACCACGTATTCGCCGACGGCCGCGGCCAATTTCGGATTCGACCGGATTCCGGACCGCGACTACCGCTATCGCCGCGCCGAGGCGTTCGTCGGCGTGGTGACCGCGCTGTGGGAGAGCGCCCGGAGCGGTGTCCCGGTGTCGCATCACAGCGAATTCTTCGACGTCGACGGCGTGCTGCGGGTGCCGTCGTCGGAGCAGGGGCAGCCGCCCCTCATCCAGGCGGGCGGGTCACCCGCCGGCCGTGCCCTCGCCGGACGCACCGCGCACGGCGTCTTCTCCGCGGAGCTGACGCTCGACGCCGGGCGCAGGCACTACAAGCACGTCAAGGACGTGGCGCGGGCGGGCGGCCGCAATCCCGACGACGTGAAGATCCTGCCCGGGCTGATCACGGTCATCGGCTCGACCGAAGCGGAGGCCGTCGCTCGACACGAACAACTCCGCGCCCACGTCCCCGCGAAGTTCGGCTGGGACCGGCTGAGTTTGACCCTCGGAGTCCCGCTCGCGGAACTCGACCTCGACCAGCCGATCCCGGCATCGCTGCTGGACGGGCCGCCCGACCCGGCGACGTTCGCGGGTTCCCTCGGGTTCCGCGAATCAGTGGTCGGGCTGGCGCGTGAGCGGAATCTGACCGTGGCCCAGCTCCTTCGCGAGTTGGACGGCGGTGGCGGGCACCGCGCCGTGATCGGCACACCGGGACAGGTGGCCGACACCATCGAGGCGTGGTTCCGCGCCGAGGCGGCCGACGGATTCAACCTGATGCCCGACGCGTTGCCGTCCGGACTCGACACCTTCGTCGACGAAGTGGTGCCCCTGCTCCGCAAGCGGGGGCTCTTCCGCCACGAATACGCGGAGAAGACCCTGCGTGAGCGTTTCGCTGTGCCGCTTCCCGAGTACGGCGCCGCACGGTCGGCCTGAGTTCGTTCAGACGGTAAGGAGGGCCTCGTGACGTCACCGCGGTCGGGCTCGCAGGCGGTGGAACGGGCAATCGCGGTACTCGCCTGCTTCGAGGGCGCCACCGACCTGACCGTCAGCGCGCTCGCCGCCCGCACCGGGTTGGCCGTCAGCACCGCGTATCGCATCGTGCAGGCCCTCGTCCGCGGCGGACTACTCGAGCGTGACGAGCGGACCGACTGCTATCGGGTGGGGCCGAGCCTGATCTCCCTCGCCGTCCCATCGCTGGGGCGTCTCGACGCCGAATCGTTCGCCCCGCACCTGTATTCGCTCGCCGCGCATGTGAAGCTGACGACCAGCCTCGGGGTCGCGAGGGATGACGTCGCGGTCACCGTCTTCTCGGCACGCCCACCCGAACGGTTCTGCACGCATCAGCTGCCCGGGGCACGCCAACCGCTGCAGAGCAGCGCGATGGGGATGGCGATCCTGGCGTTCGGCACGGCGTCCGCACGGCGAAGCAGTTCGGTGACGGCGTCCTCCGACCTCGAACGGGTCCGGAGGCTGGGGTACGCCGCGGCTTTCTCCTCCGAGAACCGGGACGTGCTCGCCGTCGCGGTTCCCGTTCTCGACCCCGAGGGACGGCCCCGCGGCGCGTTGGGGGTCCAGGCACTGCGCCGGCGACTCACCGACGAACTGGTGCGGGAGATCGTGCCGCCGATGCGCGGCGTCGCGGCGCGGATCGGCGCGGGGGCCGGAACTGCATTTCCCGCGTTCCGGTAGGGAAAAACTCAGGGTGAACCTTTTTCGCATTGTGAAAATACCGTTGTAGCACCGTGGTTCGGGATTCGATGATGATCGCGACGTATCGATTCAGCCCGAAACCAGGAGTACTCATGACACTCACCACCGCCGCGCCCGCCGACTCGGATCGGACCGCCGACGCCGCACCCGAGGTCCGTCCCGTCGCCGGGCACATCGGCGCCGAGATCTCCGGAATCGACCTCCGGAAAGAACTGGCCGACAACGAGGTAGCGCAGGTCCGCGACGCCCTGCACCGCTACAAGGTCCTGTTCTTCCGCGACCAGGAGATCGGGCATGCCGAACAGATCGCGTTCTCGCGGAAGTTCGGTGACGTGACGCCGTCGCACCCGTACGACGACGAAGCCCCCGAGGGTTTCCCGCAGATCCTCGCTGTCGACAGCCGCAAGTACGAGAAGCGCTTCGGGCGCAAGAAGTACAGCTACGACAACAAGTGGCACACGGATGTCACCGCTTTGATCAACCCGCCTGCCGGCACGATCCTGCGCGCCCACATCGTCCCGGAGCAGGGCGGCGACACCCAGTGGACGAACCTCGTCGCCGCATACGAGGGTCTGCCGGACTCGCTGAAGGGCCTCGTCGACGGTCTACGCGCCGAGCACCGGTTCGGCGGACGGCACCCGCAGTGGGCCGAGGACAGCAGCTACGCCCAGAAGACGCGGGAGAACCCGCTCGTCACCGAACACCCGGTGGTCCGAGTGCACCCGGTGACGGGGGAGCGGGCACTGTTCGTCACCCCCGGTTTCACCAGCCGGATCGTCGGGGTCTCGCCGTCGCAAAGCGACCGCCTGCTGGACCTGCTGTTCGCCGAGGTGACGAATCCCGCCTACACGGTGCGGTTCCGCTGGGCGCCGGGCAGCCTCGCGTTCTGGGACAACCGTGCCACCGCCCACCTCGCGCCCACCGACCTCGACCACCTCGACGTCACCCGCGTCCTGTACCGCACCACCCTCGAGGGCGACGTTCCCGTCGGCCCCGACGGCAAGGAGTCCACGTCCCTCGCCGGTGCGGCGTTCCGCGGCGAGAAGTAGGCGGCTCCGCCGCCCGTGCGTGGTTAACGAGTCTCTGCACTCGTCAACCACTCACGGGCTGCGGAGTGCCCGGCGGAGGGTATCGGCGAACGTGGTGGGGTCGTGAATCAGCCAGCCGTGGCCGCCCGTCACGGTGAGGACGGGCGGATTGCGGAGTGCCTTCCGCATCGACTCGAAGCTGGCGAGCGGAATCGTCCGGTCCCCGCGACCCCAGACGAGGGACACCGGTAGGCCCCGGTCGGCGAGGACACCGAGTTCGTGGCGCAGGTCCGCCCGTCTGGCCAGGTGTGCCGTGCGCCAGACCGCACCGGGATCTCGCAGCGTGTTGGGCAGGAAGCCGTTGACGAGTGACGCGGCCGTGTGGGTGATGGTCCGGATCGACAGCGCCTCACCCAGGGCCGACGCGCCCCAGTCCCACAGCGGCCTGTCGCCGATGGGCCGTATTCCCCAGCCGTCGGACGACCAGGCGCCACCGCCGACGGAGTTGACGAGCACCAGGCGTTCGACCCGCTCCGGAAGGTCGTGGGCAGCCTGAATGGCGACGCCCCCGCCGAAGGAGTGGCCGACCAGTGTGATCGGTTCGCTGATTCCCGCCTCGTCCAGGAACCGTCCCAGCCAGGCCGCGTAACCGGCGAAGGTCCGCGCCTCGGGCGGATGGTCGGGAGTTCCGCCGAAGCCGGGGAGCGTCGGAGTGAGGACGCGGTGCCCGTGCTGGGCGAGCATCGACAGGCTGCGGCCGTACACCCGCGGGGTGAGCCCCCATCCGTGCAGGAAGACGACGGGCGAGCCGCGCCCCACGACGGTGAGGGTCGCGGCGTCCGCAACTGCGGGTTCCCCGAAGATCTCGGGTTCTGAGTTCTGGATCAGTGACACGCCCAACAGCGTGGACGACGCGCATGCCTTCGGTAACGGGCCGAATTGCCTGAAGGCATACCTGTTTCTGGGGTTTCATGACGGACCGGTCGGTTCGAGATCTGATCGTTATATACCTGGATTGCGAAAACAGGTATGTGTATGGGCCATTCGGCCGTTGTTCGCTGAGTCCGTGACCGGGATGTTATCTAACGTCTCGTCCGAGCGGCACTGATGTCGCCGGAACCTCATGAATTGAAGGACTCAGCTCAATGGCCAAGCATAGATTGCGTCGGGGCAATCGTCTGCAGTTTTCGACCGGCAGTCTTCTGATCGCCGCCGGTGTGGGAGTGGGAGCGTTTCTGCTTCCCGTTGCTCCCGCTGCAGCGGAGCCGATCACGATCCCAGGGATTGGGACGTTCGAGGTACCAGGCGTGCCGCCAGTGCCTCCGGCTCCGGCTCCGGCTCCGAACCCAGGGCCCCTCCCGGGACCCCTGCCGGCCCCGCCGGCGTTGCCGTCCACCCACGGCGCGCAGGCTCTCGCGGCCGCCGAATCGAAGATCGGATCGCCGTACGTCTGGGGCGCCACCGGGCCGAACGCCTTCGATTGCTCGGGTCTGGTGCAGTGGGCGTACAAGCAGGCAGGCATCTCGGTACCCCGCACCACCTACGACCAGGTGAACGGTGGCTCGCCCGTCGACAAGGGCAGCCTGCAACCGGGTGATCTCGTCCTGTTCAACGGGGCGAACCACGTCGGGCTCTACGCCGGGAACGGCACGGTCGTCCACGCGCCCACGTCCGGGCAGCCGGTGAAGCAGGCGCCCCTCGATTCGATGCCGTTCTACGCGGCGCGCCGGTACTAGGCGGCTCCGCCGCCCGTGCGCCTTTCTGGTTGCCAGCGCTACCAAAAAGGCGCACGGGGCGCGAAGCGCCCTACGAGTTGCGGATCAGATCCGACGCCCGCTCACCGATGAGGACGGAGGGTGCGTGGGTGTGCCCGCGGATGATGGCCGGCATGATCGACGCGTCGGCGACGCGCAGTTTGTCGACCCCTCGCACCCGCAGGTCGGGCGTGACGACGCTGGCGTCGTCGTTGCCCATGCGGCACGTCCCGACCGGGTGGTAGAGCGTGTGGGCGTTCTCCTGCAGTGCCCGGGCGAGAATCTCGTCGAGTGGCGTGCTCGGCGTGACCGCCGGGCGAATCATGTTGCCGAGCCGCGACTTCAGCGCCGGAGCCGATGCGAGGGCGTCGCACAGGCGTAGTCCTTCGAGCATCGCCCGCCGGTCGACTCCGTCGCTGTCGCTGAGGTAGCGGGGATCGATGATCGGCTTGGCGAGGGGATCGGCCGACCGAAGCGAGATCTCGCCTCGACTCTCGGGTTTGACGAGGATGGCGCCGATCACCGCGGCGTGACCGGTCGCCGGGATGAGGCCCTCGTCGAAGAACGGCGCCGGCCCGAAGATCATCTCGAGGTCGGGCAGTGCCAGATCGTCCCGACTGCGCGTGAATCCGTACGCCTCGCCCACATTCGACGTGAGCATGCCGCGGCGACGGGTCAGGTAGTTGAGAAGCTCGGGGATCTTCTCGGCGGTGAACAGCGAGTCCGAGTCGACGCTGTAGCCGAGGAACGACACCAGATGGTCGAGCAGATTCTTCCCGACCTCCGGCAGGTGCTGCTGCACCGCGATTCCGTGCTCGCGCAGCTGTGCCTCGTCGCCGATGCCCGACAGCATGAGGAGCTGCGGGGAGTTGATCGCCCCGCCGGCGAGGATCACTTCCTTCGCGGCGCGGATGGTGCGTCGCACCCCGTCCTTCTCGTACTCGACGCCGACGGCCGCGGAGCCCTCGAACAGAACCCGGGTGGCTTGGGCGCCGGTGAGGACGGTCAGATTCTTCCGTTTCAGCGCCGGCCGGAGGTAGGCGTCGGCTGTGCTCCACCGCGCGCCCCGCTTCTGCGTGACCATGGTCTGTGAGAAGCCCTCGGGCCGAGTGGTGTTCGCCCGTTCGACGGGATAGCCGGTCTCCTCGGCGGCCGCGAGGAACGACCCGGTGAGGGCGCGGGGGCTCCGCTGGTGCGAGACGACGATCGGTCCGCCGGTTCCGCTGTCGGCGTCCGACGCGTCCTGCACGTTCTCGATGCGGCGGAAGTACTTGACCACTTCCTTGAACGACCAGGAGTCGTCGCTGAGTTCGGCCCACTCGTCGTAGTCGGCGGCGAACCCGCGCACCCACATCATCGCGTTCATCGACGACGAGCCGCCGAGCATCTTGCCGCGCGGCCAGTAGATCGTCCGCCCGCCGAGCCCGGGTTGCGGCTCGGTCAGGTAGTCCCAATCCAACTCACTGCGAAACAGTTTCGAGAATGCGGCGGGGATGTGCGCGAACTTGTCCTTGTCCTCACCGCCGGCCTCGAGGACCACGACCTCGCTGCCGGAGTCGGCGCTGAGCCGGTCGGCCAGCACGGCACCTGCCGAACCCGACCCCACGATCACGTAGTCGGCCACAGACAGTTCCTGATTCATCGTTCATCTCCACTTCGACGGGGGTGAGGGATCGAGGACACGCAGCCCTCATCCACGCAGCGCGGACGCGAAGATCGCCGGCAGCCGGGTCCATGAGGGTGCACCGGCAAATCCTGTCAGCAATCGGCCCGTCGTGGCGGCGGTTCGGTTGGTGACGAACCACGGGGGCTTGGGCGAGATGGACATCTCACGGTTCAGGATCGACCGCGGCGACGGACGGAACGGGCCCCGGACGACGGTGCGCTCCGGCCGGTCGATGAGGAGTGCGTTGTGCACCACGCCGATGCCGCTCTGGACGTCGTCGAGGGTGTGGCCGGGGAAGGCTCCCCAGGTCGCGGTGGCGGTGAGGTAGCCGACGCCGGTCCACGCGTTCACGGCGATGGTCCCGTAGCGGAGGCTCTCGAGCAGTGAGTCGAACTCCGCGCCCAGCTCGCGGATGGTCTGCGGGGCAGCGACGATGTTGACGCCCAGTGTGCCGATGAAATCCTCGTTCACGAGGTCGGCGGCGTGTGCCGCGAACTCGGCGCCCCCGTGGGGTAGGTCGATCACGCCGAGCACCGGAGCGAAGTACTCGGTCTGCAAGAGCGGTGCGTAGGCGCCGGGCTCGAGATCGGTGACCAGGACGCGTCCGCCGTTCTCACCCAGGCGTGCGGCGGTGGGGAACGACGCGGTGGCGCCGGCGACCCGGGAGTCGCTGCCGGGGTAGTACGCGGCGCGGTCCGGTGCCGTGTCGAGGGCCTCTTTCAGGGCGGCCACGAACTCGTCGCGCTGCTTCCACTCGGACGACACGACCACGGCCTGCGCCGCGACGCAGTTGTAGCCGCCGTTGTGGAGCCGTTGCGTCGCAATGTGTTCGGCCTGGAACTTGATGTCGGCGCGGCTCCACTCACCGGGCAGCACGATGGTGGGGGACACACCGCCGAGTTCGCTGGAGATGGCCTTGCCGAGGATGGGGTCGTTCGCAGCCTTGCGCCGCGCACCCTCCTCGCCGGTGCCGAACACGATCGCGTCGTGGGTGAGTGCGCTGCCCGTCATGTGCACGTGGTCGACGAGGTCGTGGTGCACCAGATACGTCCCGACCTCCGCGCCGCCGGTCAGCAACCGGACCGCGCCGATCGAGATGAGCGGTTCCAGGACCCGCGTGAGTACGGGCAGCAGGCGGTCGGTGATGGGGTTGAGCTTGAGCGCGACGACACGGTTGTGGGCGATCAGTTCGTACAGGGTGTCGAGCGGGGCGATCGAGGTGATGTTGCCGGCGCCCAGGACCACGCCGATGCCCTGCGTCCGCGACGGGTCACGCTGGGCGAGGCCCGCGTCGCGCTGTGCCGTCGCACGATCGATTCCCGGTTGCAGCCACACGTCCGCGCTGAATCCGCTGAGCAGCAGCTTGTCGAAGATGTTCAGGGGCAGCGCCTTGACGGTGGTGCGGCCGCCGGGGGCGGTGCCGAATGTGGCGCCGTCCAGCGGGCTCGATCCGGCCTCGAGTTTCGCCAGGCTCGCGGACAGTGCCGCGGTGCCGGTGGCCAGCGGGTACGGGCCGGACATCCATTCCTCGCCGACCAGCGGCGACTTCGGGTCCAGCCCCTTGATCGCGACCGCGGCGTCCACCCAGTCGGCGGCGTGCTGCACGGTGAGGTCGTGCACCTTGTCGAGAAGTTTCCTGCGGTCGGCGAGGGAGAGGTCGGCCCAGGTCTTCTCGCCCTCGGCGAGGTCGGCGAGGGCCGCGTCGACCTCCGGATGTGGGGAGGCCGCGCCAGGGGTGGTGGAGGTGGCCTCGGGTTCTGAAGTGCTCACTGTGGACAGCTCCGCTCGAGTCGAGTACATGAAGGAACGCGCCGCAGAAACGAAAAACTACTGTGGCGTAGAACACTGATTCTCGTCCCAGTTCCGGGCGTCGCGCCATAGGCAGCGGCTGTCAATGTGACCATGCGGGCTATGCCGTCGCACAAAAAGGGTATGGCGTGGACCACGTCCGGTGGATAGTCTTGCCGGATGACTGTCAGCTCGGATGTCGCGCCGTCGCCCACCGATCTTCTCGGATCGATGCTGGAGTCCGTGGACCAGCTGTCCGAGCAACTCGTCTCGCGCATCCTGTCGGCCGAGCACGGTTACGTGGAGGCGACCCTCCTCACTCCCGAGCAATTGTACGCGGCGTGCGTCGACAATCTGACGGCGATGCTGGGCAACCTCGCGGGCAGTGCGCCGATCCGGCTCGAGGCGGCGCGCGCGGCGGGACAGTTGAAGGCCGAACAGGGTGTGCCCCTCGCGGCGCTACTCCACGCGTTCCGGCTCGGCGGCCGCCTGATCTGGGACGAACTGATGGACCGCTCGGAGGGCCGCGCCACCAACGCGCTGCTCGACATGGCCGCCCAGGTGTGGGCGCTCGTCGACGTCTATTCGGACAGCGCCGCGGAGGCATATCGGGAGACCGCCGACCTGCGCGCCCGCGAGGACGCCGAGTCGCGGGGCCGGCTGATCAGAACCCTGTTCGGTGACCACGCCGCCAACCCGGCCGGTGCCGCCGACGCGCTCCGCACGTTCCGGATCCCGGAGAACAGCACGTTCCTCGTCGTGTCCGTGGAAGCGGCGGCGTCCCCGTCCGCCGCGGACGTCGTGCAGTCGGACCTTCGCGGTGTGGGTGTCGACTCGGTGTGGGACACGGAGGTCGACGGCCGGATCGGACTGCTGTGGGCCGCCACCGCCGACGTACTCGATTCCGCGTTGGACCTCCTCGGCCGCAGTGGTCACGGACGGATCGGGGTCAGCTCGGTGTTCGGACGTCCCGGCGGGACGAGCCGGGCCGTGGAGCAGGCGCGGATCGCGCGTCGCTGCGCCGGACACGGCGGATGCACCCTCACCCGTTACGAGTCGGTGCCGGTGTCGCTGCTGCTGGTCAGCGTTCCCGACGCCGGCAAGCTGGCGTCGAACCAGATCCTCGGACCGGTGCTGGCCCTGCCCACCGAGGAACAGGAGAGCCTGCTCGCCACCCTCGACGCCTGGTTCTCCTGTCGCGGATCCACCACCGCGGCGGCCACCCAGCTGCACTACCACCGCAACACCGTCCTGTACCGGCTGCGCAGAATCCACACCCTCACGGGACGCGACTTCTCCGACCCCATCGACGCCGCCGAACTGTACGTCGGTCTGCGGGCGCACCAGCTGCTCGGTGCGTGACCTGAGCGGCACCCGCTCGGCTCGGTGAATCCTGCCCCCGCGCCCGCCCGAGGGCCGACAATGTGTGTGGGTCGGCCGTCGTCCGCTCGGGTGTGCCGAGCAGTGGGGCAGTGCAATGGGATTCATCATCGGATTCGCACCGTGGATCGTCTACTGGATCCTGGTGGGCAACACGGGATTCGTCGCTGCCGTCGCGATCGCGTTCGGTATCGCGGCGATTGGCCAGGTGGTGCAACGGTTGCGGGGCCAGCCGTGGCGGACCCTCGAGGTCGGCACCGTCGCCGTTTTCGGGTTGCTGCTGATCGCGGCGCTCACTGTGGACGACGCCGTCCTCGAACGCTGGCTTCAGCCGGTCAGCAACTTCGGGTTGTTCGCGATCGCGGCGGTGGGCGCTCTGATCGGGCGGCCGTTCGTGCGCGAGTACGCGGTGGCAACCGTGGACGCCCGGACGGCGGCGAGCGGCGGCTTTCGGTACATCACCACGGCCATGACGTGGATGTGGGTGGCCGCGTTCGGACTGATGACCGTGTTCTCGCTGATTCCGCCGATCGTCGACGGCGACGCCACCATGCGCGACGCCGGCGACACCCTGTCCGTCGTCTGCTACTGGGTGCTGCCGTTCACCCTCATGGGCGTTGCGGGGCTGGTGTCCGCGGTATTTCCCGGATGGTTCGAGAAGCGGTCGCAGCTGCTGGAGACGCAATCTTCGGCGGAGCCGGCGGTCGCCGAGCAGCCCGCGCCGGCCGCGGACGTGTCGGCAGGGTTACTCGAACTCGACATTCCGGCGTGGTCGCGTCATGACGAGGCGTTCTCGCTGATCGTCCGCGGCGCCCGGCCCGGATCGTCGGTGACCGTCCGCACCACCGGGACCGACGTATTCGGTGGGCGGTGGCGGTCCGAGGCCACGTTCACCGTCCCGGCAGACGGAACAGTCGACGTAGCCGGACAGGTTCCGGACCACGGTGATTGGGACGTGGCGGACGCCGACGCACCGCTGTGGGCCATGCGTTTCGTGTCCGAAGACCGGGTTCCCGACCTCTTCGTGCCGCCGCCCGACACCTGGCTGATCACCGTCGAGGCGAGCACTCCGGACGGAACGTCGCGGCGGGCGGTGACGCGTCATGTGAGCGCCCCCGGAGTGTCCGTCCGTTCCCTCGATGTCGGCGGCCGGCCCGCCCTGCTCGCACTGCCCGCCGGCGATGCTCCGAGCGGCGGGTGGCCGGGCGTCGCCTGCTTCGGCGGCTCGGAGGGCGGCGTCGACTCCCAACGTTCCACCATCGGGATGCTGGCCGCCAACGGGTATGCCGCACTGGCCTATTCGTGGGTGGGTGAATCGAACACCGACGCGACGCTGGTGAACATTCCGCTCGAGCGGTTCGCGACCGCGGTCGACGCGCTGGGAGCGCAGCCGTCAGTGGACGCAAGCCGCCTGACCGCGATGGCCATTTCGCGCGGCGCGGAGGGCCTGTTGGCCTCCGCCTGCGTCGGCGAACTCCCCGTCGCCGGGCTGATCCTGATCAGCCCGAGTTCGGTGTCGTGGCAGGCGATCGGCCCCGACGGCGAGATCGCCGGCACCCCGTCGTGGACGTGGAACGGCCGGCCCGTGCCGTGGGCGCCGCTGCCGGGCGGGGTGCTGATGCCCCAGCTGATCCGCAACGCATGGCGGGCTCACCACGACCTCACCGCGCACCGGCCGAGCCTGCTGCGCCTGGGGGCCGCCTACCGGGCCGGACTCGCGGTCGCACCGGCGGAGGCGACGCTGCGGTCCGAACAGGCGACCGCGTCGGTGCTGTGCCTGACCGGTGCCGACGACCAGCTGTGGCCGTCGGACGAGATGGCCACGGCACTTCTCGGGCGTCGATCCGACGCCCGCGACGAACACCGGACGTTCGACGGCGCCGGCCACCTCCTCCGCCTCGGAATGTTCCCCGCCGACGCGCAGTGGACCGGCGGCATCGCGTTCGGTGGCGAGGGCGCAGGTCAGGGCCGGGCGCAGCGCGAAGCGGTGCACAGCGTGCTCGGCTTCCTCGCGCGGACCACCGCGGTGGCGAGGGCGTGATGCGCGGAGCAGAGGGCGGCTTCGGCCACACGGACCGCATCGTCGGCTCGATCGTCGACATGGCCGGGGTGTCCCGGGCGAAAGTTTTTCCGATCTCGAGACTGGATTCCTTCGTCGACTCCGGAGCAGGCGCGTCGCCGAGTTGGACTGTGTTCTGCGTCGACGACCACCTCGCATTCACCCCGTCCTTCTCCGTCGTGGGCGACCTCCGTCTGCGTATCGACGGCGATGACATGCGGGATCTGGGCAACGGTACGTACTGGGCGCCGGCGTGCCTGACCGAGCAGGACGGGACGCCGTCGCCCGCCTGCACCCGGGGTGCGCTGCGGCGGGTGACGGCGCGGTTGGCGGAATCCGGCCTGACCGCGCGGACCGGTCACGAGATCGAGTTCACCCTCTTCGACGCGGCGACCGCCGAAGAATGGTCCGCCTACGGCCTCAATGCCGTTCTCGCGCAAGAAGAATTCTTCAAGCACCTGCTCGCGGCGGCGTCGACGGCCGCGCTGCCGATCGAGCAGGTCCACGCCGAGGCGGGGCTCGACCAGTTCGAGGTGTCGCTCGCCCCCGCGGATCCCGTCGAGGCGGCCGACAACGCGGTGCTGGCCCGCACCCTGATCAGCCGGGTCGCGCGCGCCCAGGGGCTGCGGGCGTCGTTCTCACCCATGCCCGTCGCGGGAGGGGCGGGAAACGGCGCCCACCAGCACGTGTCGATCTTCGAGGATGACCTGCCGATCCTGTCGGGAGGCCCCGGCCGGCACGGGCTGACTCCCGCCGGTGGCGCGGCCATCGCCGGGATTCTGCGGGCGCTACCCGAGTTCACGGCCGTTCTCGCCGGGTCGGCGCTGTCGCATCTGCGGTTGCGCCCGGGCATGTGGTCGGGGGTATTCCGCTGCTGGGGCCTGGAGAACCGCGAGGCCGCCGTCCGGCTCTGCGCGGACACCGCCGGGAACCCGCACGGCGCGAACCTCGAGATCAAACCCGTCGACCCGTCCGCGAACCCGTATCTGAGCAGCGCCGCCATTCTCGGCGCCGCCCACGACGGCATCGCCGGTGAGCTTCCCCTCCCGGACGAGGTGGCGGTCGACCCGGCGGAACTGACCGGCGCCCATGCCGTCGATCTCCTCCCGACCCTGCCGTCCGACGTGCTCGGAACGCTCGAGTCGTCGGCGCTCGCGCGGGATCTGCTCGGGCCGCTGATCATGGAAGCGCTCGCGGCGGTCAAGGGGTACGAGCTCGCCGAATACCGGGACAAACCGGTCGACGAGGTCGCGCAACGCTTCCGGTACGCGTGGACGTCGTAGTCAGTTGCGGATCATCGCCAGCGCGGTACGCAGTCCGCGCCGCTTCCCGGTCGCAGGATCGACCCCGAACACTTCCTTCATCCCGCCCCGGATGCGGAATCGGAGTTCCGACGCCGTCTCCGGTGCGTCGTCCGCGGACGCCGACAGGAAGCGGTTGGGCAGGGCGAGCTTGAAGATGGTGCGGAGGGTGAGTCCGTACTGGTGGGGGAGCGAACCCGTCGTGTAGGGGAGGTCGTACTTGTCGCACAGTTCCCGCATCTTCACGCCGATCTCGGCGTAGCGGTTACTGGGCAGGTCTGGGAACGCGTGGTGCTCGATCTGGTAGCAGAGGTTGCCGCTCATGAACGCCAGGACCGGGCCGGCGTTGAAGTTGGCGGAGCCCAGCATCTGCCGCAGGTACCACTCGGCCTTGGTCTCCTTCTCGAACTCCTCCTTGGTGAACTTCTCCGCGCCGTCCGGGAAATGACCACAGAAGATCACGCCGTAGGCCCACAGGTTGCGGATCACGTTGGCCGTGATGTTCGCCGTCAGCGTGCTCTTCCATGCCGGGCCGGTGAGCGCCGGGAACACCACATAGTCCTTGCCGACCTGCCGCGCAATCTTGCGTCCCACCTCCTTCGCGTTGCGGAGGGTTTCCGCGCGGTCGTAGTCGCCGCGCCGGATGCTCTCCACGTCCAGGTGGTGCAACGCGACACCCCACTCGAACAGCAACGCCAGCAGCACGTTGTAGAACGGCTGCGCCAGGTACACCGGCGACCACTTCTGGTCGCGGGTCATGCGCAGGATCCCGTAACCGACGTCGCTGTCGAGACCCACGATGTTGGTGAACTTGTGATGGACGTAGTTGTGAGAGTGCTTCCACCCCGACGACGGGCAGGTGTTGTCCCACTCCCAGTTCGACGAGTGGATCTCGGGATCGTTCATCCAATCCCACTGGCCGTGAATGACATTGTGGCCGAGTTCCATGTTCTCGATGATCTTCGCCGCACCCATCAAGGCGGTACCCAGGATCCACGCCGGTCTCTTCCGGCTGCCGAACAGGACGATCCTGCCCGCGATCGCCAGCGACCGCTGCAGTTTGATCGTCCGGTCGATGTACCGCGCGTCGCGGGCGCCGCGGGACTCCTCGATGTCTGCCCGGATCGCATCGAGTTCCGCGCCCAGCGCCTCCACATCCGCATCGGTGAGGTGGCTGTACTCCTTGATATCGGTGATGGCCATCTGGTCTCGATACCCGGTTCAGCCGATTCTCAATCTGCGAATCCGCCCAACCGTTGCACAACCGTGTTGTGGTCGCACGTCCGTGTGACGGCGTCCGCTATTCTCTCCACGGTCGCCGAGCGTGTCGGTGACCCGGATCCGGGGGTGGATCTCGATACGGATATCAGGGGGAGATGTCGATGTCAGAGGGCGATATGACGTGGCCGGAAAGTGTCATTGCGTCGCTGGACGGGACCGGGGCGACGCAGCCTCCGCTGGCCGCCGTCCCCGGGCTGGCGCCGGTGCTCGGTGGACCGGATGTCGAGGTCGTCAAGGTCGACCCCGACATGCTGCGTGCGATGTCGACCGCGCTGGCCGTCATCGCGCGTGAGATCGAGGCGCTGGGCGGCCGGCGGAGCTTCGAGCACGCGGTCCGGGCCGTCGAGGGATCCGACACCGCGGCGGCATGCCAGGACGCCGGCGACATCCTCGCGTCCGCGCTCGGAGTCGCGGCCGGTCGCATCGACGAGATGGCGTTCATCGCGGGTGACGGGGCCGAGAACTACGAGGTCATCGACGCGTCGTTCGCGTCGCAGCTGTCGGCGATGGGGGAGCTGTGATTCCGCGTAGGTCGCAACTGCATGTGTGGAACCCGCGAGACCTGACACTGGCGGGCGAGGAGATCGGGCGGACCGCCGAGGACACGCGGGGCCGGGCGGACGACGTCCAGCGTGTTGTCGCGGATCTGGGCCGGCACGACGACTGGCGCGGTCCGACGCAGGGGGCCGCCGAGCAGCGGGCGAACAGTGAGCGCACGGAAATCCGCAGGCTTGCAGATGATCTGGAGGATCTGTCGAACGCGCTTGTGGGCGGGGCTGATCGCCTCGGCCATGCGCGGGACTACGTCGCCACCGTGATCGACAAGGCGGCAACCGACGGATTCACCGTCTCCGACGACTGGCAGATCGTCAGCCCGCCGACGACGATGAGCGAGGCCGAAGCCGCCGAGCATGCCGAGCTGTTCGAGTACTGGCGCAGCCAACTCGGTGGAGCGCTCACGGAACTCGACAATGCCGACCGGCACATGGCGACGGCGATCCGGGACGCGCTCGGGGCCGTGGCGGCGAGCGCCCCGGCGTCCGCAGGCCTGTCGGGGCACGAGGGCACCACGCTGGGCGAGCAGGTCGCGCGGGGTGGGTCCGACATTCCACAGGATGTCCGTGACCGTGTTGCCCGGGAGATCGCGGCCGCAGGGCTCACTCCCGAACAAGTGCAGACGCTGGCCGACGGCGGCAAGGTCACCGATCTTCCACAGGGAACGATCGACTTCCTGCAACAGTTCTATACGGCGGCCGGCAAGGACGGGTTCCTCGCCCTGTCCGAGCAGTACAGCGAGAACGGACGCACCGAGGCCGCGAGCGCTCTGTCCAACGGCCTGGCCGTGGTGTCGAACTACAACGTCGGCAGTGCCAGCGGCGACGTCGGCGGTCAGAGCCACATTCCGGAAAGCCTTCGTGGGCTGTTCGAGGGCCCGGTGACGTCGACCGGCAACCTGATGAAGGGCGCGCACGACGCGCCGCAACCGTCGGTGGTCGTCAACAACGGCGACGACCTGGCACGCTTCACCAAAGCCTTCGGCCTCGCGGACCCGGCCGTGCAGCAGGGCAGTGAGCTGAGCGAGAGCCTCTTCTCCCGTGCCGGCGAGATCGCCTCGGCCACCAACGACAAGAGTCTCCTGATCGGGGACTCGTTCGACCACAACGCTCTGGGCCGCGACAGCGTCGACACCCTCCTGCAGGACATGGTCGGCGTCGGTGGCCGCGACCATGTCGCCGTCCACAACATCCTGTCCGGTGAAGGCATGCCGGCCGACTACACCCGCGACGACGTCATCATGCCCCTGCTCCAACGTGATTGGGCCGACGGCGGCGAACAGAAGGTCGCCGGGATGTTCGACTGGATCGCCGACGACGCCCGGCCCGCCGATCCGTCCGATCCCGGAGAAATGTTCCGGTCGACACAAGCCGGCGAATCGGCATTCGGGCTCGCGCAGATCCTCGCCGCGAAAGACGCCGAACTGCTCGACATCCCGGGGATGAAGGGGCAGGCAATCGGTGAGGTGAACCCCGAAGTCACGCAGGCGTTGGGGAGGGCAGTTGCTCCCTACGTGGCTGAAATGGTGGGTGCTCCACAGGCCTTCACCGGAAACAATGGGTTCGCGGGGCCGCCCGGCAACGAAGGATTCGGCATCGACAATGCCTCTCGCTTGTTCTCGGTGATCGATTCGAATGCTGATGCCGCGGCGTACCTCAATGCGCAGGCCTTCGGGATGTCCGCACAACTCGAGCAGGCGTGGGCGGTCGGGGGGCATGATCCGGAGAACTGGGCCCAGGAATACGGCACGTGGGCCGGACGCATTCAGGGGGTCGTCGACAAGGGCCTCGATCTCGAGTTCAACGACAGACTGGGCGATGCCACTTCCGAAAACTCGGCAGGATTCGAGAACAAAGGCGTCGCGTACGACACCATCCGCACTGCGATTGGAAAGGGTGTCGAGTTCATCCCGGGGGCCGGCCCCTTGATCTCCACCGGTATGGATCTGGCCGATCCAACCTTCAAGAGTGCTGTGATGGGCGCGGTCCCCGAAGCTGTTGTCAAGGCAAACGGCGAGGTCACATACGAAACGAGTCTTGCTCAGCACTACTACCAAATCGCACTCGGTCTTCAGCAGCAGAACGGGGGCGTTCTCGATCCGTTCCCGCGACTCGATTCCTTCACTGAAAGCCCGGGCGGTCCGCTGAAGAGTTTCGACGAGATCGCGTCGGTTGAGCCGGAACGTTCGCTGCCGGTTCTACAAGCCGTACTCAACGGATACATAGTGAATGCCGGCTTGGCGGACATCGACTCGTTCACCCTCGCCGTGTATGGCGGACGTGATGAAGTTCTGGCGCCGGAGCCAGGTCGATGAGGGCGCGCTTTGTAGCGATGACGATGGTCGTAATGGCCTTGACTGGCTGCGGGCCCGGTGGTGATACCGACGATCGGCCAGTAGAACCAGCGCTATCGGCCGGGTACGCGGTGCCGGATAACGTCGGCTTCAATTTTCGATGGACAGCGGAGTCGGGTATCGATCTCGCCAGCCGTGAATCGACGGTCGTAAGGGCATATTTGGAGTCGTACTACATAGCGCTTGGTGCCCACAGTTCGGAGAAGGGCTACCCGGGTTTCACCGATGCGACCGCTATGCAGTTGGGACGCTGGAACTATGGCGGCAGGAGCAATCAGCCACTCAATCAGTACACGGGAACCCAGTTCGAACACCTCTTGTGGCTGTCGCCAACCGCGAGTGGATGGTTTGCGACTGTGTGTACTGGTGACTATGCGGTGATGAGACATGGCGAGGACGGGAAGTATTACAACGTCGGATCCACGGCTGTCGGTACCGAGGAGATCGAGATCGTTGCACCGCCCACACCCCTCGCGGTGAGTGGTGCTCTAGATTCGTCCGGACCTGAGCGGGCACCTTCGCGGGACATGTTCGCTGGATGGACGATCCGACACCATCAACCTGCTACGGCCAACATCGAAGCTGATCGTCAGTGTGACACTCGCATGCCTGACGCCCGTGAGGCCCGGCCGCAGCAAGTGAATCAGCCCCATGACGTCCCGTACCCGTCGCTTGCGCCGATTCCAGGCTGGCCGAGGAGCGACCAGGAATGACATCGGTGTCGGTGGGGGTGGTGGCTCCCGGGTACGGCTCGAACGGCATGGGGGCAAAAGGTGTTCGCTTGAACTTTGAGAGGAGTCGGCTTCCGATCCTTGCGGCCATCGTCTTGACTGTTGCAGGTTGCGGATCGAGTGGGACCAAGCCCTCAGCGTTCGAGTCGTCCTCGGCCTACTCGGTTCCCGGCAACATGGGTTTCAACTATCGGTGGTCCGCTGACCCTGGCATCGATCTGTACAGCCGGCAGGCGACGGTCATTCGTGCGTATGTGGAGTCCTACTACCTAGCGATCGACGCCAGCGCTCTCTCGGCCGCGTATCCGGGATTCGCCGAGGCGGTTCCCCAGCACAAGCGAGCCGACTTCGACCACCCCGTCGACCCGACCGACCGGCGATACGTCGGCACCCAGTTCCAACACTTGATGTGGATGACGAAGACCGAGCGCGGTTGGTTTGCCACAATCTGCACGGGCGACTACTCGGTGATGGAACTGGGTGAGGACGGGAAGTTCTACAACGTCGGGTCGAAGTATGTGAATGCGGAGACCGTGGAGGTGATCGCACCGAATGAGGTGTCCGCGACGTCGGCAAATTCCTCCGGACCGGAACGTGCGCCCACCATCAATGTCTTCGATGGTTGGACGCTGGCTGAGCACGTAAAAGGCGCGCGCGATCAGAACGCATACGCGGAGTGTGACTCGCGCATGCCCGATGCCAGGGATGTGCGACCGCAGAAGGCGAACCTCCCACACGACACCCCGTACCCGACGCTTGCTCCGTATCCGGGCTGGCCGCGTTACGACGAGAACTGACGGCCACGTCCGCCGTCGATGGAAGGGCACTGTCACCGCCGCCGTCGTCCGGTCATATCCTCGACGTCAGCCTCCGTGTTCGGTGGAGGCGTGGGCGAATGATCGGACGGTTGGTAGTGGACAGCAAATGTGACGTCGTGTACGCAGACGACCTCCGGGTGGGCGAGAGGTTCGAGCTGGGCTCGTACACGGTGACGGAGGAGGAACTGGTCGAGTTCGCGGGGC
Source organism: Rhodococcus sp. IEGM 1305 (assembly GCF_030058635.1). Lineage (NCBI taxonomy): Bacteria > Bacillati > Actinomycetota > Actinomycetes > Mycobacteriales > Nocardiaceae > Rhodococcus > Rhodococcus sp. IEGM 1305. The sequence goes on from NZ_JASHKX010000007.1 coordinate 211,341, forward strand.
AGTGGGATCCGCAGTCGTTCCACATCGACCGTGAGTCTGCAGATGGTGGGTATTTCGGTGGGCTCATCGCGAGTGGTGTGCACACGATCGCGGTGTGCCAGCGACTGTCCGCGACCACTGTTTATGCAGGCTGGAGCGTTATTGCGGGGGTGCGGATGCGCGACGTCAACTTTCTCCGTCCGGTGAAGCCGGGTGATGTGCTCACCGGAAAGCTGGTCGTGGAGGATGTGGTGCCCGACGATCGCGGACGGGCCTTGGTGACCGTCGCGGCGGAGATTCTCAACGGATCCGGCAAGCAGGTCTTGACCTCGGTGACCGAGATGTACATGCGCTGCCGACCGGAAACCGACTGATCGTCGAAATTCTTGGACGAAACGCTACCTTCGAGGATTGTTTTCCGGGTTTCTGGGTACCGCCCCGAAAGGCCAGGTAACCAACGGAGGCAGTCATGAGAATGGGCAGGAGAGTGGCCGCGGTGGCAGTGTTCGCGGCTTCGATCGGATTGGGAGCATCCGGTGTCGCCTGGGGCGGCAGTCTCGACTCGGCGGTGCCGGTGCGTCGGCCGGACGTCATTCAACCGATGCCACCCGGCTTCCCGCAGAACGGTCCGATCGGATGCGACGACTGGGCGGAACCCTACGAGAACAATGTGCCGCAGTGGGGCACCGATCCGTACAACCAGTTCGACAACTGGTGCGACGGTCCCGAGGACGGCCTTTCCGCGCAGCAGCCGCCGGTCAATGACGAGCAGGGCCGGACGGTCAATCCCTGATTCGACGGTGAATGTTCGCACGAGGCATTGTGCCGTCGTGTAGCTCGGTCGTGAACTGAAACCGACCGTCCGTCAAATTTCATCCACGAAATTCGCCCTCCGAGGATTGTTTACGTTGTCTTTGGGTACAGCCCTTAGGCAGCGTAATTCACCTATGGGAGGCAACGATGAAGGTCGGCTCGAGATTGGCTGCGGTCGCTGTGTTCGCGGCCTCGATCGGTTTGGGAACATCCGGTGTCGCCTGGGGTGACGCGCTCGACTCGGCGGTCGTACCGGTGCGCGCACCGGACACGGTTGCACCACTGCCTCCTGGTGTTCCGCCGACCGGCCCGGCCGGCTGTGACGACTGGGCGGAACCCTACGAGAACAATGTGCCGCAGTGGGGCACCGATCCGTACAACCAGTACGACAATTGGTGCGACGGACCCGAGGACGGTCTGCCGCAACCGGCCACCTACAGCGGTGACGAGGGCGGAGGCGACTCGCCGAACGAGCCGTAAACCGACCGATCCGAATCAGCGCGCCCCGGGAGTCTCCGTTCCGGGGCGCGCTGATTCAGTTGCCGGAGGGCGGTTCGTGCAGTCCGAACGCGGAACCCTGATCGTCGTGGCACAGCTTGAACCGCCCGAATTTCGCCACCGACTCGGGGTCTTCGCCCAGGTCCACGGCATCGACGGTGCCGCCCAGCGCCAGCACCTGCTCGACCGCGGAATCGAGGTCGGGCACCCGGAAGAAGACGTACGGGCCGGCGCCCTCGTCGCCGCCGTGAATCCCGCCTGGGACGTTCGGTGTGTTGATCGAGTATCCCGACCCGCCGGGCCCGGATTCGAATTCCCAGCTGAACAACGCCGAGTAGAACTTTCGGCCCTGCTCGGTGTTGGCCACACCCAATTCGAAGAATGACAGTTCGCCCGACATGAGCACTCCTCCGTCGACAGTGTCCCCGTGAGGCTACGCCGAGATGCCGTCACGCATAAGGCTCGCGCGTAGACCGACCGCGCCGCAGGAGTATTGATCGCCGTGCTGCGGGTGGCGCCTCGGGTTCTTATACGGCGTCACTGCACGGCCGTCGGTAACGATCCGCTGCCTGCGGCCAAAGTTACGCATGGTGCGCCTGCCGTGATAGATACTGCACCGGTGATGCTGCCCAAACGAACCTGTTTTTCCGCCATATCGATGGTGATGCTCGCTGTCGCAGGCTTGCTGGTCGCCGCCCCGGGGAGCAGCGGCGCCGCACCGCTCGCCTGGCGAACCACGATGGTGGCGTTCAGCAACGTCAGCGACCGCGACCTGGATGTATACGAGTCGGAGGACGGCACGGGGTTCCAGCCCCTCCGACTGTCTGCGTATCGGCCTCCGTCAGGGGTGGTGCGTGACCCGAGCATCTTCCGGCACACGGACGGGTTCTACTACCTCACCTACACGACGGTCGACGGGGCGAACATCGGCTTCGCACGCAGCAGTGACCGCATGGACTGGAAGTTCCTTGGGGCCTGGCCGGTCCCGTTCTGCTGCGCCTTCCTGCCGGGCACGGGAGACGGAACGGGCTCAGCGAGCCCGCCGGGTTCCTCGGGGTCGGCCGGGTTCAGCGACGGACCGTCGCTGTCGCCGTTCACCACCAAGGCCTGGGCACCCGAATGGTTCGTGGACGGCGACCGGGTCAACGTCATCCTGTCGCTGTCGACCGGTGGAGGATTCGTGCCGTATCTGATGACGGCGCTGGAACCATCGCTCAGGTTGTGGAGCCCCCCTGTTCCGCTCGCCGGGATCGGCGCGGACCACATCGACACCACCGTGGTCAAGGTGGGATCGACCTATCATGCGTTTACCAAGAACGAGACGAAGAAGGTCGTCGAGCATGCGGTCGCGTCGTCCGTGACGGGACCCTATTCATTCGTCCCGCCTGGAAATTGGGGATCGCTGGTGGAGGGCCCAGCCCTGGTTCAGTTGCCGAGCGGCGCCTGGAGGATATATCTCGACGCCTACACCGAAGGAAAGTATTTCTATTCCGACAGCACGGATGAGCTGCGCACCTGGTCGCCCGTGCAAGAGCTTCCAGGCCTTTCCGGGACGGTGCGCCACTTCGGCGTGATGAGAGAGCCGGCATAACGACGACTCCACGACGCCGCCGTCGTCGATGACGGTCGCCGTCGCGGAGGTGGCTGCGATCGGAGTGGATCTCGGCTGTGTGGTGCCGGATTGGATGCCGTTGCTGCACAGTTCGTTCGGTGCATCGATTCGAAGCCTCCGGATGTCGGAAGGGTGAACCGGCTAACCGGTGTTGAGCGTGAACGTAACTCGTAGGTGAGTGGCGCAGCGTGCCGGGGTGCACATCGCCACTCACGTGCGGGGACCGTGCGTCAGGCCGCCAGCTCGTCGGCGATTTCGATGTCGATTTCCTGTTCGGTCATTCCGCCGAAGAGATGGTTGGTGAACATGTCAGCTCAGTTCTCGTAACGTGTGGTGGATCCCGGCACGGTCGGAGCTTCTCGTCCGACCTACTGGGTGTATCGCCCTCGGCGACGCTTCCGTTTCAGGTCCCCGCAGGTGAGTGGCAAAGTGTGTTCGGGCGCGCATTACCGCGCACGTAACGCTTAGGCTCGACTCGACCGTTCGTGTCCCGGAAACAGGAGATGAGTCGAGATGCCCGCAACCTTCGTTCTGCTGCCCGGCGCCGGCTCGGACTCGTGGTACTGGCACCGCGTCGCACCGATCCTGGAGGGGAGAGGGCACTCGGTGATCGCCGTCGACCTTCCGTACGGCGACGACGACGCGGGCCAGTACGAGTTCGCCGACGTCGTCGTGGATGCGGTCGAGGACGTCGAGGGTTCGATCGTGCTGGTCGCGCAGTCCATGTCCGCGTTCACCGCGGCGATCGTCTGTCAGCGCGGCGAGGTCGACGTGGACCTGCTGGTTCTCCTGGCACCGATGCTGCCCGCGCCGGGGGAGGCACCCGGGCAGTGGTGGGAGACCACCGGACAGGCCGAGGCCAAACGGGCGTTCGACGTGCTGGAGGGTCGCGATCCGGATGCGCCCGACGACCTGCGGGTGCTGTTCTTCCATGACGTGCCCGACGACGTCACCGAGGAGGCGTTCAGCCAGGAGGAGCCCGTCATGTCGAACACCCCGTTCGAGACGGTGTGGCAGGCGGACGCGTGGCCGCACGTGAAGACGCGGGTCGTCGCCGGGAGACGCGATCGGCTCTTCCCGCTCGACTTCATGCAGCGGATCGTCCGGGAGCGACTGGGCATCGCACCGGAGGTCATCGACACCGGCCATCTGGCGGCACTCGCGCGCCCCGGCGAACTTGCTGCCATGCTGGAGCGCTACGCGTCCGAACTGTAGGGCATGTACATCCGACGAGAAGGAGAGCAATCGATGGCGTTGTCGGTATCGGGCGAGTTCGAGATCGAGGCGCCCCAGGAGCAGGTGATGGCTGCGCTGGCGGACGTCGAACGCATCCCCGAGTGGTCGGTGGTGCACAAGAAGGTGGTCGTCGAGTCCCGATTCGACGACGGACGCCCCCGCACCGTGCGGATGACGCTCGCCGTCCTCGGTGTCGCGGACACGCAGCTGGCCGAGCACAAGTGGCTCGGGGACGAGCAGATGTCGTGGACGCTCCTCGAGAGCGAGAAGCAGAAGTGCCAGGAGGGGGAGTATCGGCTGACGCCCACCCCGCGCGGGACGTCGGTGCACCTCACGATGTCGGTCGAGCCGAAGGTGTGGGTGCCGAAGTCCGTGCTGCGTCAGGGGCAGAAGCAGGCCGTGCGACTGATCCGTAAGGGATTCACCAAGTTCGTTCTCGAGAACTACGTCTGAGTCGGGGTCCGCGCGTGCTGCGCGGACACCCGCCAGACGCTCTACCCGAACAATGTCGCGAAGGCCTCATTGATGCCGTCTCGATCGAACGATGTCGGGTCGAGTTGCTGATCGGGGCGCAGACCCAGCCAGTCCCGAATCTCCGAGTGTTCCTGGTGGTGTGGATCCGCGCTGGCTTCGATCATGTTCGCCCAGCCCCACGGGCCGCCGGAGTCTTCGTACGGCGCCATATTGCGCCCGTCGAGGCATAGCGCGGCAGGGGAGTCGGGAGCGGGGTTGTCGACCGATTCTACGACGATGTGATGGATCCAGTCGTCACCGAAGTCGTACAGGTAGGTGAGACGGTCGCCGACCGAGCTGAGCAGCGAACCGACGGGGACCTCTTCCTCCGCGACGGCGGGGCTTACGAGGTCGCGGTGCGCGAAGTCTTCATTCGGAATGAATACTCTGCCGCCTGAGTACGCGGGCCCGGCAGAGAACTCGTGTAGATGGCAATCTTCCCAGTCAAACGCGGACTGGATGATGTCGTGGAGAGCGGAGAGTGGTAGTGAGGCGTCGAGTCGAACGCGGCGCCAAACAGGAATGTGGTTGCCTTCCAATGAAATCCGCAATGTAATGTGCGAATCCACCATGTCGGATAGTGCGTACTCGGTCTCTGCGCCAGCGAGTTGGACGGCACGAAGAACGGCAGGCTGCAGCGCGGCCGGAACCCGGTATACGTCATCCTTGGTCAGCCACTTCTGTTCCACCAGCCTGTCCAGTCGGTCATAGACGAAGGCATCCAGGAGCGATTGCTCGTCGCCGGATGGCGCGGCTTCCGAGTCGGCGACAGGCGGCTCCGATGTCATCCCCGCCAAGATCACCTGCGTCACGACCACATCGGTCAATTGCGTGAGGTCGAATGGGTGATCTTGCGTCGATACGAGTTGGCTGCGGACGAATTCGGTGACAGCTGCACGAATCAACGGCAGCGCCCGGGTCGTCCGGTCGGCGATCAGCTCCGCGTTCGGTCCGCGGACCGCGCGTGTGGAGTTGACCGTGATGAGGCCGATCTCTTCCGCGGTTTCCCAGTACGTCATCATTTCGGGCACGTCGCGCATCGAGCGGATTCGCCGCGCACGCGGAAACCCCTCCGAGTCGAGGTCGAGATCGACACCCAACGCGTGAGCGAGCCCGGGGACAGAGGCGGGTTTGGGCACTTTGGTCGAGGTGACGGCCGCACCCTTCCCGACCCAGTCCACGAGTGCGATGAGGGAGGCGATCAGCGGAAGGGAGGTGAGTGCGCGTAGTTCGTCCTTCTCGTCCACGGCGGGTAGTGCGATGTCTTCGGGAAGGACGACGGGTGGTTGCGGCTCGACGAAATGGATGAGGTCCTCGATGCAATGTATGAGGTTCTCTTCGGTGCCGGTCCACAGCCGATTTTCGTCGAGAAAGTTGAGGAACGTCAGTGCCGAGGCGACAATCGTCAATGCGATGTCATCCATCTCCTCGGAATAATCTGCGGATAGTTCGTCAGCGGCATCGAGGAGGGTATGCGCGTCCGCGGGGATCCAGCCGGTGGCACGGAAACCGGGGTGGGCGTGCGCGAGGTTCGTGAGTGTCGACTCCACAAGGTGTGCGAAGAGTTCCGCGTCCTCGGTCAGATCGCCCCTGCGCAGCCACTGAACGAAGCTGTCGATAAGCGCGGGGTCGACGGCGGAGGTGGGAAACAGCGGTGCGACTGTTGAGCGGTTCCTTCGTTGGCGTGCCTGCTGTTTTGCCGCACGCTTCTGGCCCGGATTTCTACTCCGCTTCGATCCCATGGCGAGATGATAACGCGACCGAGATCAGGTGCCTGGGCGCCGCCGGATCGGAGTTGATCGGACAGCGGGGCGGCTCATGTGCAGGGGCATTAGGCTGACCTGCGGCAGAAACTGTGAGCGAGGGGACAGATGACGGTCGAGCAGAGCAGCCCCACCACACTTCGGCGACTGTCGGCGCGGTTGGCCCTGATCCGCGACGACACCGACGACGACAAGCTGTCGGCCGGTTTCCTCCTCGTCGCCACGATCCTGGCGTTGGTGTGGGCCAACATCGGTGATTCGTACGAGTCGTTCTGGCACACGCCGGTGACCATCCAGATCAGCGACTACGGCATCAGCCTCGACCTGAAGCACTGGGTCAACGACGGGTTGATGACGCTGTTCTTCTTCGTCGTGGGGCTCGAGGTGAAACGTGAGCTGACGATCGGCGAACTCACCGATCGCGCCCGTGCCGCCGTCCCACTTCTCGCCGCGATCGCGGGTCTGGCGCTGCCCGCCGTCCTGTTCCTGATCCTCAACCCCAGCGGGGACGAGGCCGGTGCGTGGGGCGTCGTCGTCTCCACCGACACGGCGTTCGTGCTGGGCGCACTGGCACTCGTCGGACCCCGATGCCCCGCCCGGTTGCGCGTGTTCCTCCTGACCCTGGCCGTCGCCGACGACATCGGTGCCCTGGCCATCATCGCCTTCTTCTACACCGACAACCTCCGGCTCGGACCGCTGCTCCTCGGGTGCGTCGGGTTGCTGCTGATCATCCAGTTGCGCAAGCTCGAGGTGTGGCGTGGCGTCGCCTACTTCATCGTCGCGGCGGGCACGTGGGTCGCGTTCTACGAGTCCGGCGTCCACCCCACCCTCGTCGGCGTGCTGATCGCGCTGATCCTGCCCGTGTATCCGCCGCGGCGCAGCGAGGTGGAGCGGGCGGGTGAACTCACGCGCGCGTTCCGGCAGTCACCCAACTCCGACTACGCCCGCGCCGCCCAACTCGGTGTGCTGCGCGCGGTGTCCGTCAACGAGCGGCTTCTGCGCTTCTACCAGCCCTACACGGCGTTCCTCGTCGTCCCGATCTTCGCGCTCGCCAATGCCGGCGTGGTCATCACCGGGCAGACCCTCGCGGACGCGGCCCGGTCTCCGCTGGCGTGGGGCATCGTGCTCGGCCTGGTGGTCGGCAAGCTCGTCGGCATCACGGCTGCCACGGCTCTGTTCTCGAAGCTGCGGCCCGGCAGCCTGCCGCCCGGGCTGACGCTGTCCCAGATCGCCGGTGGCAGCGCGCTGGCCGGTATCGGCTTCACGATCTCGTTGTTCATCGTGGACCTGGCCATCGATTCACCCGAGCTCGCCAACGACGCTCGGGTGGGTGTCCTGACGGCGGCGGTCATCGCCACCGTCCTCGGTTGGGCTCTGTTCCGGCTGTCGGACTGGGTGCACCCGCCGACGGAGGCCGTCGGGCTCACCCTGCTCCGGCCCGTCGACCCCGGCCGCGATCACCTGCGCGGGCCGGTGGATGCGCCGCTCACCCTCGTCGAGTACGGCGACTTCGAGTGCCCGTTCTGCAGCAAGGCCACCGGCAGCATCCGGGACGTACGGGCGCATTTCGGGGACGAGCTCCGCTACGTCTTCCGGCATCTCCCCCTCGACGCCGTGCATCCGCACGCGCGTTTCGCCGCCCAGGCGAGCGAAGCGGCGGCCGCGCAGGGACGGTTCTGGGAGATGCACGATCACCTGTTCGCCAACAGCGACGCCCTCGCCGAGGACGAGATCTTCGGTTACGCCGCCGAGCTGGGGCTCGACATGGACCGGTTCGAGGAAGACATCCGTAGGGGCACCTACGTTCACCGCATCGACGACGACGAACTCGACGCCGAGTCGAGCGATTTCCGGGTGACCCCCACGTTCTACCTCGGCGCGACGGGCACCGACCTCGCCCGGCACAGCGGCCCCTACGACGCCGCCACCCTCATCCGGCAGCTCGAAGAGGCGCGCGACGCCGACGGCGCACCCTGATCAACCTTTCGAACGCTGCACCGCCTGGATCGCGGCCGGCGTGACGGGGTCGACGTCGTCGGCGAAGTCGTCGTGCTTCTTCAGGTAACCGGCGACGAACGGGCAGATCGGCACGATCCGCTTGCCGTCCCCGACGGTCTCGGTGAGCGCGCTGCGGATCAGGGTGGTGGCGAGGCCACGCCCGCCGAACTGCTCACCGATCTCGGTGTGGAAGAAGATCCGTTGATTCTCGTCGTCGAGGTACTCGGTGAACCCGGCCAGTTCACCATCCACGCGGACCTCGAATCGGTGGTGTTCGGGGGCGTTCCGGACGTCGGGTGCGGGGCCGTCTTTCGTGTCGTCTGTCATGGACCCACTATGCCGCGCGGCGGGGTTCCGACTGCGCGCCGGGTGTTCCCGGACGTCGTGGAGGTGGAGGATCGAAGGAGTTCAGCAATCCGAGAGGGGACGCAACCGTCATGACCGACTACGGCAGGGCCGTGCAGTTCGGGGCGTTCGTGACCCCGTCGGTGGAGTTGCTGGCCAACACGTTCGAACTCGCCGCCCTCGCCGACGAGACCGGGCTCGACCTGATCGGCGTGCAAGATCACCCGTACCAGGCGAAATTCCTCGACTGCTGGTCGCTGATGGGCGCGCTGCTGGCCCGGACCGAGCGGGTGCGCGTGTTTCCCGACGTCGCATGCCTGCCGCTTCGCCCGCCGGCGACGATGGCGAAAGCCGCGGCCAGCCTCGACCTGATGTCGGGAGGCCGATTCGAACTGGCGTTGGGTGCCGGCGCGTTCTGGGAGGCGATCGGGGCGATGGGCGGTGACGTGCGCACGCCCGGTCAGGCCGCGACGGCGTTGGAGGAGGCGGTCGAGGTGATCCGCCTGATGTGGTCCGGTGAGCGTGCCGTGTATTCCCAGGGTGAGCACTATCGCCTCGCGGGCGTGCATCCCGGACCGGTCCCGGCGCACAGGATCGGGATCTGGCTGGGCGTCGGCGGCCCCAGGCTGCTGCGGGCGCTGGGACGCTCGGCGGACGGGTGGGTCCCGTCGAGCTCGTACTTCCCGCCCGACGTCCTGCCCGGCATGCACGCGCGGATCGACGCGGGTGCGGCGGATGCGGGCCGGGACCCGAGCTCGATCGTCCGCGCCTACAACGTGTTCGGCCGGGTGAGCGATACACCGTCGGACACGTTGTTCCACGGAACCGCCGAGCAGTGGGTGAGCCAGCTGACGGAAATCGCGGTGGAGGCTGGCATGGACACGTTCATCTTCGGCACCGACGGCGACGATCTCGCCCAGGTCCGTAGATTCGCGACCGACGTAGCGCCCGCAGTTCGGGCCGCCGTGGATGAGCACCGTGGCACGGGTGCGCAAGCATGAGCGAACCGCGGCTCCTCCTCATCGGCAGGCGCCAGTCCACGCTGGACGTGTTGAAGGAAGAACTGACCCGGTTCGGGCGGGACGTCGTGGCATCCAACGACCGCGAATTGATCCGGCAGGCACTCCTGGACGGAAACGTCGACCTCGTCGTGATCGGCGGCGGCCTCGACGATCCCGCCCGGGATGCCATGCGGGACTTCGTTCTCGGCGTCAAACCGGACGTCCCCGTGCACCTGCTGCCCCGCACGGCCGGAGCGAGCCCGGCGTCGGTCATCCCGTTCGCCAACGAACAGATCGTGCTGTTCAAGGTTCACGCAGCGGCTGGCGACGAAGACGCGCAGTCCGACTAGGTCAGTTGCCGTCCTTGTCCTTGTCCTTGTCCTTGGGCTTGTCGTTCCCGTTGCCGTTGTTGCCGTTGTTGTTTCCCGGTCCAGTCTTCGGTGCCGGGGCGCCGGTCGGTGGGGGCGGCGCAACCGGGTTGACCTCGACCGCGCTGCTCGGGACGGAGACGGGTGCCGGGGCGGGGACGACGGCGGTGGTGCTCGGCCCGGGACCGACCGTGCCGTCCCGATTCTGAGACGCGATGGCCAGCGCCGCCACGACCACGGCCACCAGCACGGCGGCGATCGCGGCGATGATCAGGCCGGTCCGCCGTGGTCGCCGGGGCTCGGGCGGTAGCTGAGGGACGGAGGTGGTGGGTGTGAATGCTCTCGTCGGCGGCGGATGTGGGCCGGGCGCTCCGAGGACGGCGTCCCGCATCGCCTGGGCGTCGGCGTACCGCTGCTGCGGGTCGCGGGTCATTGCCCGTTCGATCGTGTCGACGAGGTTCGGATCGGCGTCCGGGCGGGCTTCGCGCAGCGGTCGGGCCGCACCGTCGGTGATCGCGCGGGCAAGCGACAGGATGTTGTCGCCGGCGAACGGCCGGTGCCCGGCGAGGGCTTCGTAGCCGACGACGCCGACGGCGTAGAGGTCGTCGGCGGTCGTGGCGGGTGTGCCCAGGATGCGGTCCGGGCTGAGGTAGGCCACGGTGCCCAGCACCTGTCCCGTCGCTGTGTGGTCGGATGCGGCGCTCTTCGCGATGCCGAAGTCGGCGACCTTCACCGTGCCCGCGGCGGTGAACAGCACGTTTCCCGGTTTGATGTCGCGGTGCAGGATCCCGGCTTCGTGGGCGGCGCCGAGGGCGGCGAGCACGTCGGCGAGGATCGACTGCACCCGCGCGTCCGGTACGGGACCGGCGGCGATCTCGTCGGCGAGGGTCCGCCCGGGCAGGCGCTCCATCACGATGTACGCCACCCCGGCGTCCTCGCCGCAGTCGTGTACCGCGACCACGTTCGGGTGATTCAACGTGGCGGCCAGCCGGGCCTCGGCCTCGAACCGGCGGCGTGTGTCGGGGACGGAGGTGAGCTCCGGGCGCAGCACTTTGATCGCGACGGGTCGCTGCAGGCGCAGGTCCCATCCGTCGTGGACATCGGCCATTCCGCCGCGCCCCAGCACTCCCCGCAACTCGTACCGACCTGCGAGAACTGCGGACACCGACATGCGCTCACGCTATCGTCAGCTCTTGTGCCGGACACCGCTGCCTCCCACCTACCATGACGCCATGACCGCTTCAGGTAAACGCCGACACCTGTCCGTCGTTCCCGACGCGCCGGTGATCGTCCGGCCGTCCGAGCGGCCGGGTCGCCGAGACGTCGCGAGTTTCCACCTGCGGATCGAACTCGACGACGTGTCGCCGACCATCTGGCGGCAGTTCGTCGTGCCCTCGAACCTGCGCCTGAACGAGCTGCATCCGATCGTGCAGACAGTCATGGGCTGGCAGGACAGCCACCTGCATTCGTGGGTCGGCGGTGAGCCGCCCGCCTCCGAGCGGTACGAGATGCGCGAGAGCATCGACGAGGGCTTCGCCGACGAGGACGACGAGCTGTGCGAGGACGCGGTCCGGCTCGATCAGGTTCTGGCCGAACCCGGCGAGCTCCTGTCCTATCAATACGACTTCGGCGACGGCTGGGACCATACGATCGTCCTCGAACGGATCGAGGCCGACGGGCCCGCGCCGACGGTGACCTGCCTCGCCGGCGCCCGCGCCTGCCCACCAGAGGATTGCGGCGGACCGGGCGGATACGCCGACCTGCTGACGGTCCTGGCCACGCCGTCGCACCCCGGCCACCACGACGCCGGGGCGTGGGTCGGGCCCGGCTTCGCGCCCGAATCGTTCGGCGTCGACGCCGTGAACCGTAACCTGCGGATCGAAGTCGTGATCCGTGACCACTGGCCGGTGACGGATTCGAAGTTCGCCGACCTGCTGCGACGAATACCCCATCAGGCTGCCCCGCATGTCTTTTCGCTTCTCGAGCATGCCCAGCTCACCACGCGGAAGGGTGATTTTCCTGCGGCCCAGGAAGCGGCGACGCTGCATCTGCGGTGGTTGCTGCAGCGCATCGGATCCGACGGCATCACGCTGACTCAGGCGGGCTACCTGCCCCCGGCCGTGGTGGCGGAGATGCGGCAGGCGTTACCGGGCTTCGACGACTGGCCCGCCACCAGCAACCGCGAGACGGACCAACGGCCGGTCCACCTGCTCCGCGAGTACGCCAAGACACTCGGACTGGTGCGCAAGTACAAGGGAAAACTCGTTCGAACCAATCTCGGAACGGCGATGGCGGACAACGCGACACAGATGTGGCGTCACCTGCTCGAACGCCTGCCGCTGGGCACCGAACAGATCGAGCGGGAGGCCGGATACCTCGTGCTTCTCACACTCGCCGCAGGCACGTCGTCGGATGAACGCAGGGACGCGATCGCCGAGGGACTCGCCGCCCTCGGCTGGCAGACCAGCGACGGCACGATCGTCGGCCGGGAAGAAGTCTTCTGGATGGGACGTCCCACGATCTCGTTCCTCGAACTCATCGGCGCAATGGTCGAGGGCTACGTCCAACGCGACCAGCCCATGGATCCCGAATGGGGTCGGCTCCTCGCTCAGATGGTGCTGTCGATGTAGGTCGGCAACGTCGTGACAGCACCGGACTACGCCCGAACCTTCTTGGGCGCAGTTGCTTTCGGCCCACATGGCACTCACGCGGTGGCGATGGCTCCAGGCAGTCGCCGGACGATCACGCAAACGACACTCTTCGACGCAGAACGATTTCGGGCCACATGTGTCGGAATCTTCTGCTTTGATACGTCCATGCAATAGTCGGTCGCGAGCGAGGGAGGTTGACGACGATGGTCGATTCCACCGAGGTGCCCGAGGTTTCGTGGGCGGGAATGGTCGAGTGGTTGACGGGTTCGCTGGTCGATCAACCGGTCGCGCTCATCGTCGAGATCGGCCCGAACAGCTACGTCAGTGAGGACGACGACGAGGAAGTCGTCTGCGCGCAGATTCAGGTACTGGCCGACGGTGTGTTGATGCTCCGACGATCACGCGTCGAACTCGGGCACCTGCTGCTCGCCGACTATTCCGCCAAGCACTTGACCCTCGACAGGTGGCATTTCGACGGCCACTTCGAAGACTGCACGGACGGCTATCTCTTCAGCCGTGACGTGAACCTGATCGCGAACACCTGCGTGGCCTGGTTCCGGGACAATTGGGGAACGCGGTCCACCAGCGAACTCGGATGCTCGTATCGATTCCCCGACGAGTTGATACCGTCTGTCGACGCCGACGACGTGTTCTGACCTTCAGCGCGGCCGAACTCGAGGATTCGAGGGTCCCGGTACGACGATTCCGGCACACTGGTTCCATGAGCAGTCCGCCGCGTCGTCGGTGGGTGTTGCATGTCGATCTCGACCAGTTCATCGCCGCGGTCGAGGTGCTACGGCATCCTGAGCTGCGGGGACGTCCGGTCGTCGTGGGCGGCCGCGGGGATCCCACCGAGCGCGCGGTGGTATCGACGGCGTCGTATGAGGCGCGTGAGTTCGGTGTCGGTTCCGGAATGCCGATGCGGATCGCGGCACGGAAGATCCCCGACGCGGTGTTCCTGCCCGTCGACGCCGAGGCCTACACCGAGGTGTCGGGCATCGTGATGGACACTCTGCGCAAACTGGACGTCGTCGTCGAGGTGATGGGCTGGGACGAGGCATTTCTGGGTGTCGAGACCGACGACCCGGAGGCCTTCGCGCGAACCGTGCACGACGCCGTCCTCGACGCGACCGGGCTGCACTGCTCAGTCGGTATCGGCGACAACAAGTTACGAGCCAAGATCGCGACGGACTTCGGCAAACCGCAGGGCATCTACCGGCTGACGGAGGAGAATTGGTTCGCCGTCATGGGGGCGCGCCCCACCGACGCGCTGTGGGGGATCGGCAAGAAGACAGCGAAGAAGCTTGCCGCGCTGGGCATCAGCACCGTGCAGGAACTCGCCGACGCCTCGGATCAGGAATTGGCCGCGACCCTCGGTCCGAACATGGGTCCGTGGTACGCCAGGATCGGTCGCGGCATCGATCTCTCCCCGGTCTCGGCGGAACCCTGGGTGGCCCGGTCGCACAGCCGGGAGACGACGTTCCAGCAGAACCTCTCAGGCAGGGAGGCCGTCACCGAAGAGATCCGTCGTCTCGCCGCCCGGGTCCGGGAGGACATCCTCGCGGAGAACCGCCAGGCGGTGCGAGTGGCGTTGAAGGTGCGCTACGCCCCGTTCGACACCCACACGACGAGCAAACCACTGCCGGAGCCGACATTCGATCCGGACGTGATCGCCGATGCGGCAGCAGCATTGGTCGACAGGCTCGACCACGACCGGGAAGTGCGACTCCTCGGCGTGCGGCTGGAAATGACCCCGCCCACGTGAGTGGCAAAGTGTGCTCGGGCACGCTTTGCCACTCACGTGTCAGCGGCGGGCGAAGACTGCGGGTTCGCTGTCGGGGACCTGGGCGACGAGGTCGCGGGCGACGAGGTGTCGAAGGTGAGCCGCCGCCTCGGACAGCGCCATGCCCTTGCCCATGGGGGAGATGTCGGCCCACGGCTTATACCACTTCATGCGCTCGGCCACCTGCCACACGGTGATCTGGTCGTCGCCGAAAGCCTTGTACAGGTGGTCGAGTCGCTCCTCGTGGTGCTCGATCAGCTCGCCGGCGCGGCCCGCGACGTCGTCGATCGGGATGCCGTGGGCGCCGAGTCCCCGGGTGATGTCCATGGTCTGCACGCGGCGCAGCGAGTCCATGAACTCTGCCAGGCCGTCGCGCTCCTCGAGCGGGTACACGAAATTGCCGACGTGTGGCGTCGTCTTCTGCAGGACGTGGTCGCCGGTGAACATCGCGTCGGCGTCTTCCAGGTAGAAGCAGACGTGGCCGGGAGTGTGGCCGGGGGTGTAGACGGCGCGCAGGTTACGGCCGGCGAGGGCAATGAGTTCGTCGTCGACGAGAACACGATCGGGCGCCGACTCGGGACCCGCCGGCGGCTTCCCGCTCGTTGCCTTCTCGAATGCCTCGAGGTCTGCCGGGGCGGCGCCGGCCCGCGTCATGTTCTCCTTCTGGAAATCCAACCACTCGGGTCCGTGACCGGTCGACATGTGCTCGAACATCCCGTGATCGGATTCGTGCATCGCGATCCACGCACCGGACGCCTCCCGGACTCGCCCGCACAGACCGGTGTGGTCGGGGTGGAAGTGCGTGAGTACGACGCCTTCCACATCCTTGACCGAGTGCCCGATGGCCTCGAGACCGGAGGTGAGGCCGTTCCAGGCGTTGTCGTCGTCCCAGCCGGCGTCGACGAGGATCAGACCGCCGGGGGATTCCATCGCGTACACCAGGGTGTGACCGAGGGGATTGTCGGTGATCGGGACCGGAATCTGGAAGATCCCGTCGCCGATGGGTGCTGCGTCGTTCATATGCATACCTCGTTGCCTAGATGAACAAATTAGTTCTACTCACCTTCATACTGACCTTTCGGCGCGGATTGCGATACCGCGGGTCCCGATTAGCGGAACGGCATAGCCCGTGACCTGGTGCTTTCGCGCAAAAGCCGACCGGGAGACCGGAAGGCCCACTGGATGCCGGACGCTATGGAATGCTCCACTCGGACCAGCTTTCACGTGCTCGCATTGCGACAGGAGACTGCTTTGACCACAACCCTCGTTCGATCACGCCGCCGGTGGTACACGACCGGAATGTGTGGCCTCGCCGTAGTGGGTGCCTCGGGGCTGCTCGCCCCCAGCGTCGCGGTTGCCGCGCCGGCGGCGTTGCCTGCCGGCTGTGTGCAGGGCGCAGGCAGCCAGGTTACCTGCACGTTCACATTCACTGGCAGTGCGCAGTCGTTCACGGTTCCCGAGGGCATTACCAGCCTGGCGGTGACGGCAACGGGTGGTCGTGGCGGAAACAGTCAAACCATCCTCGGCGGCGCCGCGGCCGTCGCAACCGGACAGCTGACGGTCGCCGCCGGTGACGCGTTATACATCCAGGTCGGCGGAAACGGTGGCGACGGCGACGGCGAAGCCGGATACAACGGCGGCGGAGCGGGCGGCACCGGCGCGAGTGGCGGAGGCGGCGCCTCCGACGTTCGCACCGGGACGGGTGAGCTGGCGGATCGTCAGATCGTCTCCGCGGGCGGAGGCGGCGCGGGTGACACCTATATCGGTGGCGCAGGCAACCTGATGGGACCTGCTGGCGGACCCGGCGGCGGGGGCGGCGGTGGTGGCGGCGGCACGGACGTCGCTGGTGGTGTCGGAGGCAACGGTGGCACTGACCCGCACGGTTCGCCAGGGGAGGCCGGTGTCGGTGGTGCCGCTGCAGGCAAGAGCGGTGGCGGTGGTGGCGGCTGGTTCGGCGGCGGAGGTGGCGCCGAGAACTACGGCGGCGGCGGAGGCGGTGGCGGATCGTCCTACGCGCCCGGCGGAACCTTCAGCGTCGCTGGGGTGGATGCTGTTTCGTCGGTAGTCATCACATACGGGGCCGGATCGGGAACAGGGTCACTCGGAAACCTCTTCGGCAGCAGCTGATCTCGACTCCCACGCTGGAGTCGTCGACACGGGCCGCGAAGTGGCACACGAAATCGGCAGCAGCCCCGAACTTTCGTCCGGGGCTGCTGCCGATCGTGTCGTCAGACTGCGACAGCCACCGGCGCAGAGGCGGTGGCGGATTCGTAAATCGCTTCGATGCGGCGCCGAGTCTCGTCGGGGTCGGACTTCATCGCGAGGACGAGTTCGGAAATGACGAGCTGCATTGCGTGCTCGAGCTGCCGCTTCTCGCCGGCCGACAGTGGCTTGACCTGCGAACGCGTCATCAGATCGCGGATGACTTCACTCACCGTGAAGATTCCGCCCACGGTCAGCTTTTCCTGGTTGGCCTTGAATCGCCGAGACCAGTTCGACGGGTCGTCGACCGTCGGACCGCGCAAGATGTCGAAAACTCGACCGACTTCGTCGTTGTTGATCGCATTCCGCACGCCGATGGTTTCGGCTTTCGCTACCGGAATCTCGATGGACAGCCCGTTCTGGGCGACTTCGAACTGTACGTATTCGGTGGGCAAATCGTTGAACATCCGGGTCGTGAGCTTTGTGACAGTCACCGACCCATGGTGTGGGTACAGAAAAATATCACCGATATTGAGATTCATAGATTACCTACCCTTCCCCAACATTATGGCACACGCTGCCATATTGACAACCGGTGACCACGTGAGGACCATCGCGGGGGTGTGCTCCGACCGATAACGAAGGCCCTTGATGACCAGACCCGAAGTGTTCTCCGTGTCGCCTGACCTGCCCGCCGGCCCGCTGGGGCTGCGGGAGCGGCGCCGCGAGCAGACGAATGTCGAGATCAGCGAGACCGCACTCACGTTGTTTGAGTACAAGGGTGTCGAGGGCACGACCGTCGGTGAGATCGCGCAGGCTGCGGGAGTGTCGCAGCGAACCTTCTTCCGATATTTCGCTACCAAGGAAGAGGCCGCGCTCCGGGATCACTGGGCCTTCGAGGCGGTCTTGGCTGGAGGACTCGACGAGCTCGACTCGGAGGTCTCACCGAGGCTCGCGCTGGAAAGGGCCTTCGCTGCTGCTCTGACGGTGTACTCGGACAGTTTATCGATCGCCTGCCGGCGATTGCTGCGGGTGAACCGACTCATCAAGACGGAGCCGGCGCTGCGGGCCGAGCTGGCGCGCGAGAGTGTGAGGCGAACCGCGGCGCTTGTCGATGTGGTGTCGAAGAGGTTCGACTGCGCCGACTTGCAGATTCGGCTGGCGGTCGATGTGTCGATCGCCGTGCTCCGGGCGGCGTTGGAAACGTGGGTGGACCAATCGTCCACCGATGAGACGGCGAGCCTGCCCGAAATCTATTCCTTGGCAAGGGGACTCGCGCAGGCGTGATCGGAGGCGGTCCGCAGGCGCCGGCTCAGCCGGCGAGGAAGCTGAACCGGACGTGCCGCACCGGGTTGTCGACGTTGGTGTCGACGAGGCACACGGATTGCCAGGTGCCTGTCGCGAGTGCTCCGTCGAAGACGGGCACGGACGCGTAGGGCGGCAGGAACGCCGGCAGCACGTGGTCGCGACCGTGCCCATGGCTGCCGTGGCGGTGGATCCACCGGTCGTCGCGCGGAAGCACTTCGTCGATCGCCCGCAGGAGGTCGTCGTCGCTTCCGGCGCCGGTCTCGATGACGACGAGTCCAGCAGTGGCATGCGGCACCCATACATGCAACAGGCCGTCACCGGCGCCTGCTGAGGCGAGGAACTTCTCGATCTCACGGGTCAGGTCGTGCACCACCGGCTCAGCGCCGGTCCGCACCTCGATCTCGGTACTGAACATAGTTCCGACGGTAGCGCCATGCCCCGTGACAGTCGATCGGAACGTGTGCGGCCTTCGCCGACGCGGCTGTGCCAGTCGGTGACATGTCCCGGTGGCTACCCGAAGACTGCACCCAATACGTGACCTATTCCTGCCACGATCGGAATCGCCAACAACGCACAGAGCGGCGTCAGCAGCCCGATGAGTACTCCAAACGCGATGCGCCGATAGATCTGGCCGGCAACAAAGAACGCAATCATGATGACGAGCCCGACAACAAGAGCGGCCCATGCCCAGGCCGGTGTGCCCGAATCGGTCGACGGATTCACGATTCCGACGACAAGGAGCACGAGCGTAATCGCCATTGACAGATAGGTGGCCGCACCGAACCAGGTGTCAGTCTTCTCAGTCACCGAGCCACCGCATACTGTGCATCGATGTTGATCGCGAAGTGAATCGCCGCGAACTCCACGCCGACTATCGCCGCGGTGACAATGCCCAGTGCAAGTCCACGCCGGGCCGCCGATCCGCTCGCGAACAGCGCGACCGCAACCAGAATGCTGATGACAGCTTCGGTGCCGATGGCGGCGAACTCGACGGCAACCTCGGCCGGGTCGCCGGGGAAGAGAGCACTCACGATGGGAGCGACCACAAAGAATCCTGCGACGACGAGTGCGAGCCACGACGGAGTGCCTAGAGTTGCACCTCTCCAATAGCCGGGGCCGGTTGTTGTGGCCCTCCTCAACACATTCATCAACATTCGACTCGCCTCCTGGTCACTTCACGCGCGGCGGATTGTCGGTGCTGCCCAGGGACGTGCTGGGAAGATCGGACACGGTGGGAGGGATGCGCCCAGCCCATTCCTGAACGTGCTGAAACTGTTCCAGCGCACGTTCGCCGCTGCCGATGTCATGGTCGGTCCAGAGGTTGAGCGCCGGACCCCATGGTTGACCCGAGGCCGCGGGATCCACGGCTACCGTGTGCGTCGCGCCAGTGGGATCGTCTTGGTACACCTCGAAAGACGGATAGTCGGCGCGCGTTCCATTCACCGTCACGCCAGTGGAACCGGGCATCCCAGGCTGCCCCTGCCCTGGCGTGATCACCACATCGCCGTGCACGGTGGGCATTGCATCGCCTGGTGCTTCGAATGGTCCGACTTTCGGATGGAAGGGGTTCGCTGCTTCATACTTCAGACGCACTGATCCGTCGTCCGCCGGCCACACCTCGGCGTCCGGAGACCCGACCTTCACTTCACCGTTGGTATCGACCGACGGGTTCTGCCGCATGACGACGATGCCGTTCTCATAGTCGACATATGTGGTTACTCTGCTGTTTTCGGGATCGAAATCGGGACTGTTCGGTCGATTGTCTCCCAGGTCGTAGTACGGCCGGTTGAACGCCGAGTACTGCTCGATGAAGCTACTCGTCCGAACGACCCCCTGGCCCGGTACCGGATCGATGTGCACAACCTTGATTTCCGGCTGCACTCCTTGGTACTTCTCTGTGTAGCTGTTCGGATTCAGCACGGTGGCGGTTTGCCAGTCACTTGGCGAGAGCGGGTATCGCCCGAACATGTCATTGAACGCTTCAGCCGAAACTTGATCGCGGGCTTCCTGCGTGCCGACAACATGTTCTGCGCCCGAGGGATCGAGTCCCTCCGGTAGTTGGTTTCCGCACGCCCGGATCTCGACGGCGGCGTCGCGAATCTTCTTCGCGGTGTCATCCGCGACCACCATGAGCTCCCGCAACGCGGCAGCGATAGAGGATGAATGTTGCTCAGCCTTAGCGGTATCGCCGACAACGGACCAGTCATCGGCCACAGCGCAATGGTCGGCCTCGGCCTCAGCCGTTCTGGTGTTGACAACAGTCAGATGAGAAACAAGATTGTTCGCACCTTGATCGAGCACATCAACGAGCTCCAAGATCTCGCGTGATGTCCGTGCACCGATATCGCAGTCGGTTCCGATCCGGTCGTATGCCGCGTCGTACGATTCGCCGTGCCAGTGACTTCCCGCATTCTGGATCCCCGAGCGCATACGATCGAGCTGACCTGCGTAGTCGGCGTCCCCGACGCGCAGGCGCGCGGCGACATCGAGGAGTGCAGCCGGCTTCCATCGTTCGATCTGGCTGCGCGTCGGCATCAGGGCCGAGCTCCGATTGCGTTCAGCTGTGATCGGAAGTCGTCCTCCGAAACTTCGAACTCGTGCGCGTTCCCGGTCGCGACAACCGCGATTCGCCTCGCTCGCTGCGCCATTCGCAGATACGCGCCTTCGATGAACTCGCCCGCCTCGTCGAGTGCAGCAGGGACATCGCAGCCAGGCATGAAGTCGCCTACCGTGTTGATCGAGCCACGGACTTCGATGTCATCGATCGTTTCGCCTACGTCATACATCGATGAAGCGAGCACGCGCAGTTCTGTTGGATCGACCTTCACGATGTGTCCCCCCGAAGTGTCCCCTCACCTCACGCTATCTGGATCCCCTCGATCCGACTCCGCAAGGCCGCGAAGAGTATATTCGACGCCCAACTCCGGCGCCGACTGCGGGTGGACGCGGCACCTGGTTACGAGTACACGTGCGCGCCGTCAGCATGAGGCGCCAGGTCTGCCGCCGCAGGCGCCATTACTTGCGGCCGGCCGCCCACTTCATGCCCCAGCTGTAGGTCTTGTCGAGATCGGCCTGGCTGCCTTCGATGTACTTCACCTCGCGGGTCACGGTGATGCCCTGTCCGGTGTTCTGCAGCATCGCGATGGCGCAGATGCGAGCGGAGCTGTTCGAGGAGTCCAGTCGCACCTCCACCTCGGGTCCGCTGGTGGGGTAGAGGGTGACGACACCGTCCACGGCTGCCCAGTTGGGTGCGCCGTCGTAGATCATCGCGAAGATGAGGATGCGCTTGAACATCTCCGGTCGGTCGAGGTTGATGTGCATGTTTTCGCCGCCGGTCACGGTGCCGGTGCGGTCGTCGGCGTCAAGCTGGATGAACGGCGGGTCCTGCAGCGATCCGAAGGTGTTGCCGAGTGCCTGGACCACACCCTTCGACCCGTCGGCCAGTTCGTAGAGGCAGCCGAGGTCAAGGTCGATGCCGTTGCTACCGCCCGCGGCGGCCGCGAGCTTCGCGAAGAAGCCGGTCTTCTTCGGTTGCGGTGTCGCGCCCGTCGACCAGTTGAGGTTGACCCGCATCGCACCCTGCCGCTCACCCGACTTCGTCAGGCTGACCGATGGCGCGGCCTCCGACAAGGTCACCTTGCTCAGGTTGACTCCGCCCTGCGGTGCGGCCGGAGTGGAGGGGCGTCGGGTGTAGTCGATGGCCACAGGGGGAACCTTCCGATTGACTGAGCGCGTCAGACCGTTGTCCGATTTGCACGATTTCGGTCCAGAGTAGCGGTAGTCGCGTGGTCGGCCTTCAGCCCGACCACGGTCACGCTGATTCCCGCGCGCCCCACTCGATCGCCGGGCAGGTGTCCATCACCATCGCGACACCCGTTGCGATCGTTCGCTGGAAGGCGGCCTCGTCGATGACTCCCAACTGAAACCAGACGCCCTTCGCGCCCACCTCGACGGCCTGGTCCGCGAACTCGCCGGCCGCGTTTGACTGGCGAAAGACGTCGACGACGTCGATAGGGAACGGGACGTCCGCGAGAGTGGGATAGCCCTGCTCGCCGAGCACCGTCGGGGCGTCGGGATGGATCGGGACGATGCGCTTCCCTCGGCGCTGCAACAGCTCCGCGATCCGGAACGCCGTCCGGTCCGGATTACCGGAGAGCCCGACGATTGCCCACGTTTCCCAGTCGTCGAGCATCGACGAGACAGCTTGGGGGTCCTGCCAAGAAGTGTCCACAATCGCAAAGTACCGCCTTCGGTGTTCCAAGGGGAGTGCAAGACGGGCGTCTATCGAAGTGGTCGCTATGGCGCAATTCAGGCGCGCGTGAGTAGTAGGCCGGCATTAGCCTTCGTCGGACCTTGTGGATTCAAGAACTAGGTTCAGTCCGAGGCCGCCTCGACAAAAGGGGTGCCGTTGTGGTCAAGGACACGCTCGAAAATGGGGTTGTCAGTGGGTGGTGTCACAGTATGGACGGTCAGGATCTGCGGATGACTCGTACTCGACAGAGGGGGATTGCATGTACAAGACTCGGACGGGTCTAACTCTCGCCGCTCCACGGGCTTTTTTCGGGTGGCTAGTGGTGGCTTCAATTTTGAATTGGCTCACCGTTGTTGGTGTGGGTGTCTTCCTTGTATTTGCGCTCGCAGAGTTCGCGGGCTTGGGGGCATCGATCGCCGGCCATGTCCTCGGATGGTCCTATCTCCTCGCCGTTGTGTTCCTAACGTTGTCTTGGACGACGATCGGCGTAGTTATTGCCTTCTTTCCGCACATCATCGACATGGAGGACTGCTCGGTTAGCGCGACGTGGAAGCTCCTTATTCGGACCCGCTGGACAACCTCGACAACCGTGTACTACGGGAGTGCATTCGTTGCGATCCTCTGCGCGAGATACCTCGACGGTGGTCTTCTCGGCCAGGGCATCGTGTTTGTTGCACTGGCTGTCGCCCTAATAGTCGCGTCCCGGTTCGCGCGCTCGGCTGACCGCGAGGTTCGACGTGTCGCACGTCTTAATGCAACGACGCCCCTCTTTCTGCAGCCGGGAGGATACGTAGAGAGCGAGGAGGCGATCCGATTTCGGGCTGACTTCGGGAGTGAGTGGGTGTACCCGCCGCTTCTCGTCGATCCCGACGCCGCCCGCAAGTTCGCGAAGGCGGCACTCTCGCGGTCGCAAACCTTGTACTTCACAGGGCGGGCACTCGCGTGGCTGTTCGGCCCGATTTCATTGACAGCATTCATTTGGGTGGTTCGTGAAGATCGACCGCCGTTTGTCGTGATGCTCCCGGTCGCCCTGCTTGGGTTGGCACTATTGGGGTGGTTCTTCGAGCGATCCGCGGCGCGTTTTGAAGGGTTATCGAAGAAGTATGCGGATATCGCCGATTCGATAACGCCCGAAGTTCCTGAAGATTCTAAGTTCCCGTGCGGCATGATGACTTGGGTGGAGTTTTGTCGCCCGAGCACCCCGACGTCGCGACCCGGCACCGCATAGTCCGATATCGCTGAGCTGTCGAGCCGGATCGTGCGGATTTGCGTCATGGAAATGACCTTCCTGGTATGCAACTCGGCTCTTCGTCCACCGCACGTGTCGGCGGGGGCGAGATCGCGGTATGACCTGAATCGCAATGGTCTGTCCGCGGGCTGCACACAGGCGGGTGACCACGTGGTCCGCTACGTGGTCACCCAGTCGGGTAATGCGCGAGAGCGGCGAGCACGAAGCTCGCCGCTCTCATCCAGCAGGTCGGTCGGGGGAGGGAGACACCCCAGGTGTCACGTGCTCACCGACCGGTGAGCGCCCGGGCCTGATCTGTCAAAGCGACTGTCGCCGCGCGCAACTGGTCGACGGAGTCGAGTGGCTCCGCGTATCCGACGCGCGTCACGGCCACGCCGCGGGGGGTGGTGACGCGCAGGTCCAACCCGTAGCGGTCGGCGCCCTCACAGGTGACCGTCTTCGCATCGGGGAAACCGCCGAGCGCCTGGGCCATGGCGCGGAGGGCGTCCGCGTGGTCGGCGTTGAGGTGCTCGATCGCCGGGCCGGCATGCGGGGTGATGGGGTCTGCTGTCGCGGCGGCGTAGGACTCTTCGCTCGCCGAGTCCATTCGCCCGTAGCCGCCGACCCACCGCACACGCTGCACCCGCAGCACCCAGAGCGAGAAGTCGCTGAAGTCGATGTAGACGTGCGCAGCCGGGACGGCCGCCAGGTGCGCCTCCCGCGCGGCGGCGAGCTCTTCGCCTTCCGGGCGGTAGACGTACCCGGCGAGGGTGATGCGGGTGCTGGCCAGCGGATCGGAGGGCGGGTTCGGTGCGACGATCGCGATGCTGGCGCGGGGGTCGTGTGCGAGGTTGCGGCCGTGCTCCGCCATCTGCGACACACACAGCACGGGGGAGCCGTCGAGCAGACCGTAGGTGACGAACGACGCCCACGGGTCGCCGTCCCTGGTCAGGCTAGCGAGGGTGCCTACGTTCGTCGTGGCCGCGACCGTCCGGGCCTCCTCGGCCGCGGACGGGCGGGCCGGGTTGGCGACCTCCTCCAGCGGCGGCGGCACGGTCGGGGCGTCACCGGGATCTCCGTGATCTAGGTTCGTCATTCGTTGAACGGTACCCCGCCGGAAATTGCCGGTGGCATTGCCGTCGACCTGCGCTTACCGTTGAACTGAGGGCTCGATCGCGAAGAGGCTATGCGATGCGACCGGGTCCTCGCAAAGCGTGATCGTGGGTGATGCGAGATGACCGCGTTGGGCGTGCTGGCGCTGGTGCTGGGTGTGCTGTTGATCGTCGTCGAGGCACACGCACCGACGGCGGGTGTGCTCGGCGGGCTCGGGGCACTGTTCGTCGGGGCCGGGGTGTGGCTGCTGTTCACGTCCAGCGACACCGCACAGATGATCGCCATCCCGGCGGCCGCCGGAGTCGCGGTGGTCGGTGTGGGTCTCGCGGTGGTGGGCGGCCGGAAGGCGCTCGCCGCCGGGCACGCGCCCGTGCGCACCGGAATGCAATCCCTCATCGGATCCGACGCCACCGTCCGCAACTGGAAGGGACGGCAAGGTCAGGTCGAGGCCGCCGGAAGCCTGTGGAAAGCGCAAACACTGTTCGGGGACGACGAGACACCGACCGCGGGCGATTCCGTCATCGTCGAGCAGATCCGCGGACTCACCCTCACCGTGCGCCGCCGCGAACCCTGGGAGCTGCCGTTATGACCACCATCATCGTCATCCTGTGCGTCGTCATCACCCTCCTCGCCGTCGTCGCGAGCAGCTCGATCCGGGTACTGCGCGAGTACGAGCGGGCCGTCGTGTTCCGGCTGGGTCGGCTCGTCGACCTGAAGGGCCCGGGACTCGTCCTGCTGATCCCGGCGATCGACCGGATGGAACGGGTCAGCCTGCGGACCGTGACCCTGAAGATCCCCGTTCAGGAAGTGATCACCCACGACAACGTGCCCGCCAAGGTCACCGCCGTCGCCTACTTCCGGGTGGTCGACGCCGACCGGGCGATCGTCGAGGTCGAGGACTTCCTGGCCGCCACCCTGCAGATCGCCCAGACGACGCTGCGCTCGATCCTCGGCAAGGCCGACCTCGACGCGCTGCTGGGCGAGCGGGAACGCCTCAACGAAGACCTGCAGAAGGTCATCGATCAGCAGACCGAACCGTGGGGTGTGAAGGTCACCACCGTCGAGATCAAGGACGTCGAGATCCCCGCCAACATGCAACGGGCCATCGCCCGGCAGGCCGAGGCGGAACGCGAGCGCCGCGCCAAGATCATCAACGCCGAAGCCGAGTTCCAGGCCTCCGCGAAACTCGTCGAGGCCGCCGACGTCATCAGCCGCAACCCCACCACCCTGCAGCTGCGCTACCTGCAGACCCTCAGCGCCATGGGCGGTGAGAACAACTCCACCGTCGTCTTCCCGATGCCCCTCGACCTTGTCCGCCCGTTCCTCACCGCGGCCAAGGACGCGGCAGCGGTGGACGACGGCGACGAGCGCGCCCGGTTCGAGGCGCAGGCCAACCTCGCCGCGATGATCCCGCCCGCCGGCCCGGAGGCGCGCACACCGCACCACGCACGAAACTGACGTCGTGCCCCACCGTTCACCGTCCGGCCACCGCGCGTGCCCCGGGAGGTGACCGGAGTGCGCTTGGCTAGGGTGGACAAACAGTGGCGTCCACCCGGGCACCTGCCCCCGTCGGGGCGAGCGGAAGCGAGAGACCGATGAGCGGCACAGAGGCAGCCGACATACGGACGGCCGAGTATCCGCGACCGTCACATTTCGTGCTGCACCTCAGCGACACCCATCTCGTCGACGACGACCTGCTGTACGGGGCCGTCGACAGCGAGGCCACCCTGCGGCAGATCTTCACCGAGATCGAGTCGTCGCACGCCCGCCCGGACGCCCTGGTATTCACCGGCGACCTCACCGACCGCGGTCAGCCGGGCGCCTACGAGAAGCTGCGGGCGATCGTCGAACCGGTGGCGGCGTCGCTCGGTGCGCAGGTGATCTGGGCAATGGGCAACCACGACGACCGCGGACACTTCCGGACGGAACTGCTCGGGCAGGAACCGTCGTACGAGCCGATCGACCACGTTTACGACGTCGACGGACTGCGCATCGTCACCCTCGACACGACCGTGCCCGGACATCACCACGGGGAGATCTCCGAGAGCCAATTGATCTGGCTGGCACAGCAGCTCGCGGTTCCGGCGCCGCACGGGACCATCCTGGCGCTGCATCATCCGCCGGTGCCGTGCGTGCTCGACCTGGCGGTGCTGGTGGAGTTGCGTGATCAGCCGCGCCTCGCCGACGTGCTCCGAGGCAGCGACGTCCGGTCGATCCTCGCGGGACATCTGCACTACTCGACGACGGCGACGTTCGCGGGCATCCCCGTCTCCGTCGCGTCGGCGACCTGCTACACCCAGGACCTCAACGTCCCGGCCGGGGCGCTGCGCGGACGGGACGGCGCGCAGGGCTACAACCTGGTGCACGTGTACCCGGAGACGATCGTGCATTCGGTGGTCCCGATGGGCAGCTACGACACCGTCGGCGAATACGTCACCGCCGAGGAAACCGAGCAGCGGCTCGCGGCCGAGGGCGTGCGGATCCCGGACACCGGGGAGCACGCCGTCACGCGGGTGCGGGTGTAGTCAGCCCCTGCGCGGGAACTTCTCCCGGTACGCCATGACGTCGGAGAGCCGGAACCGGCGGTGGGTGCCGCGCATCTCGATGGGCAGCGCGCCGGAATCGGCGAGCCGGCGCACATAGGTGTCGGAGACGCCGAGGATCTCCGCGGCCTGCGACGTGGTGAGCAGGTCCGCGACCGCACCGAGCGCCACACTCTGCCCGTCCGCGAGCAGGGTGAGCAGGTCGAGCACCGCGTCGCGCGCGGGGTCGGGCAGCACCATTCCGTCGAGGGTGACGATCGGCGACCCGTCGAGGGCGGTCCGGAGCTCGGCCGCGACCGTCGAGTCGAGCGCGGAAACGATGTGGTCGATGCTCATGGGTCCACGATCTCATGAGCCCGGACGGCGGGGCCTCGCGGCGGTAGTCTTGCTGTGTGGACGAATTGCACGATCCCGACGCCTTCGAACTCGCGCGTGCCGGCCAGATCGACGTGACCCCGGAGATAGACGAGATCGGGGAGCTGCTGCGCAAGTCCGGCCGCAAACACGCCATCGACGACACGGACGAACCGTGGCGGCACGGCTACCCGTACGACGAGAAGATGACGCGGCGGCAGTACGAGAACCGCAAGCGGAAACTGCAGATCGAGCTGCTCAAGTTCCAGGCCTGGGTGAAGGAGAACGGCGAGAAGCTCGTCATCATCTTCGAGGGCAGGGACGCGGCCGGCAAGGGTGGCGCGATCAAGCGGTTCACCGAACACCTCAACCCTCGTGGCGCACGGGTGGTGGCGCTGGAGAAGCCCACCGAACGCGAACGCACCCAGTGGTACTTCCAGCGGTACGTCCAGCACCTGCCCGCAGGCGGGGAGATCGTGATGATGGACCGCTCCTGGTACAACCGGGCCGGCGTCGAACGCGTCATGGGCTACTGCACCCCCAACGAGTACCTGGAGTTCACCCGGTCTGCGCCGGAGTTCGAGCGGATGCTCGTGCAGTCGGGCATTCACATTGTCAAGTTCTGGTTCTCGGTGGGCCGGGAGGAGCAGCACGCCCGGTTCGTGTCCCGCAGCACCGACCCCGTCAAGCAGTGGAAGCTGTCACCCACCGACCTCGCGAGCCTCGACAAGTGGGACGCCTACACCGAGGCCAAAGAGGCGATGCTCTTCTACACCGACACCCCGCAGGCGCCGTGGACCGTCGTGAAATCGAACGACAAGAAGCGCGCCCGGATCGAGGCGATCCGATGGGTGCTCCACAAATTCGATTACACCGGCAAGGACCCGCGGGTGGTCGGCACCCCCGACCCGCTCCTCATCGGTTCTCCCGCAACGGTCTACGACGAGGGCGAGCGTCCGGAAGACGCGTTTCCCGCCGTCTGATCAGACGCCGGTCTCCCACGGCGCCGGGATGGGGAAGTAGTTCTCCAGGAACTGCGTCACCTTCCTGGTCCGCAACTCCAGGTCGATCTCGGGTGCGCTGCCGTCGTTGAGGCAGAAGAAGTCCATCGACCGCTTCGCGAGCAACGAGTCCATGTCGCGGAGCCCCGACTTCATCGTCGTGTCGACGTACTTCACCCGCGCCGCCGTCTGCACCACCGCGCGGCCACTCATCAACGCGTAGTAGTGATACAGCGAGTTCGTCACCGAAATGTTGGTGCTGGCGCGGAATGTGCTTGCGGCCGTGGCGGCGAACTCGTCGGGGAACTCCTTCTCCATCTCCTCCATCACACTCTTGCGGAGCGGGGTGGCGGCGTGTTCGAGGTGCCGGGTGGTCATCAGACCGAAGCGGTCCTGCAGCAGCCGGCGATTCACGCGGGCCGCGTTCTCGAAGCCGCTGCGCTCGTCGTCGTTGTGGCCCAAACCGATTCGAGTGGTCGCCTCGATGAACATCGTGATCCCGCCGGGGGAGAAGAACATCTGCGGACCCACCGAACGGCCGAAGAACATGTCGTCGTTGGAATACAGGAAATGCTCGGCGAGACCGGGGATGTGGTGCAGCTGGCTCTCGACGGCCTGCGAATTGTGCGTGGGTAGCACCGACGGGTCGGCGAAGAACTCCTCGCTCGGCATGAATGTGACCCGCGGGTCGTCGGCGAGCCACGCCGGACGGTCGGAGTCGGTGGCGACGAAGATGCGGCGGATCCACGGTGCGTACATGTGCACCGATCGCAGCGCGTACTTCAGCTCGTCGATCTGCCGGAACCGGGCGGCGGAGTCGTCGCCCTCGCCGACCACGTAGCTCTGCATCCGCTTGGCGCGCTGCGCCTGGAACTCCGCCGACGACCCGTCGACCCAGGAGAACACCAGGTCGACGTCGAAATTGATATCCGACGCATGGTCGGCGAACATGTTCTCGATGGTGGGCCACACCCGTCCGAACCGCTCGACGGTGCCGCGGACCGCCTCCTCCGAGCGCACCACACGCCGGGTCAGGGAGTTCTCCATCGGCAGCACGATCTCGTCGTCGCTGATCGACCACAGCTCGATCTGCACCCCCGTCGACGCCCCGTAACTCAGGCCGCTCGCCAGGTGCACGCGCGGACGGAACAGCCGGAAGATGCGGGCCTTCGACGTCGCGGACAGGCTGCCGTCGGAGACCAGGACCGCGGGACCCTTGGCGTCGACGGTCTTGGAGTAGAACGGACGGTCCTCACACGCGGCGACCAGGGCCGCCCGCAACGCCTTCCGCTGCGCCCAGTTGACGGCGATGACCGGGCGCTCGTCGTTGCCCCGCACCAGCAGATACTCGATCCCGGCGCCGTCCAGGACGTCGCGGACGAACAGCAAGTCCTCGACCATCGCCTCGTGCGGCGTGGTGTGCGTGATCGGCAGCGCGAAGCGGCCCTTGAACCGGACCACGTCGGCGCGGTCGCGCAATCTCGACGCCGCGGCGGCGGAGGCATGGGCAACGGCGTCCGCGGTCTCCTGCTCCGGGGGTACGAAGTAGACGTCATGCGGAGCGGAGGATTGAGTAATGTCGGGCCTTTCGGTGGCTGTCGCGAGTGCGATCCTGCCCAGTCTAGGCGCTGCGGTGCGGCTACCGCCTTCGAGTAAGCGTCGGACGCGAAGTACCACGTCGGACGCTTCCCGGCCGGAATCTGTTAGGAAGGACCCATGGCCGATCGCACCGGGGACATCGACGCAACTGATCGGGATGCCTGTCAGGCTTTCGAGGACGTCGTCGCGCTCCTGAACTATCCGATGTTCGTGGTGACCACACGGTCGGAAGACGAGATGTCGGGGTGCCTCGTCGGGTTCGCGTCGCAGGTCAGCATCAACCCGCCGCGCTTCCTGGTCGGACTGTCCAACAAGAATCACACCTTCTCGGTGGCCTCGCACGCGGAGCGTCTGGCGGTGCATCTCTTGACCCGTGACCACGTCGCGCTCGCGACGCTCTTCGGCGCGCAAACCGGGGACGAGATCGACAAGTTCGCCCGATGCGACTGGCATCCCGGCCCGCACGGGCTGCCGATCCTGGACGATTCACCCGCGTGGTTCAGCGGCCGAATCCTCGAACGACTCGAACTCGGTGACCACGTCGCGTTCCTCCTCGCCCCGGAGACCGGATCCGCCCCGGACGACCTCGGGCAGCTGGTCACCTTCTCCGACGTGCGCGACCTCGAACCCGGGCACGAGGCGTGATGCCGCAGATGCGCAAGCTGAGCAGCGGTGCCGACGAGGTGTCGGCGGAAGAGTTCTACCGCGACCCGCCGGACGGGGTACGGGTGAACATGGTTGCCAGCCTGGACGGTGCGGCGGCGTTCGGCGGACGCGTCCGGCCCCTGTCCGACCCGGTGGATCACCAACTTCTGCGTGCGATGCGTGCGTATGCCGACGTGGTTCTGGTCGGGGCCGGCACCGTCCGCGCCGAAACGTACGGACCGGTGCAGCTGACGGAGGAACAGGCTCGGTATCGACTCGAACGGTGGGGACTCGACGCACCACCGCCGATTGCTGTCGTCACACGAACGGGCAACGTTCCGCCGGATTCGCCATTGTTCGCCGGTCGTGTCAGGCCGATCGTCGTCACCACCCGACGGGTGGCAGAAACGCGCGGGGCAGCACTCGGGGAGTCGGCGGACATCGTCGTGGCGGGTGACGACAGCGTCGAGATGCCTGCCCTCATGGCCGCTCTGCGGGACCGCGGGTTCGGCCGCATCCTGTGCGAGGGCGGCCCCACCCTCCTCCACGATCTCGTCACACACGATCTGGTGGACGAGATGTGCTTGACCCTCGCCCCGCGATTGGCCGGTCCGCAAACACTGCCCGCATCGTCTGGCCCGACAGTGCAAGCGCCGCGCACACTTTCACTCGAGCATGCTCTGATCAACGACGACTTTCTCTACCTGCGCTACGGCCGGGGAAGGCAGCGCGGCTGACGCTGCCGTCAGTCCAGGACGGTGAAGAACGAATCGCCGTCCTCCGCGGACCCGTCGATCTGCCCCCGGTCGGTGCGCGAGTCCTGCACGATGACGCCTTCGACCACGTCGGCGTGCTTGTTTCCGAACACCGGAATGTCGATGTCCTCCTCGTCGATGACACGGTCGACGTCCTCGCTCAGCTGGTCGTCGGGGAGATCCGCCAACGACACCTCGCTCTGCTCCTCGAGCATCACGTCGGGCTCTTCCTCCGACAACTTCTCGTCGAGGGACTCACCCTCCCGCTCCTCGCGCGCCGTGGTGCCGAACTTGTCGGCCTCACTCCACCCGTCGGGCGGATCGACGACGTCGTCGCCGTCGTTGTTGCGCACGTCGTCGGAGTCCAGGCTCTCGCTGGGGCTCAGCGTGTCACCGGGCCCGTCTTCGATACTCATAACCATCAAATGCCCAGATCAGGCCTGGTTGAAACTTCGATGGGAGGCTCGGCGCGGGATGCTCGGGAAACATGAACGCGGCATTTGAGCCAGATTCGTCGATGCGTGCTCAGATGTCCAAATTGTCTGGTAAACCTTCTCCATGGAAACGCAGGCAGGGTGGTATCCCGACCCTTGGGACCATCGAAAGCAGCGCTTTTGGGATGGTCGAACGTGGACTGCTCACACAGCGGGGCGACCGCACGCCTCATCCGGTCTATCGGCGCCCCTGCCGAAAGCCCAGCAGAAACGTCGCCTGACGCCACCGGCGGCGGCCCCCGCTCCGCAGCCAAACAAGACTTTACGCTCTGGGCCAAACAGCAAGAGAGGCTTATGGTTAGCCGGCGGCATACTAGTCGTCGGCGTGGTCTTCGTGATGATTGCTGCCAGTATGAGCGGCGGTAACGACAAATCAACTGCAGCGTCAACTTCAAGCCGAACGCACACGGTCCGGCAAGTTCCAGCTGCGACGGCGACCGCGGCTGTGCCGCCAGTGCAGGCTTCGCCGCGGGCTGTGGTCCCCCCACGACCACCGATCACTGTGGTGCCGCTTCCGCCGCCCCCACCTCCAGTTCCACAAACGGGCATTGGGAAGCCCGTGCGGGACGGAAAGTTCGAGTTCATCGTGCATTCGTGGGACGGCACGACGGCCCAGCTGTCGGTTACAAACATCAGCGATCGGCCGTACTCGCTTGCGATGTCCTCGCAATATCTCTTCGATGAACAAGGCCGGAAGTTCGAGCCGGAATTCGACTGGACGTCCGACCTGGCGTTTGCCGATCTGAATCCTGGTCAGACGGTTTCCGGTGCCCTGTCATACATCCTCAGTGGGGCTGTTGGGGATCACCTGGAATTGCACGACTCGATGTTCTCGGGTGGTGTGGACGTCAAGCTGAACTAGCCGGTTGTGCGGTTTGTAGGTGCCGAACACCGGCGCCACGGTCCATGCACGTCGTCCGTCAGGATCGGGTCTGTTGTACCTGACCTGCTGCTGCCGGTGAAGCCAGATCACTCCGCAACGCCTCGAGTGCCGCGATCTGCGCCGGCGACCACGGGGCCGAATTCACCCGGCTCGAATCGAGGTGCACGAGTACGACGGTGAGCTCCGCGGCTTGCACGCCGTCCTGCTCGATGGTGATCCGGAGGGTCAGCGACGTGCCTCCGAGCCGGTCCAGGGTGACGGTGACGTCGGCGTCGCCGGTGAACAGCTCGCGCCCGAAGTTGCTGACGACGCTCACCACGGCGGTCTGTGTGACCGGGTCGAGCAGGTCGCCGCACGCCTCGACGATCGCCCGGGACCACGCCGCGCCCGCAGCCTCGTGCGCGCAGTAGAACGGCACATGGCGGCTCACGGATGCCGGCGCGTCCGGCCTGGCGTTGTTCCGCAGGGCAATCGTGTAACGAGGCATGGATCGGACATTACTTGCCGTCCGGACGCGGAGAGCAGTCGGCAGCCGCAACTACTGGCGCGGATTGAAGGTGACGATGAGTCTCATCCGGGCGTACGGCCAGCGTATGCATTCCTGGTCCGTGTGCCGAGCAACTCGGGCGGGGTCGCGATCACCATGTGAAAACCGAACTGCGCGAACACATCCAGGGCAGAAATGTTCAGGCTGTGGGGTCCTGGCGAAGGCGAAGAAGCCGATGAACGTCGGCGGTGATGGACATCGGTCCCATCGTGCCCTGACTCATTCGGCGATTCGCTCCCGCCCACCGCTGAGGTCTGCCAACTCTGCGGCCACGCGCCCCGCCTGCCATCCGTGTGCGTTGGTCACCGAATGCGACGTCGTGACGACGGACGGGAACTGTTTCTCGAACACCGAACCCACCGCCTCGGTGCGTTCGGTCATGATCGGCACCAACTCCTTGCCGTACTGACTGGATGCGTCGCGGCCGGCTTGTTCCCGGGCGATCGCCAGCCGTTCCCCGATCCGGGAGGCGAACGCGAGCAGAAATGAGCGGCGGAAGCTGGGTGAGCGCTTCACCCGGTCACCGCCCGCCACACTCAACGCGTGAGAAGCCTGAACGAGCAGCGAAGTGAACAGCATTTCGCACAGGTCCAGGTCGATCGGCATCCCGACCATGCTGACGAGGCCGAATCGTTGATGCCAGAGGACACGGACGCTGTTGGAGTCCGCGACACAGTTCAGCAACTGCACTTTCGCTTCGGGGTACGGGTTGTCGACGAGCAGTCGGCGCGTGACTACTTGATCGCTCAGTGAGGTGTGCGCCTCGGCGTCGACCACGGCGCTGTCGATCGCATACCGGGTCATGAGATCCTGCGCCTTCGCCGAGAGGGTCGCTGCCTCCTCGGCGA
Source organism: Rhodococcus sp. IEGM 1305 (assembly GCF_030058635.1). Classification (NCBI taxonomy): domain Bacteria; kingdom Bacillati; phylum Actinomycetota; class Actinomycetes; order Mycobacteriales; family Nocardiaceae; genus Rhodococcus; species Rhodococcus sp. IEGM 1305. The sequence continues at coordinate 245,673 of NZ_JASHKX010000007.1, forward strand.
ACGTGGTTGCTTCGGCCTTGGCCAGCAGGCCGCGGATTCGGGACAGCACCTTGGGTTCGGGACCGTGCTTGGCGGGCCGTGACGCCGCCGCCCCGGCGACCCAGTTCGGTGGGGTGGCCATCAGGGGCGTCATGGGGATCAGATAGCTGCAGAAGCCGAGAAGCGACAGGATCGCCGTCCAGGTGTCCGTCGGATCGGCGTTCTCCGCGGCACGCCAGGCCGATAACCGGCCGCGGGCAGGTGCGTCGTCCGGGCCGATGTTCAGCTCGTCGAGCTGCTCGCGCCACAGTGCGGGTGCGCTCTTGTGCGCCGAGGTGCGGCCTGCATGCGAACCGATCGCAGCAACCGTTAGCCGGGCGGTGCGCGCACCGAATTCCCGGCGCACCGCGTGCACCAGCTCCAGCGGCTGCCACCCCGAGTCGAACGCGTGGTCCATCGACGCGTCGATCATCTGCGAGGCTCGATCGAGGAGAGCCGCCGCAGATCCGGAACCGTCGAGTGCTGCCAACTGGCCGACCGTCCGGCGCAGCGACTCCGCATTCGCCGACGGCCCGAAAGCGAACTCGATTCCCGCGAACACCAACGATTCGGCGTCGAAGTCGGGACGGAACTCACGATGCTGGCGGGTGCCGCTACGCTGCTGTTTCTTGCGTTTGCGTGCGGCACGGTTCTGCTGGCTGTTGCGGCTCACGGCGCCCTCCTCGCTCGGTATGACCAGTCATGTTCCTACCAGGACTCTCCGACATCGGCGAAGGCCCCCGCGCCTCGGGGACTATTCGAACAACCCGCGGAGGTCGTCGGCGTCGAGGCTGGAGCTGAGTAGGGAGTCGGCGTCCATCACGCTCGCGAACAGAGCCGACTTCTTCGCCTTCATCGTCATCACCTTGTCTTCGATCGTGTCCTTCGCGATCAGCCGATACACCATCACGTTCCGGGTCTGCCCGATGCGATGCGCCCGGTCGACGGCCTGAGCCTCCGTTGCCGGGTTCCACCACGGGTCGAGGATGAAGCAGTAATCGGCCTCCGTGAGGTTCAGCCCGAAGCCGCCGGCCTTGAGGCTGATCAGGAACACCGGGGCGGCGCCCTCCTTGAACTCGCGGAGCACGTCGCCGCGACGACGGGTGCTGCCATCGAGGTAGCTGTGCGCGATCCCGGCGTCCGCGAGCCGGTCGCGGATCTTGCCGAGGAACCCGGTGAACTGGCTGAACACGAGTGCCCGGTGACCGCCCGCGACGACGTCGGCGAGCTGCTCGAGCAGGGCGTCCACCTTCGCGGACGGGACGTCGTGGTATTCGGCGTCCACCAGACCGGCGTCGAGGCTCAGCTGCCGCAGCAGGGTGAGCGACTGCAGGATCGTGAAGCGGTTCTTGTCGACGTCGGCGAGCAGGCCGAGGATCTTCTGCCGCTCACGCTGCAGGTGGGTGTCGTAGACCTTGCGGTGCCGCGGGTGCAGTTCGACGTCGAGTACCTGCTCCTGCTTGGCCGGAAGGTCCTTCACCACTTGCTCTTTGGTGCGGCGCAGCATCAGCGGCTTCACGCGGCGGCGCAGCTGCGCCAGAAGTTCCGTGTCGCCCTGCTTCTCGATCGGCTTGCGGTAGTAGTCGGTGAACCGGGCCGGATTCGGGAACAGTCCCGGGGCGGTGATCGACAGCAGCGACCACAGCTCCATCAGGTTGTTCTCCATCGGCGTGCCGGTGATCGCCAGCTTGAACGGAGTCTCGAGCCGTCGGACGCACTGGTAGATCTTGGACTGATGGTTCTTGGTGAACTGGGCCTCGTCGAGGATCATCCCCGACCACGCGGACTCGGCATACGCCTCGAACTCCAAGCGGAACAGGGTGTACGACGTGACGACGATGTCGGCGCCCTCGACCAGCTCGTCGAAGGGAACGCGCCGCCGGGATCGGGTGTCGGAGATCGCGACGACGGTCGCGTCCGGGGCGAAGCGCGCCGATTCGGACTCCCAGTTCGACACGACACTGGTCGGCGCGATGATGAGGAACGGCGGCGCGGTCGGATTCGACTGCCGCGCATGGCAGATCAACGCCAGCGCCTGCAGCGTCTTGCCGAGCCCCATGTCGTCGGCGAGGATGCCGCCCAGCCCGTGCTCCCACAGGAAGGTCAGCCAGCGGAAACCCTCCAGCTGATACGGACGCAGCTGGGCGTCCAGCGTGCTCGGGGCTTCCGCGGGCCCGATGGTGGTGGGCGCGAGCAGACCGTCCACCTGCTGCCGCCACTGCGTCGCCTGACGTTCGACGGTGCCGAGCGCGGCGAACTCGTCCCACAGGCTCGCCTGGAAACGGCTCAGCCGCAACGTCCCGTCCGCGCGGTCGCGGAGGGCCCGCGCCTCGTCGATCAGCTTCCGCAGCGTGTGGAGTTCGGGTTTGTCGAGGGAGAAGTAGGCGCCGTCGGGCAGCAGCAACTCGCTCTTCCCCGCGGCCAGCGCCGAGAAGACCTGGTCGAACGGCACGTCCCGGCCCTCCACTGTGAGGGTGACGCCGAGGTCGAACCAGTCGGTGCCGCCCTCGGATGCGGTGACGGACACCCCGATGGCCAGGGAGTCGCCGGCCTCCCGGTAGTCGGCGGGTTCGCCCGAAACGTCGATCGACACGTCGGACTTGCCGTGGAGCAGGGGCAGGACCTCGGTGGTGAACCGCATCGTGTCGAGTCCGCGCAGCGCCGTCGCTTCCGGACCGCCCGACCCCAACCCGTATCTGTCCCAGGCGATGTCGAGCTCGTCGAGAAGTGCGCGCTCGCGGGCGTCGTCCCGGTACTCGTCGCCGGGGGTCCGGGCCGACAGCGGCGCACGGTGCTCGTCGTCCCCGACGGTGTACAACCATTCCCAGTCGACGGCGACCTCGTGGTCGGGGAGATACTCCGCCCGCATCACCAGGGTGGGCTCGGAGATCTCGGGTGGGACGAACGAGCCGTCCGAGGAGATCACCGTGGCAAGGTTGCGCAACTTCGGCAGGAAGTCCGTCAGGAAACGGGCTTCTTCGGCGGCGGGAACCTCGATGGGCGTGCGGCGGCGCACCAGATCCTGCAAGGGGCCGGGCACGACGGAGTCGAGGCGCGCGAGGTGTATGCGGTCGTCTGCGTCGACGTAGAACAGGCCGTGGGCCCGGACTCCGATGAAGCCGACGGTCACTGCGTCGACGGGTTCGGCGTCGACGCGGACCACCGGGCGCACGACGAGAGCGCCGGTGGAATCGTCGCGGGTGGCGTCGAGGCAGACCTCCGCCGAGCGGTAGGGGGTGAGCGCGCCCACCCGCTTGGAGGAGTGGATGAGCTCCACACCGACCCGGGTCGCCTCGTCGAGCAGCGACCACAGCTGGCGGCTGGGGAAGACGCTGAGATCGAGATCGGTGTGGTTCTGGCGGCGGTACGTCAGACCCCCGACGGACAGCAGATGAATCTCGTGCAGCACCCGGATCTGCCCGGCGGGATGCTGGAACTGGCTGCCCAGCTTGTTCCACGCCAGCCCGCCGACGATCCAGCCCTTGCTGCCCGGTTGGACGGGCCGCACCAGCAACTGGGGTGCCGCGTCGGCGGCCGACGCCTGGACCCGGAACTGGATGGCGAGCGGCGAACGCCCGCCGGAGTCGCCGAAGGGATCGGCGGTGAGCAGGGAGCCGAGCGAGCGTTCCCAGGTGGGCGCGACCGCCGCCTGGGCCTGGGACCTCGCCTGTTTCATCGCGGTGATCAGCAGGGCGGCGACGTGCTTGCAGTTCATGCCGACCGGACACGTGCAGATCCCGTACCGGTACACGGTGCGGCCGCTGCTGGAGACGATGAACGCCGACGCGGAGTACGGCTCCCTCGCCGTGCCCGCCACCTCGCCCCACAGCTCCTTCGCCGCCGGATCCCACGACATTTGGATTACCGCGTTGTCGCGGGCGTACTGCTCGCCGCGGGTGTAGGTGGTGGTGCCGAGGACCGCCTTGATCGACGCCACGTCGATGTCGCGCAAGTCCCCGGGAAGCATGGCCACAGAGTAGTCAACCGATCCGACACGGTCGCCGGGGTGCGGTGACTCCCACCCCAGGGTTCCTTGTTCCGCACCTCGCCTGATCGGAGACTTCGGAGCGTCGGGGGAAACCCATGGATCGGAGAGAACATCATGGCCGAGATGGTCGAAGCACACCAGAAACATCGCACAGGTGCAGTCGCGCGAACACTGATCACCGTGTACGGAATGGTCGTCTACGCGACGTTCCTGATCGTGTTCCTGTACGCGATCGGATGGGTCGAGGGGCTCGTGGTGCCCCACACGATCAACGACGGCCCCGACGCCCCCGTAGCCGTCGCCGTGGTCATCGACGTGGCGCTGCTGACGGTTTTCGCCATGCAGCATTCGGTGATGGCCAGGCCCTGGTTCAAGAAACGCTGGACCAGGATCGTCCCGCAACCGATGGAGCGCTCGACATACGTCCTGTTCGCCACGGCCGCGCTGGCGCTGCTGATGTGGCAATGGCGTCCGCTACCCGACCAGATCTGGGACGTGGAGACCGACTGGGTCCGCGTCGTGATCTACGTCGTGTCGCTCAGCGGGTGGGCCCTCGTGCTGGCGGCGACGTTCGCCATCGACCACTTCGACCTGTTCGGGCTCCGCCAGGTGCTGCGGAATCAGAGCGGAAAGTCGGCTCTGCCCAGTCACTTTCGGACACCTGTAATGTACCGGGTGATCCGGCACCCGCTGTATGCCGGCTTCATCATCGCGTTCTGGGTGGCGCCGACGATGACCTGGGGCCGGTTGTTGTTCGCCGTCGGGACCACCGGCTTCATCCTGGTGGCGGTGCGTTTCGAGGAGCACGACCTGGTCGACACGTTCGGCGACGACTACCGCACCTACCGCTCGCGGGTGCCGATGCTCGTCCCGAGGGTCGGCTCGCGAGGGCGCTAGGCGTCACAGACCCCCGGCGACGTCGATGGTCGTGGCGGTGACGTAGGACGCCTGATGCGACAGCGCCCACAGCACCGCTTCGGCGATCTCCTCGGGCTCCGCGACCCGGCCGAGTGGCACCTTCCCGGCCACTCGCCCGGGTCGTTCCGGATCGCCGGCAGCGGCGTGGATGTCGGTGTCCGTCGTACCGGGAGCGACGCCGACGACGCGGATGTTCGCGCTCGCCAGTTCCCGCCCGAGTCCCACCGTGAAACTGTCGACGGCCGCCTTGGAGGCCGCGTACCCGACGTATTCGCCCGGTGCGCCGGTGCGGGCCGCGATCGAACTGAGATTGACGATGACGCCGGGGCGCCCTGTTCGGATCCAGTGCTCGGCGGCCGCGCGGGCGTAGGCCATCGCCCCGAAGACGTTGACGTCGAACACCTCCCGCACCACCTCGTCCGGGGTGGTGAGGAACGTGCCGAGCGCGCCGGTGGTCCCCGCGTTGTTGACCAGCGCGACCAGCTGACCGCGTTGGTCGGCCGCATCGACGACGGCGACGGCCTCATCCGCGTCGCGGACGTCTGCCCGCACGGCGGTGGCGCGGACACCGCAGTGGTGGACGAGTTGCTCGGCGGCCTCGTCGTCGTTCTGGAACGTGAACGTCACCTGATAACCGCGATGGACGGCGAGGCGCACCACCGCTGCGCCGATGCCGCGGGATCCGCCGGTGACGAGGATGTGTTCGGACACGATACGAGCGTATCCGGGCGATCAAATGCGGACCAAAGCTGACCGCTATCGGTTCTACGGTGAGTGAAACCGATTCGCCGACGCAGGAGGACCGCATGACCGTCGATCCGATTCCCGAGGGCTACACCACCGTCACACCGTGGATCATCTCCCGCGACACCGCCGCGCTCATCGACTACGTGAAGGCGGCGTTCGACGGCGAGGAAGTCGGACGGATGGTGGGCGAGGACGGCACCATCGGGCACGCCGAGGTGAGGATCGGGAACGCCATCGTGATGATGTTCGACGCGCGACCCGACTGGCCGCCGACGCCCGGGTTCCTCCGCCTGTACGTCGACGACGCGGAGGCGGTGCTCGCGCAGGCCGTCGCCGCCGGCGGCACGCTGGTGACGAAGGCGACGCACCTGTTCTGGGGCGACGTCGTGGGACGCGTCCGCGACCCGTTCGGCAACCTCTGGTGGGTCCAGACCCACATCGAGGACGTCGACGAGGCGGAGATGACGAGGCGCATGAGCGACCCGACGTTCACCGCCGCGATGGACTACGTGCAGAGCGCGGACTTCTTTCCCGGGCGATAACCCGGGTCAGCGTTTCGGCCTGCCGAACGTGATGCTCGGCGCCGTCACGGTGACGGACGCGATCCGGACCGCCACACCGGACGGCTTCGGCGGCTCGGCGTCGATGATCGTGGGGTGATAGTCGACCTGCTCGGGCGACGGACGGGCCGGCGAGAACACGCTCCGGACGACACCGATCGGCGTGCGGGCAATCGCGTCGGCCGACTGCTGGATCTGTTCGAGCGTCCGGAACACCGTGTCGAAATTGTCGGACTGCTGGGTGGTGCTCACCGCCTCGACCACCGGCCGCATCGTCCGCAGCAGGAACACGACCTCCTCGAGCAGTTCCTCGGTGAGCCGGAGGATGTGAAACGACGTCTTCGCGACCTCGATCGGCACGGTCACCGCACATACGGCGACGCGGACCGGCCCCTCGGCAGCCGAGGCCGCCCTCCGGACGGTGCGCTCGACGGGGGACGGCACGAAACGGAAAACGAAGATCACCAGTCGACCCCCTCACAGCACGGCGTCCTATCAGTGCCGGGGAGGTTACCGCGCACACGCTCGCCCCGCAGGACGAGCGAGCGCCGTCAACCCGGCAGCAGGGCCCGCACGGCGTCGATGGTGTCGGCGTCGGCGGCAGTCTTGTCGGGGCGGTAGCGCAGGACCCGCGCGAATCGCAGCGCGAGCCCGCCGGGGTAACGCGTACTGACCTGGACGCCGTCGAGTTCGATCTCCACGACGAGGTCGGGGTGCAGATACACGGTGTGATCGTCGCGGTTGCGTTCGTGGCGCGGGAATTCGTCCGTCTGCCACTGCAGTAGCGCGTCGGTGAGGCCCTTGAACGTCTTGCCCACCATGATCGGTTCGCCGCCGTCCGGGTCGCGCGCACCGAGATGCAGGTTGGACAGGTAGCCGGTGCGCCGCCCGTAACCCCATTCGGCGCCGAGCACCACCAGGTCGAGCGTGTGCTCCGGTTTCACCTTCTGCCAGGCGCGGCCGCGTCGTCCCGCCGCATACGGAGCGGCAAGCGATTTGACCATCACCCCTTCGTGACCGGCGGCAAGGGCGTCGTCGAAATGGGTTGCGGCGGCGTCGCTGTCGGGGCGGATCAGCCCGGGGATGCGGTGTTGCGGGGCAACGCGTTCCAGGGCGTCGAGCCGCTCCTCCAACGGCGCGTCCAGAAGGTCGACGCCGTCGAGGTGCAGGCAGTCGAAGAAGTAGGGGTGCAGCAGCAGGTCGCGGGCGGACTCGGCGCCGAAGCGGCTCATCGTCTCCTGGAACGGTCGGGGCCGGCCGCTGTCGGTGAGTGCCAGCGTCTCCCCGTCGAACACCGCCGACGTGCAGGGCAGGCCGGCGACGAGTTCGACGAGTTCCGGCACGCTGCCGGTGATCTCACGCAAGGTGCGGGTGAAGATGTGCACGTCGTCGCCGTTGCGGTGCACCTGGATGCGCGCGCCGTCGAGTTTGTACTCGACGCTGACGTCGCCGCCGAGTTCGGTCCACGCGTCGGTGAGTGACTCGGCGGGGGAGGCCAGCATGGGCCGGACCGGTCGCCCCACCTCCAGCCGGAACGCGGTGAGGGCGTCGACCCCGCCGTCGAACGCCGCGACCGCGGTCGCGGGCAGCCGTCCCGACAGCATGAACGCCCGGCGCACCGGTTCGACGGGAAGGTCGGCGGCCGCCGCGATCGCGTCGGTCATCACCCCCTCCAGAGCACCCTGGCGAAGATCGCCGGTGAGCAGTCGCAGCAGGAAGTCCCGCTCGTCGGCGGTGGTGCGGGCGAAGAGGTCCGCGAGCAGTTCGCGTCGGCGAGCGGCGGATCCGGAACCGGAGATCCCGGCGACGGCGGTGACAGTCCCGTCGAGTTCCGACACCGTCACGGACGGCACGTCGGCCGGGGTGGCGGGAATGTCGGCGATTGTCCGCCAGCCGATCCCGATCCGGCCCTGCCGAAGCTCCCCGGACAGCCACGCCACCACCGGTTCCACCTCGGCCGGCTCCAGCTGGGTGAGGACCTCGCGCAGCGCCCCGACCTTCACCTTGCGCGACCGCGTGGCCCCCACGTTCCGGGACGTCGCGACGATCTGCGAGAACAGCACACCCCGACGGTAACCGGAACGTCCCGTGGGCGGTCAGAATCCGCCTGATCGAAACGCTGGGCCGACCCGGCCGTGGTTCCTAGGCTATCGACGATGAGCACCCCACGTCGCCGGCCGCTGAAGACGGTCACGGGAGTCAGCGGCGCCGTGAGCACCTATGCCGCCGCCATCGATCCGCAGCAGTCGACCGTCGCGTCGTCGATCGAGATCGCGAAGATCGCCGAGGCCAACAAGTTCGACGCACTGTTCGCCGCCGACCTCCTGAGTTTCGGGGCGCAGGGCGCGATCGGCGCGCAGGAACCGCTGATCTTCCTGTCGGCGCTCAGCGCTGTGACCTCGCACGTCGGGCTGATCGCGACGGTGACCACCACGTTCCACCACCCGTACAACCTCGCGCGGCTGTTCGGCACCCTCGACCACGTCAGCAACGGTCGCGCCGCCTGGAACGCCGTCACGTCCTCACTGGGCGAGGAGAACTACAGCGACCGCGACCTGCCGAGCCCCGAGGAACGCTACGCCCGCGCCACGGAATCACTCGAGGTCATCAACGCGCTGTTCGACAGCTGGCAACCCGGGGCACTGACGTCCGACGGTGCCGGGGGGACCACACTCGACGCCGATCGGGTGCGGCCGATCGACCACGCCGGCAGGTACTTCACGGTGAAGGGACCGTTGAACATCCCGCCGCTGCCGCAGCGCCGTCCCGTGCAATTCCAGGCCGGCCAGTCCGCGGCCGGCGTGGAACTCGGGGCCCGGTTCGCGGAGGTCGTGTTCACGTCGCTGCCCACCCTCGACGACGCCGTCACCTACACCAAGAGCATCCGGGCGCGGGCCACCGAACTCGGCCGCGCCGACGGACTGCCGCTGATCATGAGCTCCTTCCACGCCACCTACGGCGCGTCCGAGGAGGAAGTGCGACGACTGGTCCGGGAACAGGAGGAGGCAACGGACCTCGACGCCGGCCGGATCCGGCTGGAGGACATGCTCGGTGGCGACATCGACCTGTCCGGGCTGCCGCTCGACAAGCCGATCCCGGCCGACGTCCTGCCCGACGTCCGGTCGGTGAACCGCCGCCGCGGCCGGGTCGAAATCTTCAGCCGGCTCGCCGCGTCCGGGCGGACCCTGCGCGAGCTGATCATCGCGTCCAAGGACACCGGCCACTGGGCGGTCGCGGGCACGCCCGAACAACTCGCCGACGCCGTCCAGGAACGCTACGACGCCGGTGTCCTCGACGTCATCTCCCTCGGCGGGCTCGCCGAGGAACGAACCCGGGACTTCGTCGTCAACGGTCTGCTGCCCGAACTGCGGCGTCGCGGAATCGTCGGCGACGACTACGTGGGCGGCACGTTCCGGGACAATCTGGAACTACCCCCGTTGCCCCCTCGGGATTGACGTCAGTTCTCCACCTCGGTGCCGTCCACGACGATCCGCACGCGGTCGGGGTAGAACGACACGTGGTCGTCGATGCCCGACGCCTCCGCGGTGGTGAATGGGTAGAACCAGGCGGCGTCCTCGACGGGCGCGGAGCCGCCCGACCCGGTGAACGACAGATACGACGCCGTCCCCTTGTACGGGCAGGACGTCCTGGTGTCGGAGGCGGTGAAGAACTCGGACCGCACGTCGATGCGGGGAACGTAGTAGCGCACCGGCAGTGACGTCTCGAACAGCAGTCGCGGGCGGACGGAGTCGGCGACGAGCGTGTCGCCGATGAACACCTCGACGTGCCGGGACGACGGCAGCACGTCGACCCGGACATACGGGTCGCGGGGGTGGACGAACACCTGCTGATCCTCCTCGTACCAGGCGTCCATCCTGTGCCAGTAGAACGCGACGTACGGGCTGAGGTCGAGGGAGTCGTCCAGTTTCACGTCGTAACCCCACACGGATTGTTCGGCGCGACGATCGCCGACGACGAGATCCCAGTACCGGGCCTTGCCCTTCCACGGGCACGTCGTGGTCGCGTCGACGGGCTCGAGGAGGTCGAAGTTCACGTCGTCGCGGGGAATGTAGTAGACGGGCAGGTGCCCCTTCTCGAACAGGTACACCGAACGGGTGGTGTCGGCGACCACCTGACCGCCGAAGAACACCCGGATGCGCTTGTGATTGGGTTCGATCGAGATGCGGCCGTTCTCCGCGAACTGCTGGGTGGCGGCGGCATGCGTGAGAGCTGTGGACATCACTCCATGGTGCGCCTTCGGCGCCGGTGCGTGGTTAAGGAGGCTCTGGACTCGTTAACCACGCACGGGTGCGGAGCGCCGCGACACCGGCTGTCACGACCCACACCGTGAACGGGTAGAGGGCCAGGCGTTCGGTGATGCCGAACGGTTCGCCGGGGAGGAGGATCGCCACCATTCCGACGACCCCGACGAGGCAGCAGAGACCGGTCCAGAGCGCGAAGATGCGCCAACGCTCGTAGAGCGCGATTGCGATGACGATCATGGCGGCGTTGCGGGCGACGAACGTCGGGGTCGCGACCAGTTGGTGCAGGTGGGCGTCCACGTTGATCGGAACGACGCCCGTCAGGGCCGCACTGACGGCCGCCAGGCAGAGCAGCGTCAACGCGGCCCGGCGCAGGCGTCCCGGTGGCAGGAACTCGCGCAGGCCCACCGCTCCCGCGAGAATGAGCACCCCGGTCAGCACGAAAGCGCTGTTGATCACCGTGTGCAGCGGTGAGCACAGCCGCGCGGTCGCAGCCTGGGCTGCGGAGCCGTCGCAGCCCGTGACACCCAGATTGCTGACCGAATTGGTCCGCACCTCGTACGGCCGCGGCCAGGCGCGTGCGGTCACGACCTCCGCGAAAAAATACAGGGCGATGAGTACCCAGGCCGTGGCTCCCACCCGCACAGCCAACAGTCGCTGGGCGGGTGACGGCGTTCGCACGACGCTCACCCCTCCGAACCGTACCCGGCTCACCGAGTGGATTGTTGACAATCTTCGGGAGCGGCTCGACCATGTAGCCATGGCCCCGCTGACGAGAACTCCGGTAGCTGACTCCGAAGAGACGGGACAGATCGACGCGTGGCTGAGCTGACACGTCCCGCGGCCGACCTGCATGCCGAGCTCGCCGAGCTGGGCATCGACCTCGACATCGGATCGCGGCGGCGCGCCGAATACTCCTTCGACGCCTCCAATTACCGGGTGCCGCCGCTGGCGGTGGCGTTTCCGCGCAGCGCCGGCGACGTGGTGGCGATCGTCCGGGCCTGCACGGACCGCGGCATCCCCATCACCAGCCGCGGCGGCGGCACGTCACTCGCGGGCAACGCGATCGGCAGGGGAGTGGTACTCGACTTCTCCCGGCACATGAATCGGGTGCGGGCCGTCGACGCGTCCGCCCGAACTGCCGTCGTCGAACCCGGCATCGTCCTCACGGACCTGCAGAAAGACGTGCAACTGGCGACGGACGGCGCGTTCACCTTCGCTCCCGACCCGTCCAGCAAGTCCCGCGCGACCGTTGGCGGCGCGATCGGCAACGACGCCTGCGGCAACCACTCCGTGCGGTACGGCCGCACGTCCGATCACGTCGTCGCGCTCGACCTCGTGACGGCGAACGGGCACCGGCTGACCGCCACCCGCGACGGGCTGCGGGCCACCGATCCCGGCGACGCGTCCGCGGTGAGCGAGGCCGGGCGGATCGCCGCCGGACTCGACGCGCTGACGCAGGAGTATCTCGGCGACTTCCGGCTCGAGCTGGGCCGCATCCCACGGCAGGTGTCGGGATTTCACCTGGCGAACCTGTTGCCCGAGAACGGCTTCGACGTGGCCCGCGCCCTGGTGGGAAGTGAGGGGACGTGCGCGGTGATCGTGGCCGCGACCGTCGCGCTGGTGCCGGTGCCGCCCGCGGCGATGCTGCTGTGCCTCGGATACCGCGACCTGGTGGACGCCGCCCGCGACAACGCGCTGATCCTCGCGTACTCGCCCGCGGCGATCGAAGGCATCGACTCGGCGATCGTCGACACCATGCGGCACCTGCGCGGCGCCGACTCCGTGGTCGGGCTGCCTGACGGCGAGGCCTGGCTGTACGTCGACCTCGACGGCGAGGACCTCGGCGAGGTGAAACTGCGCGGGGCCGAACTGGTCTCGAAGCTGCGGGCGGCAGGACGGCTCGTCGACTCACGGGTGGTCGGAGACCCGGCCGAACGCGCGTCGCTGTGGCGGGTACGCGAAGACGGCGCCGGACTGTCGGCCCGACTCGTCGAGGGCGGCGAATCCTGGACGGGCTGGGAGGATTCCGCCGTCGCACCCGACCAGCTGGCCGACTACCTCGTCGACATCAAGGCCCTGCTCGCCGAATTCGGCCTCACCGGCGTGATGTACGGGCACTTCGGCGCCGGCTGCATGCACATCCGCATCAACTTCGACCAGCGCACCGAGGAGGGCCGGGACGTGATGTCGCGGTTCATTCACCGCGCCGCGGAACTGTGCGTGCGGTTCGGGGGATCGATGTCGGGGGAGCACGGCGACGGTCGCGCACGGTCGGCGCTGCTGCCGATCATGTACACGCCCACCATGATGGCGGCGTTCGCGACGTTCAAGCGGCTCTGGGATCCGGCGGCCGTGCTGAACCCGGGCAGTATCGTGGACCCCGAACCGCTGCTGGGCAGTCTGGCCCTCGACGGCGTGAACCCGCGGGCGTGGCAGACGACTTTCGACCTCACCCCCACCAGCGACGTCCCCGTCGCACCGTTCGTCCACGCCGTCCAGGGGTGCATCGGGGTGGGCCGCTGCCGCGCGTCGACCGGCGGGGTGATGTGCCCCAGCTTCCGCGCGACCGGCGACGAGAAAGACTCCACCCGCGGCCGGGCCCGCGCCCTGCAGGAGATGGTCCGCAACTCGCCGACCGTCGCCGACGGATGGCGCTCCGAGGACGTCAAGGAATCCCTCGACCTCTGCCTGTCCTGCAAGGCCTGTTCCACCGACTGCCCGGTGGGCGTCGACATGGCCACGTACAAGTCCGAATTCCTCGACCACCACTACCGCGGCCGGGTGCGTCCACTGTCGCACTACTCCCTCGGGTGGCTGCCGGTGTGGCTGAAGATCGCCGAACGGTCCGCCCCCGTGATGAATCGGCTCACCGCGGGCCGACTGGCGAAGGTTGCGGCCAAGCTGGGTGGTCTCACCCCGCACCGGTCGATGCCGGAGTTCGCGTCCCGCAAGCAGATCCGCCGCGAGGTCGGGGAGACGTCGCGGAACGGCACCGCGGACGTCGTGGTGCTCGCCGACACGTTCACCCGCGGATTCCGCCCCGAGGTGGTCGGCGCCGCGTCGCGGGTGCTCGCCGAGGCGGGCCTCAGCTCGCAGTGCCGCAGCGACGTCTGCTGCGGGCTCACCTGGATCTCCACCGGACAGCTGAAGCAGGCGAAGAAGACCCTCGCCAAGGCGGCCGAACTCCTCGACGACGGCACCGACCGCCCCATCGTCGTCCTCGAACCGAGCTGCGCCGCCGCGTTCCGCAAGGACCTGCCCGAACTCGTCCACACCGACGCCGCACGACGCGTCGCCGCCCGCGTGCAGAGCTTCGCCGGCGCCGTCCTCGAGCGGACCCAGGAAGGCTGGACCCCGAGCGTGGCGCTGCCCGACGACGTCACCGTGCAGACCCACTGCCACGAATACGCCGTGTTCGGCGCGGCCGGCCAGCGGAAGGCCCTGCAGGCGGTCGGGGTCGAACGCGTCCGCGAGGCCACCGGATGCTGCGGCGTCGCAGGAAACTTCGGGTTCGAGGCCGACCACTACGACCTCAGCATGCAGGTGGCGGAACAGGCACTCGCCCCCGCACTGCGCGACAGTCCCGAAGAAGCAACAGTGCTGACCGACGGGTTCAGCTGCCACATGCAGGTACGGCAACTCGACCCGACCCGATCGTCGCAACACCTCGCCCAGCTGCTCGACCCCGCACCACCGTCGAAACCCGAACACCAGAGCGGAGACTGACATGTCGCAGTTGTCGATGACCAGTGAACAGCGCGAGAAGTTCCTCGCCGACGTACACGTGGGGGTGATCGCCGTCGACCGCGACGGGCGGGCACCGCTCGCCGTGCCCATCTGGTACGGCTACGAACCCGGCGGCGAGGTGTACGTCTGGACCGGACGCGGGTCGCTGAAAGAGCGGCTGATCCGCGCCGCCGGCCGCTTCAGCCTCGTCGCCCAGGACGAGAAGCCGCCCTACCGGTACGTCAGCGTCGAAGGTCCGGCGGAGTTCGACGAATCACCCACCGCCGACGTCGTCCGCGAACTCGCCACCCGCTACCTCCCCGCCGAGGAGGTCGACAGTTTCGTCGAGGAGGCGTACGACGACAGCGCAATCGTCATCCGCATGCGGCCGGAGCACTGGCTGAGCGTCGACTACGGCAAAGGCGCGTAGCGCCCGTGCGCCTTTTTGGTAGCTGGGACAACCAGAAAGGCGCACGGGCGTTCGGCTCACGCTGATTCTGACGATGGCGGCGCGGGCCGATGTGGGGAAGCGTTGAAGGGCAGTTGTTCCGCCTCGACAGGAGCACCCTTCATGACCGAACTTCTCGACCTGAGCACCGACGTCCTCGTCATCGGCGGCGGCCCCGCCGGAACGTGGGCCGCGCTGCGCGCACGGCAATCCGGGGCGGACGTCGTCCTCGTCGACAAGGGGTACTGCGGAACCAGCGGCGCCACCGCGCCTTCGGGCACCGGCGTCTGGTACGTCGACCCCGACCCGTCCGCGCGGGCGAAGGCCAAGGCCAGCCGCGAAACGCTCGGCGGCCATCTCGCCGACCACCACTGGATGGACCGCGTCCTCGACCAGACGTACGCGAACATGAATCTCCTCGCCGAGGAAGGCCGGTACCCGTTCCCCGTCGACCCCGACACAGGCAGGCGGATCCGCACCGGACTCCAAGGGCCCGAATACATGCGGCGGATGCGGGCATGGGTGAAGAAGGCGGGCGTCCGGATTCTCGACCACTCGCCGGCCCTCGAACTGCTCGTCGACACCGACGGCCAGGTGCGCGGCGCGGCGGGCCACCAGCGCCACGACGACCGCGACTACCGGATCACCGCGGGCGCCGTCGTGATCGCGAGCGGCGGCTGCGCGTTCCTGTCCCGCGCCCTGGGCACGAACGTCGACACCGGCGACGGCGCGCTGATGGCCGCCGAGGTGGGTGCGACGTTCTCCGGCATGGAGTTCTCCAACGCGTACGCGATCGTCCCCGCCAACTCCACCATCACCAAGACCGCCTACTACGGCTACGCCACGTTCTTCCACGCCGACGGACGGGTCCTCGAGGGCGCCGGCTCCACCAAGGGGCGTTCGGTGATCGCGAAAACGCTGCTGTCCGAGCCGGTGTTCGCCCAACTGGACCGCGCGGACGACGACGTGCAGCGCCAGATGCGACTCGGCCAGCCCAACTTCTTCCTGCAATTCGACCGTCGCGGCATCAACCCGTTCACCGACCGCTTCGAGGTCAGCATGCTCGCCGAGGGGACGGTGCGCGGAACCGGCGGCATCGACGTGGTCGACGACACCTGCGCCACATCCGTCCCCGGCCTGTTCGCGGCGGGCGACGCCGCCACCCGCGAACGCATCTGTGGCGGTTTCACCGGCGGCGGCAGCCACAACTCGGCGTGGGCGATGTCGTCCGGCAGCTGGGCGGGCACGGGGGCCGCGCGGTTCGCGCGAACCGAACGTCGGGTCCGGGCGGGCGAACTGCGTCCCGCCGGCCGGGCCGGACTGCGGCCCACGGGGCGGTCGGGGCTGGAGGCATCCGCCGTCGTCGCGGCCGCGCAGGCGGAACTCATCCCGTACGAGAAGAACTACCTGCGGGACGGAGTGCGTGTGCAGGGTGCGCTCGACGAGCTGGAGTCGTTGTGGACGGCGTTGTCGCTGGGCCTCGGCGGCGACTCCGGCGACGACCGTGTCCGGGCCCGTCAGGCCGCGGCGATCACCGCGGTGGGGCGGTGGATGTACCACTCGACGCTCGCGCGGACGGAAACCCGCGGAATGAGCAAGCGCGCCGACTACCCGGACCTCGACCCCGCGCAGCACCACCACGTGCTCACCGGTGGGCTGGACGACGTGTGGACCTCGACCGGCGCGGCACGCAGCGGGCTGTTGCGGGTGGCCTCGTGATCGAGGTGCTGCTGGCCGAGGCGTGCATCGGCTGCGACAAGTGCGTCGACGCATGCCCCACCAACGTGTTCGACCGCACCGACACCGGGATCCCCGTGATCGCGCGGCAATCGGACTGCCAGACGTGCTTCATGTGCGAGGCGTACTGCCCGGTCGACGCGCTGTACGTGGACCCGCAGTCCACGCCGCTCGTCGACGGGCAGGACATCCCGGAGGACCACATCGGCCGGTACCGCGAGAAGCTCGGCTGGGGGAAGGGGCGTGCCGCAGGCTCGCTCACGGCGGTCGGGCCGTCCCTGCCGCACGGGGCACCGCCGCCGAGGCTTCGCCCGTGAGTGCGTAGCGAGTCCAGGGACTCGTGTCTGAGTTCAGGACATGCAGGACAGTTGATGTCTCAGGACATCGAGGACACTG